>CAMCXM010000028.1 GCA_945883425.1 Spirosoma fluviale
TACTTTGCATCTGCAAAACTTTATTGTGTGGTAACAGCAAAGCTTGCAAAAAAGAGGCAGATGAAAGCAATTTCTCTGCCTCTTGTACTTTACCAAGAATTTGGAAAATTTACCCTCTAATCTATACTGAGTTCACCGGATGACAGTAAAAAAGAATGAAACGATGAAAAGATAAATACCGATCGAGCAATGCAAAAAATGAAGGGTCCGAATAAAAATTGACAACGAAAAAGACAACTGATATCCAGGGCGAACCTATTTGCTTTTCTTATTTTGATTCGCTGATTCTCGTTTTCGAAGATGCGATTCGCAAAAAGTGGGAACGAAATGTTGGTTGATTTTCTGGTGAAAACACAGGGATTCTAAAATAGATTTTGTGAAAAATACCGGATTAAAAATTTACAAATCAAGTACTTATCACCAAAAAGAAAAAATCACAGTATTTTACACACCAATGCTCTGGTTTGCTGATTTACCTTTACGCGATCACCATTCATTTTGCATAGCCAATGCGCAGTTTCATCTACTTTCCGGCAATCGTTTTCACGATTCTCTTTGCCTGCCGCGAAACAAAAACCCAGGATTCAAAAGCGGTCAAAGAAGAAATGAGGCAACGCGAAGTGATTCACCTCACTGATGCCCAGATTTCTGAACGTGCATTTGAAATCGGTGACTCACTTATTGCCCGATCTGAGATCATTTTTTTAAATGAACTCAAAAACGGAAACGATCAAAGTTGTGTACCTGCCTTTATGAAAACGAAAGAATTGGTCGGTAAAGAATTTGAAGGAACCTTGTTTCGGATGCCTTTCGACAATTCCCGAATTAAGGGCATTGCTTCAAAAAAGGAAAGGGAAATCATGGATGCATATTTATACAACAAGGAAAACCACCTTGCCATTACACCCAATTACCAAAAGGATGGAGATAAAGAATTCTTTTTCACCAAAGCGCTGGTTGTTAATGAGAAGCAATGTGTCTCTTGCCACCAAAATCAGGCAAATCCATTATTGAAAGCATCGCTGGGCGACACCCTGGGACTATGGTCTGTTCGCTATCTGAAAAAGAAAGTCGTGATGTCGTTTGTGGAATGACAAGTCCGTTTCAGGTTTCTATGCATTTCACTTTGCCCTCCGGTTAAGTTTTGGCAGATTTGCAGCCGTTTTCACAGACAATATCTGTGAACGAATCCGGCGGGCTACACTACCAGCCTCTTGTTTTGACAATTGTATGACAAGCACCACAACACACATGACTTTTGAAAGAAAAAAACTCACCGATGCAGAGTTGATTTCTTTATACGAATCCATCCTCAAGCCCCGCATGATTGAGGAAAAAATGTTAATCCTTCTTCGGCAAAACCGCATTAGTAAATGGTTTTCCGGAATCGGACAGGAAGCCATCTCCGTTGGCGTGGTGCAGGCACTGGAGAAAGATGAATACATTCTGCCGATGCACCGGAATCTCGGTATTTTCACAGGCAGAGATATTCCACTGGCCAAACTTTTCAAGCAATGGGAAGGAAAAAAAGGTGGCTTTACCAAAGGACGGGACCGCTCTTTCCATTTTGGAACCAATGAGCACCACATCGTGGGAATGATCTCCCACCTTGGTCCGCAAATGGGAGTGGCAGACGGTATCGCACTGGCCCATAAACTGAAAAAAGAGAAGAAAGTAACCGTCGTTTTTTCGGGCGATGGTGGTTCATCGGAAGGTGATTTTCATGAATCCATCAATGTCGCTGCCGTGTGGCAGTTGCCGGTAATTTTTGTGGTTGAAAACAATGGCTATGGCCTGAGTACTCCTTCTGACGAACAGTTCCGTTTCAAAAACTTTGTTGATAAGGGCCCCGGGTATGGAATTGATGCTGTAAAAATCGACGGCAACAATCTGCTGGAAGTGTACCACACCGTGAAAAAATGGGCTGCGGATATCCGCAAAAACCCAAGACCACTGCTATTGGAAGCCATGACCTTCCGGATGAGGGGCCACGAAGAAGCTTCCGGCACTAAGTACGTACCACAGGAACTGTTTGATGAATGGAAGCCAAAAGATCCGGTCAACAATTTTGAATCCTGGCTCATGGAACTGGGAATCCTCACCGAAGAAAAGCAGAAAAAAATCAGGGCTTCCATTAAGAACGATATTGAATCTGGCCTCGAAGAGGCTTTTGCCGAACCGCTGCCAGAGCCGGACGAAAAGGAAGAGCTGGATGATATGTACATGCCGTTCGAACCAAATTCTTCGGAGCCGGACCGAAACACCGGTGACGAAAAACGAATGGTGGATGCCATTCAGGAAGGACTTGGGCAAAGCATGGAACGACATCCCAATCTTGTACTGATGGGTCAGGACATTGCCGATTATGGCGGCGTGTTTAAAGTGACCGAAGGCTTCGTTGCCCGGTTTGGAAAAGACCGTGTACGAAATACGCCTCTTTGTGAATCTGCCATAGTAGGCGCAGGTCTTGGACTTTCCATTAAAGGAATGAAGGCAATGGTTGAAATGCAGTTTGCTGATTTTGTAACCTGCGGATTTAACCAGATTGTGAACAACCTGGCAAAAAGTCATTACCGCTGGGCACAGAATGCAGATGTTGTCGTTCGTATGCCAACTGGTGCCGGTGTTGCTGCCGGACCTTTCCATTCGCAAAGCAATGAAGCCTGGTTTTTCCACACACCCGGCCTCAAAATCGCCTATCCTTCCACTCCATTTGATGCGAAAGGACTTCTGAATATGTCGTTTGAAGATCCGAATCCGGTTATCTTCTTCGAACACAAAGTCATGTACCGATCAGTGAATTCTCATGTACCTTCAGAATTTTATACCATCCCATTTGGAAAGGCCAGGATTGTGAAAAGTGGAAATAAAGCCACCATCGTCACATACGGTGCAGCCGTTCATTGGGCGACAGCTGAGGTTGAGAAATCAGGACTGGATGTAGAAATTCTGGATCTGCGAACACTTCTTCCGTACGACAAGGAATCCATTGCCAGATCGGTTAAAAAAACAAACCGGGTGATGGTCCTGCACGAGGACTGCATCACAGGCGGAATCGGGGCCGAAATTGCTGCCTGGATTTCGGAAGATCTCTTTCATTACCTTGATGCGCCTGTTGTTCGGTTGGGATCCATGGATACGGCCGTGCCATTTGCTCCCACCCTGGAAAAAGGATTCCTTCCTCAGTCAAAAATCGGCGAAAAGCTTCAAAGCCTTCTGGCTTATTAAAACAGAAAATAATGACAGAGAAAAGAACGGAACTATCAACCCTTGGGGAATTCGGACTCATTGAACGGATTGCAGAGAAATTTGTAAACATACAGTCAGGAACCAAACTGGGAATCGGTGACGATGCCGCTTTGATTTCGGTACCGTCCGGAGAACAACTGGTGGTTTCAACTGATCTTCTGGCAGAAGGAATCCATTTTGACCTGTCATTCACACCGCTGCATTTGCTGGGTTACAAGGCTGTAGCAGTGAACCTCTCGGATATTGCCGCGATGAATGCCGTCCCAAGGCAGATTCTGGTTTCTGTTGCTTTGAGCAATCGGTTTTCACTGGAAGCCATTGATGCTCTTTATGATGGAATTAAACAGGCCTGCAAAGAATACAATGTTGACCTGATTGGAGGTGACACCACTTCTTCCCGTTCGGGATTGGTACTTTCTGTCACGGCACTGGGAACCCAAATGCCAGACCGGATTGTAAAGCGTTCCGGAGCAAAAAACGGTGATCTGGTTTGTGTCACCGGAGACCTTGGAGCCGCTTACCTGGGTTTACAAATCCTGAGTCGCGAGAAAAAGGTTTTTGAAGTGGACCCGGATATGCAGCCGGAACTGAATGAGGACCATACGTATCTGATTCAAAGGCAGCTGAAAGCAGAAGCCCGAACCGATCTGGTTTATGAATTTGCAGAAAAAAACATAGTTCCAACTGCGATGATGGATGTGTCGGATGGCCTGGCATCGGAACTGCTTCACATCTGCAAACAAAGCAATGTAGGTGTCCATATTTTCCAGGACAAACTTCCCATTGAAAACGTAACCCGACTGGCAGCCAGTGAGTTTGGACTATCACCAGTAACCTGTGCTATGAACGGTGGAGAAGACTATGAACTGCTCTTCACCGTAAAGCAGGAAGACTATGACAACGTGATGAAACTGGAAGATGTCAGCATCATCGGTGTCATCCGGGACGCTTCGGCTGGAAAAAAACTGGTATTAAACAGTGGCCAATCGGTTGAAATTACAGCACAGGGCTGGCAACATTTTTAGTTTGTCCTACTTGTCGAAGGACGGAACATCATCATTCAGTTCCTTTTTCAGATCGTAGTGTTTGGCATAGAACACGGCGTATTCTTTGATGGCCTTGGTCTTATAAAGAAGCTGAAGATTCTCCTGTGTAACCAATAAATAAGTGGGCTTAAACTGCTTAAAATCCTTTTTGAACGGTCCCGCTTCCTGAACCTTCTTGAGGTAGTACATCGATTGAATTTTGGAAGGAAGTTCCTGTATTTTGATCATCACATGCTTGTTGTCACCAAAAGGAAGTGATGTTACCTGCAGGTTTTCACCCGGATAGAACTTGGTATTGAAATCTGAAAATGCCGCCAGAATCTGCGCCTCCGGAATATCAATCGTTGGAATCAACGCCAGAAAATACTGCTTTTTCATGACGTCTTCTTTAAACTCCGGGGCTTTGACAGGTTTGGAGGTTGATGCTGTCAGATTGCTGTCAACCGGAGAAGTAGTTGGCCCGTTGCCTTTTTCAGCGTTTTTAAGGCACAGATTAGCGAATTCAACCAGGTCCGATTTCGGAAAATCAGCCAGAAACCGGTTCAATGCTGCTTTATAAGAAGGAATATCCACCGTTTTTGCGGTGATCAGAGCATTCAGTATGGCCAGTTTGTCTTCAAAATCAGACTTCGGAAAACGGGTTCGGATGTTGTTGATCCCGTTGCTGGCTTCGATAAACATGTTGGCTTTATATTGATCGAAAACAGATTTATACATCCCGGAAATGATTTCATTTCTCTGCTTGTTCTCGACCAGATAATTGGGGTTCAGTATCAATTTAGCAAAAACAGATTCCGGGTGATTTTTCAAAAGCTGTTCTTTGCAACGATCAAAGTCTGATTGGCGGGAGGCTTTTCTATACAGCATGCATAGATTGTAGAGTGCTTCCGGAACCTTTTCGTACTGAGGAAAATCGGTCACATCCCGTTCAAGTGAAGCAATGGCAAGTTCCGGTTCTTCCAACTTCTGATCGTAGATTTTTCCGATTTCAAACAAGGCAACCTGCAGCTTTGCGTTGGAGGCTTTCAACTGGTCATCTGAAAACGGAATGTCTTTAATGTATGGCTGGCGTTCCTGTGATGGGGAGAGCTTTACTTCTTTTACCTCTTCCTTTTCTTCTTTCCCAATCTGTTTTCCAGGATCATTCGCTGCGATATCCTCCTTTTTCTTTGACGAATCAGCTGAAGCCTGTGGATCGCTGTCATCAAATTCACTTTGCTTATTGCTTCGCCGCCAGTTGTCTTCCAGTTTTCGGTTTCCCCATTTCTTTTTAAAATCCATCCGGCCATTGGCCACCGCCACCAGATTGGAGAAATACCATTCGCCTCCAGTTGCTGGAGTTGGACTTGCCCCTTGTTTTCCTCCTGTCATATTATCAAAAGCTGAATTGTCAGAAGGATCATTTCCATTTGCCAGAGCAGCAGCTTGCTTTTTGGCTTGTCTCTCTGCCTTTTCAAGTTTGTCTTTTTCTTCGCGAATCTTCTTATCGATCACCGCATACAACTGAACAGAATCCATTTTTGCCAGTTTCTGCAAACTGTCTTCTTTCTGGATGGTGTAGTAATGTGTTACAAATTCAGCAAGGATTTTTTGGCGCCGGGCAACGAATTTATAATTATCATCCGCTGAATCCAGTCCCAGCATTGTACTGTCGTAATACTTTTTGGCCCAGTCAAAACTTTTTAAAGGATTGTAATGGATCTCCGCAAGTTTCAGATACGTATATGGCTTTTGACCAGTCTGGGTTTTGCTTTTTCTGAGACTGGTCCTAAGATAGGCAAGGCCCTGAGACATATTATTTTGCTTTATCTCAAAGAGACCCATCTCATAGTACACCCGATCCAGATAATCTTCGTATTTCAGATCTGTGGTCATCCGTTTGAAGTTCTTTCGGATTTTCCGGAGCTGTTTAGCATCAGCCACGGCCACTACCTGGGCCATATTCAAACGGGTATAAAACTCCAACTCAAAACTTGGCCAGCAACGAAGAACTGTTTTGTAGGCCAGATATGAATCGTCGTCATGCTTAAATTTCTGGTTTAGCTGCCCAAGGGCAAAACTCAAACGACCTTTTTCCCTGTTTCTGGAACTGAGTTGGACCCCCATCGACATGTAATCGAGCATCTTCTGGTAGTCCTTTTTCTTGTGGTAATAGTATGCAAAAGCCAGTGCACCTTGTCTAAGGTTTTCTTTACTAAGGGTTTCCTTTTTCAAAAACGCAATCACCGATTTGGCATTTGAAAAATCGCCCATCCGCGTGTATGTGATCAAAAGCCAGATAACGGCATTGTGTTTTACTTCCTGATCGGTGAACTTCGTATTGATAAACTTGAAAGTTTGGATCGCATTCTCCCAGTCTTCCTTATAAAAGCGGGCCTTGCCGATCAAAAGGTAGCAATCGTCTACCCATTTTGAATTCTTATGCCTTTGAATGGGAATCGAAGCCTTTTTGATAATCTCCTCCATCGATGCATTGGCCGAAGCAGCCGATCCAAGGGGAGGAAAAGGAAAGACATCCAGAACCCGGTTGTAGTTGTCTTTATATCCGGAAAGCTGAGTCGCTTCAAACTCTTTCATCTTCTCCCGGGCAATAAAATATCCGTTGTAATGGGCAAGGGTATTATGCCATGCAAGAGAAGTCCATGTTTTTTTTTCTACTGAGCAGGAATGAGAAAAGAAAACGGCAACCAATAAAATCAGGAGTTTGAAATACGAAATCGCCTGATGGTTCAGCTTTCTGAAGAAGCGGAACAAGGATTTCTGAGAATCCATGACATTCGGGTGATCCGGGCGCCTGCCTGTTTTCAATTGTTCTGTGGATATTAAAATATTCGGGCCCAAAAATAGGCTCATTTTGCCGAGTTCAAATAGGTACTACTTTCAATTCCTGATCCCGGCTGCGAGAACGGTCGTAAATATCAGGAAATATGCCAGTTTTGTAATTCGATTTCTTTTTCATTTCTGCAATGAATTTCATTCGGATAGGTCTAACGATTCTTTTGGTTCTGGTGAGCAGTACCATCAACGCCGATGGGATCAACTCAATTGCTAAAACGAATAAACTTATTTCGAAAGCAGAGGCGGCCATGAAGGCCCGTGATTTTAAAACAGCGATTGATTCCTACGAAAAGGCACTGGTCGAAAATCCGGAATTACCCGGCCAGATTTATTTGAATCTTGGGCATGCCTATTTTCAGGTAAAAAATGAGAAGAAGGCACAGAAAAATTATCTGACGGCTGCTGCAAATATTCCATCCACTTCGTTGAAGTCAATCGCATTCGGGCAGGTGGGAAACATATTCTTTGGTAACAAGAATTATAAAGAGGCGATGGACTGGTATAAAAAAAGTCTGAAAACCAATCCCACCAATTCCAATGCACGGTTTAACTATGAGCTTGCTTACAAACTGAACAAGCAAAAAGAGGAGGAGGAGAAAAAGAAGAATCCTGAGCAAAAACAATCGCCGGAAAAGGAAAAACAGAATCCTCAGGATGAAAAGAAACCGAAGCCCGGAGAATCCAAAGAACAGCAGCAGCAACCAAAATCAGAGGAAAAACAGTCTGGCAAGGAAGAGAAACAGAAAGGACCACAACCGGGAAGTAAACAACCGGAAAACAAACCTGGTCAACAGAAGCCTGGCGAAAAAACATCTGAAAGCGATTCGAAACAAGAGAAGGGTGAGGAAAAAAAACCAGATGAAAATGGTGAGGATGAGGGCGCCAAAAAGGATAAAGAAACCAACATGGATGATCCGGAAGCTCAGCGGATGGATCGAAAAAAGCTACAGGAGGCCGGACTAAGTGAAATACAGGCACGAAATTTACTTCAGGCAATGCGACAAAATGAGGTAAAATACCTCCAGCAAAGACGATTTAAAAGTCAGAAAGGCGGTTCGGATAAGGACAGACCAAAATGGTAACCAAAAGAACTATTCCTCTCCGGTAAGCCACCGAAGTTTTTCAACCAGGTTCTTTTTTCGGTCTCTGGAGATGGGTAGAATATCCCCGTTTTTCAATTCCACCACAAATTCCGTTTTATCAAGCCGAACAATCTGGTAAATTGAAACCAGGTGAGAGTGGTGAATACGGACAAATCCGCAACTATCCAACTGACTCTCGAAATGTCCCAGATGTTTGCTGGAGAGAATTTTTTCACCAAAATCGCCATACACCCAGGTATAATTCCGGTCAGACTCAAGACGGAAAATTTTTTGTGAGGGCAGTACCCTTGTTCCATCGGTCGTCTGCAAGGCCACCATTTGGGCTGTATCGTAGGGTGCAAGAATTTGCTTAACTCTGCCAATGGCACGTGCCAGCATTGGCGAGGTCAAAGGTTTCACCAGATAGTCTGCAACTCCATATTTAAAAGCATCCAATGCCAGATCGGGATACGAAGACGTAACAATAACCTCAAAATCATGCTTTTCTGCAGATCTGAAAATGTCAAATCCACTTGAATTGATCATTTCAAGATCCAGAAATACCAGTCTGGGCTTACATTTTTTCAAAAGCTTTACTGCTTCCGGAATACCTTCTGCCTCACCTACTACCTGAACTTGATCTGTAAAATTCTCCAACAGAACACGAATGGAAAAGCGGGCCCCTTCTTCATCGTCAACTATAATGCATTTTAATGCCATCATCAATTCTACATGTTTGGGCTAAATCTACAACCAAAAGGAAATTGTAAAAAAAAGACCAGCGAGGAACTGCAAACTAGCCAGATCTTCACTTTACGTAAAGATTTTGGACAACAGAAGTAATCAAACTGGTTGTGATATAAAACCATCCCGATGAAAAGAGTAGATTGTCATACACGGAAAAGACCGTGTGTATCTGAATACAAAGATTAAAAAAATCCGGAATTTAATCCTTCCGTAACGTAAAGAAAACTGACTTCAGATTTCGACTTTGCCTTCCAATATTAGTTTTAATCCCTCAAAAGCCATCTTTTACCAAGAAAACCCGGTCAATGTGTTTTGAGATCAATGTTGAAATAGAGGATAAAAAAGGTTCGAGAGTCGGGTATCAATTCAGGATCGGTGCATCTCCGGTTGGAGGATTTTTTACTCTGAAAAAGCAGAAACTATGGCATTTTGATCAAAAAATAGCGGCTGGATAATAAAATCTACCAACCGTTAAATCTGGACTCCGAATGTGAGTTACGTTTTTAATCTTTGACCCATGGATCAAAAGAAGTTCTGCAGCAAGTCAGGTTGGAAATTGAATTTGTCTGCGTGTTCTCTTCATCCTGAACTAAATGATTTGAGTACTGTGAAGCCGTTTTTGTTTTTCAGAGAACCAATAACTTTTACAGTATTCTTCAACTATTGAGGAAACGCATTTAAAGGGATGGGTCCTTATACCCATCCTTTTAAGTGCTCCCCCATTGAACGCCTTTCAGACAATTTGAATTAATACCAAACCCTTATCCTTCACCTTCAATAAAAGCCTGACCTGAAAAAGGTCAGGCTTTTTTCATGGTCATTGTCCATAGAATTGGGAATTGAGACCATTCGGATTTCCATCCTGAAAGCCGAAACCGTACTTTTACACACCCAACTAAAAATGCAGACAAAAGAATCGCATATACGGAAGCTGAAAACAATGTATGAATCGGCTCCGGTAAACCAGATCCATTTCAGCGGAACCCGTATTGAGTTTTACGATGATCAGGTCGAAATTACATTTGAAACCAACCCAAGCCTTTATCATGCTGGTGGATCCAGTCATGGCGCTGTTGCCTTTAAGCTACTTGATGATGCCGCCTATTTCTCCTGCCAGATGTTTGAAATGCAGTTTTTCTTATTGACAGCTTCATTTCAAATCCATTATGTGAGGCCTATCACATCCAGCCGATTAACTGCCATTGGCAGAATCCGTCAAAATTCGAAAAACCTATTCGTAGCAGAAGGCCGCCTGTTTGATGAACGCAAAAAAGAACTGGCCTTTGGAACCGGGAGTTTTATGAAAAGTTCGATGGAACTTTCTTCAATAGAAGCATATGGCTAACCCATTTCAATCACCACTCCATCTGTAAGCGGGTGACCAACGCAGGTAAGAACGTACCCTTCTTCAATTTCTTCATCGGAGAGACCTTCCCTTTCGTCCATGTGAACCTTTCCGGTAACGCATTTACCCCTGCAGGCCGTACACAAACCACTTTGACAGCTATAAGGCATGTCCACGTCTTTGTCCAACGCCGCATCCAGAATGGTTTTTCCTTTCGGAATCAATACTTGATAAGTTTTTCCATCCAATTGAATCTCAATGGAACGGTCTCGGATTTCCAAATCTACAACCGCGGCCTCTTTGACGGCATCATCAATGGATGAAGTAAAGCTTTCCCTATGGATATTCTCTTTTTTCACTCCTTGCTGGACAACCACATCAGACGCAACATCCATCATTCCAACCGGACCACACATAAAAACCTGGGTTTCTTCGAACGGACTTACCGGTTTCAGGTATTCCAGCGTGTGCATAATCAGTTCTTCATCGATCCGGCCACGTTCGCCAAACCATTGTTCATCCGGCTGACTAAGGCAATGAACCACCTTAAAGCGAGAAGGATACTTATCGCAAAGGGCCTGAATGGAATCTTTGTAAATGATGTCCTCCCTTTTCCGGTTTCCGAACATGAGCGAAACATAACTCTGAGGTTCTGAAATGAGGATGGACTTGAGCATGGAATACACAGGAGTGATGCCGCTACCCGCTGCATACAACATAAACCATCGCTTTTTTGAAGAATGCGGCCGGAAAACAAAATTCCCGATCGGTGGCATTACCTCAAGCGTGGAGCCAGCTTTGACCTGATCAAAAATCCAGGAACTCATTTTGCCTCCAGGAACTTTTTTGATTGTGACAGCCAATGCTTCGCCTGATACCGGAGATGAACAAAGACTGTAAGCTCTCCGAATGGATTCGCCCTGAATGCTGGCCTTGATGGTTAAAAACTGGCCGGATAGGTATTCGGTAAACTGTGGATGATGCTCAAAAACGAGACTTACACTATCCGGACTTTCCTGCCTTACTTCTTCAACCCGGAGCGAATAAAATTGGTGATCCATATTAACGTACTGACCCGATCGGTTTCTGAACGGGGGTGCAAAAATAAAATTTCAACACCATTATCCGGAGGAATGTTTCAAAATGAAATAATTGAACGCAGTCCCATTTTTTAGAATTGGGTTCAGAATTCAGCTTGACCCACTAATAATAACGAAAATACGAAATCACAAAAACTCCGGCGATGATAAAGAAAATGGCGATTTTCTGCTGGAGTGAAAGCCGCTCACCATAGTACAACTGACCGAAGAAGACGGATATCACGGGGGCAATCACGACGATTCCTGTTACAGTATTGATGCTGGCTTTATCCAAGGCAATGGTATTGAACAACGAACCAATCGCACCCAAAATTCCGATGAGGCCAATAACAAATGAGTATTGTTTCCATTGGCGGGAAAGCTTCCATTTCGAACCCGATCCGTTTGCCGGCTGATCATTTTGTGGATGAATATCCTCTTCATGTTCATGTTCAAAAAGTCCCAATTGCCTTTTAAACTTGTTTTCAGAGGAAGAATGTAAATAAAGAAGTACGAAACTATGACCGGCAGCCAGCACCAGAATGATACCTTCCTGAATGAGGGAAAACAAAGCCGGGCCTACGAACGTAACCGCAAACCAGCTGTATCCAAAACTCACTCCCCAGAACAACGCAGCCAGCAATGCGTACCGGAATCCGCTTTCTTTGAGAAGGACAAGATCAAATTTCCCGTTGCGCCAGTTCACCTTCAGCATAATCAAACCCAGTACGGTTAGGCCAATCCCGAATCCGGCAATCCCATTAATAAGTGCATTGTCCAGAATAACAATGTGAAGAAGCAGTGTAAAAAGTGTATTGGTGGACGAAACCGGAACCACCACCGAAGTGAGACCTGCCCTGGTGGCTTTGGCAAAAAAAAACAGGCCCAGGTAACTGAGAATCGAAATGCCAAAAGTGGCCAGAACGGCATCTGTAGAAATAAAGGAACGCCTTTCTGTAAAGAGATAATAAGGCAGAATAACCAGAAGTACAAAGAAATTCCGGAACAAAATCGTACGAGCAGCACCAAAAACCTGGGTGGGTCCTCTCCATAAACTATCGGCAAACCCAAAGCAAATCATTGAAATAACCGATGCGAGAATGCCAACTGAATTGTCCTGAAAGAAAGGAATGTATAATAGTACTGAAATCAAATTGGCCATTGTAGTAGCAAGCTAACAATACAAAAGGTTATCTTAGTCAAAATCAAATAAATCTGGAGTGGTTTCAGTTGAAGTAATGAAACCTGGTGATTTGCGGAATTAATTGCGGATACGGCGTGCTGCAAAAACAGTCAAAATACTGAATACCAAGGTGGAATATCCCAGATATTCGTAGTGAACCAACTGTCCGGCTGCATTTTTGTCTACTACCATTCCAGCGAGAAAAGCGGCTAAACCACTGGCAAGTTGCATGACCGAAGAGTTGAGACTCATAAATCCACCACGGTACTGACTTTGAACCGATCCGATGGTGAGAGATTGAGAAGGAACAAACCGGCCACCGGAGAAAATAAAGAACAGGGAAGTAAAGAAAAGTGCCACCCAAACCGGAACCGGAGGAAGGTTTGTAATGGCAAGCTGAGGAATAAAAGCCATCACCACCAGAAACGAAAAAACCTTGACAGTACCATACTGATCGGCCAGCTTGCCTATGTATGGTCCGGTGAAAAGAGTAAGGGCTCCTCCGATCATATAAATGTAACTAAGCTGAGATTCTTTAAACCCCACATTGGCAATCATATACGGAGAAAGGAAAGGAATCATGGTAAAATGAGAGAAACCCACCAGGATGGTGAACAAAAGTGCGATTCTGTGCTTTTTGATGGCCAGCAACTCAACCAGAAAATGTAGGCTTCGGCTTTGGTTTTCAGGCGAATCGAGATGTTTACGGACGGGAGGTAATTCAAAATAGGCGGTCCAGAAAACCAAAAAGCCCATTACGGCAATACCGAAAAAAGGCGATTCCCAACCAAATTGAGCAGCCGACCACAGTCCGATGGGAATGCCCAGAACCGAAGCAGCTGAGAAACCCGTCATCACAAAACCAGTCGCTTTTCCGCGATTCTCCGGCGCAATCAGATCGCCCACAATACTAAGAACCTGCGAACCGATGATGCCCCCCAAAAGCCCTGTCATAATTCGGGCGGCCAGAAGAAATTGATAATCGGGAGCGAGACCGCAAACGGCTGTTCCGACAATAAAACCAGCATAGCAAGTGAGAAGAACCTTTTTCCTGTCGAAGCGATCGACGAAAAATGTACCGGTGAAGCTGGCCACTCCCGCTGCAATGGTGTAGGAGGCCACCAGCAGACTGAACTGCTGGGGATTGATGGACAATTTCTTCATGAGCTGATCTCCCATAGGCATCATGATCATAAAATCCATGATGTGGGTAAAGTTGATGGCGGCCAGGGAAAGTAGCAGCCGGATCTCTTTGGGAGATAGTTTTGATGTGCCCAATGTTGTTTAAAAGTAATTTACATATCAGGCGTATCCCGCCAGTTTATACATGAGATAGCCCGCGATTTCATGAATGAGAAGCCCCCATTTATCCCAGGCTCCGTCGTTGGGAATGAAGAACTTTTCTTCATTAAAGCTGGGATCTGTAAACCGGAAATCAACGGGAAACATATCCACTTCCATGCCTTGTTTTTTGAAACAGGCATGTGCCCGCCGGCAGTGAAAAGCCGATGTAAACACCAAAACCTTTCTTTTTCCTGGAAACTGCCGCCTGATAATGTCAGCTGAAAACACCGCATTTTCATGCGTGTTTCGGGCTTTTGGTTCCAGAAGAATATCATTGGTATCCACCTGACAAATTTTGAGGACATCCCGGATACGATCGGCTTCCGCTGCGTCACTGAAATTGGGAATGCCGGATCCACCCGAAGCCAGAATCGTTTTTACTATACCCAACCGATACAAAAACAAGGCATGCATCAGACGGTCTGCACCCTGGCTGAGGTAGACACGGTCACGGGGTTGTTTGGAAAGATCGGTAAACCCTCCCAGGACCACAGCCACGTCATATTTTTGGGTGACTTCTTTAATGGGAATTACTGGATATTCCCACAATCGATAGGCCCGGGTAGCGAGCCAGTCGTTACTGAACAACAGAAACAAACCAATGGATGTTCCCAGCAGTTTTTTCCTTCTGGTCTGGCTACGGGTCAAAAATGCCCAGACGAGCAATCCCAGTACCCAGACCACTGGAAGTAGCAGATGCATCAAGGTTTTGGAAAGCAGGAAAAACATAGGGCTGGAAAACAGATTGCAAAGGAAAGGAATCTTAGGCTGATTTCCGTCACGGTTTCAGGCTTTGGTTGAAGCACCATTTGCTCCAAACCTGAAACGACAACCAGGCCCAGAAACCACCTATCGCAAAACCAACCACCACATCTCCCACAAAATGAGCACCCAGATAAATCCGGCTCCATCCAGTGATGACGGCCCAGATAAACAGCCATTTTACAGACGGGACTTTTGAACCCAAAACTAAAAACACAAAGGTGGCCAACCCGAAACTGTTGGCGGAATGTGAGGATGCAAATCCAAACTGCCCGCCACAACCATCCGGCAGATGAAGAAGTGACTGCAGTAAAGGATCATGACAAGGACGGAGCCGCTCAAACATTGGCTTCAAAATAGCAGAAGCCGTCTGATCGGATAGTGCGATCAAGACAGCAATCAATCCCATTGAGCGGTAAAAATCAGATCGCTTTAGCCGAAGAAAAAGCTGATACAAAAGGACGGCATACAGCGGAATCCATACCCACTTCTGTGACCAGAATACCATTATCGGATCCAGCCAGTCGGCGTGAAGCTGGTTAATGGCCAGACTAAGGTCAGAATCCCATTGCAGAATTGTATCCATTGGTCTGGCAAAAATGGAGGGAATCCGTTGAAATTGTTAACAATTCTAAAGAAAGAAATTTTTCAAGCTGTCTTCCGGAAGGCCACAGGCTCCGCTGAAACCACAGATCGGAAAGCTGATAAAAGGATATGTCCATTCATAACCGAAGTGGGTCATTTTGTCATTTTTTCACTGCCAGTTTTTCACCGGAGGGCGCTGGCATTTTGTTTGTCCAGACGCAATACTTGCAATCGAAAACTGTTTTATCTCAAATTTCAACAGAACAATGAGCAAATTTGCTTCACTATTGGGAGCGGGACTGGCAGGAAGCCTGATCACGCTCGGAACCTACAAGGGTCTTGATATGGACCACAAAGACGTGGTATTTCAAAAGGCCTCGGATGAATCGGCTTACCGACTGGCATCTTCCATTCCAACGGCTGCGGAACTTGACTTTTCGGCGCAGGCTGAAAAAGTAACACCCGCTGTTGTGAATATTAAAGCCAAACAAATGGTCTCTTCCATGCCGCAAAACGACATGTTCCGTGACTTTTTTGGTGGGTCACCTTTCTTTCAGCAACCACAGGGTCAGCCTCAGGAAAGGGAAAGTTCAGCTACCGGCTCCGGAGTGATCATTTCAAAAGATGGTTACATTGTGACCAACAACCATGTGGTGGCCGATGCCACAGAACTTGAGGTTTCGCTCAGCGACAAACGCACCTACAAAGCAAAAGTGATCGGAACGGATCCATCCACTGATCTGGCCGTTATTCAAATAAAAGAAAGCAACCTCCCGGTTCTGGCATTCGGAAATTCCGATGCAGCGAAAGTTGGATCCTGGGTACTGGCTGTGGGGAGTCCGTTTAACTTAACCTCTACCGTAACAGCCGGAGTGATTTCAGCCAAGGCCCGAAACATTTCAATTCTTCGGGAGAAATCCAATGTGGCGGTTGAATCGTTTATTCAGACCGATGCGGCCATCAATCCCGGTAATTCAGGGGGGGCATTGGTAAATCTGAATGGCGACCTGATCGGAATCAATACTGCGATCGCATCTCCAACCGGATCATACAGCGGTTATGGTTTTGCTGTTCCGGTGAATCTGGTGACCAAAGTGGTGGAAGACATCATCAAATATGGTTCAGTGCAGAGAGGATTTCTGGGTATTGTGATCCGGGATCTGGATGGAACACTGGCGAAGAAAAAAGACCTGAATATTTCGGAAGGGATTCTGGTAGACAGTGTAAACAAGGAAAGTGCCGCCAAAGATGCGGGTGTACTCAAAGGAGATGTGATTGTGAAAGTAGAAGGCAAGGAAGTGAATTCCGTAGCGGAACTTCAGGAGCAGATTGCACGGCACCGTCCGGGAGACAAAGTGGCCCTGACGATCAACCGTGAAGGAAAAGAGATGGTCGTAACAACTGTTCTAAAAAACAAAGAAGGCAAATCTGAGGTCGTAAAATCAGAGCGAAAAGAGATATTTGAAGTGCTGGGTGCCGAGTTTACCGACCTTTCTGCCAAAGAAAAGAAAGCCGCCAAGGTGGAATCCGGCGTGAAAGTGAGCAAGATTTTCTCGGGTGGAAAAATTCGGACACAAACGGATATGAAAGATGGATTCATCATCACCAAAGTGGACAAGCAGGCAGTAGGTTCAGCAAAAGAACTCGCTGGCTTACTTGAAAAGAAATCGGGCGGTGTTATGATCGAAGGCGTATATGAAGACCTTCCCGGCAACTACTACTTTGCCATTGGGCTTTAATTAAACCCAGATAATGCAATAGGATGTAAATGATTGATTTTCTATGCTTTACAACCTCACCTAAATCCTCCCCAAGAGAGAGGACTTAAGGTGAAAAACGAAGTTGGAGCTTTAGCAACATCAATCATTTATAAACCAAAAGCTTTTTCTATTGCGGAATTTGGGTTAATCTACTTGACGAACGAAAAGACCGGCCCGAAAGTGCCGGTCTTTTTTTATGCCATTTTACCATCTCTGCCGGCTCCGGACAAGGCGAAACTCAATTTTATAAATTTCGGTTATGCTCTAACTCTGGCCTTTTCGACTACCGGCGATTCATCACCTTCAATTTCGTAATCGCTTTGATGGATTCAAAACACCCTTCTGTTGCAGGATTTCAATCAAACGGTCTGTCCTGCGTTCTCGACCCTCTCCGTTTAAATGGTATTTAGTGTCGTAAAACAAGCTATCGGCATACACAAAATCAGATTCCGAATTCAGAATTGGTATATGAACGCCCTCCTTAACAGCTTCCGCTATTTTGTGAAGGGCTGCCTTATTCGACTCAAAATTAGAATAGGGATAGCAGGGAAAAAGGTAGTGCACGTCCACTCCAGATTCCAGGGCAAAATCATAAAATGCATTGATCGCTTCGATTCCTTTCCAGGGTTCATACCGGAATGGTTTCACCAGTCCTGCATTATAAAATGATTGCTGTCCAATATGGGCCACGACATCACCATACTTATTAAAAGCCGATCGTGTGTAAACAGGATTATTCTCTATCTGGATTGAATCGTTCTGGCCAAGTCCTCCTGACAATATCTTTTCCAAACCCTCTTTGGTTTCACCGAGTAAGAGACTGATTTTTTCGGGAAATGATGGATTGCAATAGTCTCTAGACTCCGGGAATAAATCTCCGACATACCGTTTTAAATCTGGCTGCCCTTCCATGTCAAGCTGGTGTTCGATGGACAACAGCACAACATCGCCTTTCCGGATCGAATGCCGCAGTTCTCCAAGCATAAACTCCAGACCCAGCCCTCCGTGCAATCCCAGATTCACAACCGGCATTCCGAACACTTTTTCCAACCGCTCACTGTTCACGCCAAAAGCCAGATTCGAACCTCCTCCCAAAATGAGTCTTGGGGTTTTAATGGACTGAAGGCGGCTGTGCTTATCAAGTAATCCACCCATAAACCCATTGGGATTAGGAGGGCCATCCGGATGAACAACCAGCACAAAACACACAACCATGAAAAGTGGCAACAGAAATAAAAGAAGGTTTCGCCAGAGTTGCCTCATTAATCAGAACTGAAAATAAATAAACTGTTGCTCTTTTCCCCCAAACCAGAAAATGGCAAAAACAATGGAATAATAAAACGCATACCGGAAGGGCTTCCTCCATTGCAAACCCAATCGGGCAATGGCGAACTGGTTTTCTCTGCCCAGCCATTCGACTAACAGAAAAATCAAGAGAATGGGTAGAATGGTAAAATACGGTTCAAACTGCGAAAGAACCAGAAAAGAACCCGGATGAGCGACCATTCCTGAAATATAAGCCAGTGCGTCTGACACAGAATCGGCTCTGAAAAATATCCACGCAAACACGGTGAGCGAAAAAGTCAACACAACCGAAAATGCTTCTTTGAAGGTGGGGAACAACCGACCGGCTGCTACGATGTCCAGATTCGCCCGGTTGGTTTGAAACAATATGGAGGGCATAATGAACAAGGCATTAAGGAAACCCCACATGATAAAGGTCCAGTTGGCTCCATGCCAGAAGCCACTGACGATGAAAATAATGAATGTGTTGCGGACTCTGGACCAGGTTCCTCCTTTACTGCCACCCAGTGGAATGTAGAGATAATCGCGAAACCAGGAAGAAAGCGAAATATGCCATCGCCGCCAGAATTCAGCTATGTCACGCGAAAAATAAGGAAAGGCGAAATTCCGGAGCAATTCAATTCCAAACAAACGGGCCGTACCTAAAGCGATATCGGAATACCCTGAAAAATCACCATAAATCTGAAATGCAAAAAAAATGGCTCCCATCGTCAGCACAGCTGAAGAGCTGGATTCGGACTCGGCAAAGGCAACATTCGCAAAGGCAGCACAATTATCGGCGATGACAATCTTTTTAAATAAACCCCACAAAATCTGACGGAGGCCATCCACCGTTTTACCGTAGTGAAACACCCGTTTTGTCTTTATCTGAGGCAGCAAATGGGTGGCTCTCTCAATTGGACCTGCTACGAGAAGAGGAAAAAAGGATACAAAAACGGCGTAATCCACATAGTTTTTCTCCGGAGGAATCCGTCCTTTGTAAATATCGATTACGTACGAAAGGCCGTGAAATGTATAAAAGGAGATTCCAACTGGCAGAATCACCTGTAAACTGGAAGGATGGACCTCAAATCCGATTTGAGATAAGGCCTCAGCAAAAGAGGTGGCAAAAAAATTATAGTATTTGAAAGTGCCCAGAAAGCCCAGATTGACCCCGATGCTCAACCAGAACCAGAATTTCCGCAAACCATCGGACACGGCGTTCGCCATTTTAAGCCCGGTGTAGTAATCCAGAAATGTGGAAAAGATGAGAAGAAATAAAAACCGATAGTCCCAGCAAGCATAGAAATAATAGCTTGCAATCAGAAGGAGAATATTCTGAACTTTGACTTTACCTGCGGTTGCATACCAATAAAGGATGTAAACCAACGGTAAGAATAAAGCAAATTGAATCGAATTAAAGAGCATTCATTTATGGTAAGAACCCCGGAACGAGAGCAACACTGAAAGTAGGTTATTCAGCTATAATGGTTGTTCTGATTTGGCCAGATCCGAAAAAATCATCATTCACCTTTTAATCCCGACAGTTAAAAAAACTGGCAGAAAACATGAAGATGAGAATGAATGATATTCCGGTATCGGGCAAAAATAGAGAAGGAAATCCGGAAAGGGAAAAAATGACAGAATTTGTGATGGGAACCCTGAGTTTCCGGTTTTGGCAATATGGAAAACAGGTGACTTGACAAAGCTTCCAAAAAAGAATCACAAACCTGCTCCTTTCGCCTTCGTCATTTCAGCATCGCCTTTCCAACTTTGGGATCCACGATGACGGTGTCGTGCTCAAAGTCAAGTTTGATGCGCCATTTCTGAAGGGTATTCACTCCGATGATCACATCTTCTGAAAGACCGGGTATCACCATAAACTCATCCGACATACGAATATCATTATAGTAAAAATCCAATCGGATGACATGCTCTATTCTTAGGTAATGGCCTACTGCTGCGGTAGCAATTTCCATAGGCTTCCAGAGCTTTTCGAAGTTGGCAATTTGTTCAGCACATTCCGGCGAGATGCAGGAAAACGACGCACCGGAATCAAAAAGAGAATAAAACGTAGCTTCGCCTTTGGAGCCTTCGAAATGGAGGGGGATTTTAATAATCGACATGCTTGTATAATTTAGTTTACACAAAGAAAGCAAAAAACTGGCGTGCGTTCAAAATTCAAAGATAAAAATACAAGAATCTGAAAAACTGTCAACGTTTTTTAGGCATGAACAATTGACAAACCAATAACCACTAACCACTAACCCTTCTTACTGCCTCACCCCGTTCAGCAACTCGATCGCCTTTTCGATGCTTTTGACGCCCTCGAATTTAAGCATCAGTTTCTGCCCCACTTCTTTCAACACACACTGTCCCTGATTGATTTGCACATAGTCGAGCACTTTGCCGAATGCCTCTGACTGAAAAAAGGCCGACTGCTGATTGGAAATGAAATAGCCTCGCAGGTTGTTGTCCTTCAGAATCAGCTTTTCAAAGCCCAGTTCGACCGCAACCCATCGAAGGTGCACCGACAGCATCAACTGACGAACCGATTTCGGCAATGGCCCAAACCGATCCACCAGATTTTTCTCAAATTCCACCAGCTGAGCCGGGGTTTTGAAATCGTCGAGCTGGGTGTAAAGTCCTAAACGCTCGGTGATGTTGCCAATGTAGGTTTCAGGAATAAGCAACTCCAGATCGGTTTCGATGACGCAATCTTCCAGCACCGGTTTAATCGCAATCTCGTTGGCGAACAGCGCTTTGAATTCGGTCTCCTTCAGTTCCTGAATGGCTTCATCCAGAATCTTGTGATAAGCCTCAAAACCCAGATCGGTAATGAAACCACTTTGTTCCGAACCCAGCAAATCACCGGCACCCCGGATATCGAGATCCCGCATGGCCACTTTGAAACCATCACCGAGATCGGAGAATTCCTCCAGTGTGTTCAACCGTTTCCGGGCATCGGCAGTGAGCAAACTCATCGGCGGTGTAAACAGATAACAATACGCTTTCCGGTTGCTGCGACCCACACGACCCCGCATCTGGTGCACATCCGAAAGTCCGAACATGTGGGCCTGGTTGATCATCATCGTATTGGCATTCGGAATATCGAGTCCACTTTCCACAATGTTGGTCGACACCAGCACATCGTAATCGCCATCGATAAAGCGCAACATCACATCTTCCAGTTTGCTGCCTTCCATCTGACCGTGCGCCACGGCCACTTTCGCATCGGGTACCAGTTTGAGAATCGTATTGGCAATCGTATCCAGATCACCAATCCGGTTGTGAATGAAAAAAACCTGACCGCCCCTTTGCAACTCATACCGGACGGCATCGCGAAGGATGGTTTCGGAAAAGGGATGCACCTCAGTGGTCACCGGTTGGCGATTGGGCGGTGGAGTAGCAATAATGCTCAGATCGCGGCTGCCCATCAGCGAATACTGGAGTGTCCTTGGAATCGGAGTGGCGGTCAATGTGAGGTTGTCCACGTTCACTTTGATTTCCTTGAGTTTCTCCTTGGCCTTCACACCAAACTTCTGCTCTTCATCCACAATCATGAGTCCCAGATCCTTGAATTCCACCTTTTTACCCAGCAACATGTGGGTTCCAATGAGAATATCGATTTCGCCTTTCTTCACCCTTTCCAGAGTTTTGTTCACATCGGCAGTGGATTTAAACCGGTTGATGTACTCAACATTGCAGGGCAGTTTGGACAACCGCTCCCGAAACGTCTTGTAATGCTGCATGGCCAGAATGGTGGTTGGCACCAGAACGGCTACCTGCTTGCTGTCATTCACCGCTTTGAAAGCAGCCCGTATGGCCACTTCCGTTTTCCCAAAGCCCACATCGCCACAAACCAGACGGTCCATCGGATAGGGTTTTTCCATGTCGTTTTTGACATCGTTGGTGGCTTTGGCCTGATCGGGCGTATCCTCATAAATGAAGGAACTTTCCAGCTCCACCTGCAAATAGGTATCCCGTGAAAACTGAAATCCCGGCGAAGCTCTCCGCTTGGCATACAGGTTAATGAGATCTTTGGCAATGTCCTTAACCTTCTTTTTAACCTTCTTTTTCTTGTTCTCCCATTCTTCGGAACCCAGTTTCGAGATGCTGGGCGCCTCTCCTTCCTTGCCTGAGTATTTGGATATTTTGTGAAGGGAATGGATACTCACGAACAGGTAATCGTTGTCACGGTACACCAGTCTCACGGCTTCTTGCTGCCGTCCAGCCACTTCGATTTTCTCCAAACCGGCAAACCGACCGATGCCGTAATCGATGTGGGTTACAAAGTCACCGGGCTGAAGGGTTTTGAGTTCCTTCAGAGTCATGGCTTTGGACTTCGAAAATTTCTCCCGGCCTTTATAGCGATGGAATCGTTCGAATATCTGGTGATCGGTGTAGCAGATCAGTTTGTTGTTCCGGTCTTCAAAACCTCCCCGAAGGTTGGCGTAAAGACTGGTGAATTCCATCCCATGGTTGATCTCATCGAAGATGGTCTGGAGTCGCTCCAGTTGTTTCGGCGAATCGGCACTGATGATGGTTTTGTAACCCATATTGGCAAACTGCACCAACGTGGTTCCCAACATGTTGAAATCCTTGTTGAACGAAGGTTGTGACTTCGAATGAAACTCGATCACTTCTGAGCCGGACGGAGCTTTTGAACCAAAATGCACTGTCTGAAAAGACGAAAGATGAGATTGGAAACGCTTTCCATCGTCGTACAACTGAGCCGGATCGGTGATGAGACCTTTCGCTCCCAGCATTTCCATGAGATGGGCCCATTCTACCTCCACCTGGTTGTACACTTTCTGGACTGCTGCCTTCGCCATTTCGGCATCCCGAATCCAGATCCGGGTTTCCTTCGGAATGAAGGCCAACAGGTTTTCCCGTTGTTCCAACAGCATTTTCGACTGCACATTGGGCAGAATGTTCACCACCTGCAATTTCTCAATCGACAGTTGGGTTTCGGGATGAATAAAGCGGATGGATTCGATCTCGTCGTCAAGCAATTCAAAGCGGACGGGATACTCGGATGCGTATGAAAAGATATCAATGATAAAGCCCCTGACCGCAAACTGACCCGGTTCAAAGACGAAATCGGTTTTCTCGAAATCAAACTCGTGCATGAGGTCGTGAAGACTGTCAAAATCAAGCTTCTCCCCTACCCGCACGGTCCATGAATTGGAGATGAGCGATTTACGATTCAGAACCTTTTCAGCCAGCGCTTCGGCATAGGTGACAACCAAAACCGGTGAGTTTTCCTTATCAGATTGGCTTACGGCCGACAGAACTTCCGCCCTTTGCAGCACATTGGCGTTGTCGATTTCCTCGTAGTGGTAGGCTTTTTTGTAGCTTGATGGAAAGAGCAGTACTTTGGCTTCTTTTTCCAGCAGTTGCTGAAGATCGTCGAGAAAGTAGGCCGCCGATTCTTTGTCTTCCAGAATAAACAACTGGCTTTGAGGAGATTCGTGGTGGCTCGCAATGGCCACAATGGCATCGAGCGAACCGGTGAGTCCTTTCAGCGAAACAGATGTAGTCTGGTTTTTCAGCTTTTGAACCAGAATCTGAACCAAAGGATCAGACTGATAGAGCTGGACGAGGTCTTTAACTTTCATGCATTGATATCGGCGGCAAAGGTAACCTTACCGTCCGGCATTGGGAAGGTGGAAGTTAATTTCATGTAAACATTTGAATGTAATCAAATTATGAAGGCCCTTCTTTAACGTAATCTCAAACGAAATACTCTGCAATAAACAAGGGCATCCAAGCTATGTTTCAGATAACCAGCTGAAAACGCTACTTTTGCGGCCTGGTTAAGTGCCTAAGTCCTATTTATGAACATTCGTTTCTCCTCTTACCTTCTGATATCCAGTTTGTTGATCTGGGTTTCCTGTTCCTCTAAAAAACCATTTCTCGCCACTGCCCCCACTGCTTCATACCAGAATGCGGTTCAGCGTGTGAAAGAAGTTTCGACCCTGAACATCCCGATTGAAATTTCCCTTAATGACGTAGAGAAGAAAATCAACGAACAACTGGGCACCATCCTTTTTGACGACAATTCACTGGACAACAACGGCGGCGACAATCTCATGATCAAAGTGACCAAACGGATGCCGCTGGTGATCGAGCCCAAAGGAGGAAATCTGTTCAACATCAAAGTGCCGGTAAACATCTGGGCGAAAGCCGGGTGGAAAGTGGAGAAATTCGGATTGTCAGTCGCCAAATACGAAGACACTCAGTTCGACCTCGATTTGAATTTCTTAACCCGACTGAGCATCGACCCCAACTGGAAAGTAAACACCAGCACAACCCCCAATGGCTACAAATGGATCAGTGAACCGAAAGTCAAAATTGGCTTTTTCGAGCTTCCGATTACCTCCATCATTGAGAAAATTATGGACCGCGAACTACCAAATCTGGTAAAGACGGTGGACAACGAAGTTGGAAAAATCAACCTCAAACCACAGGTTGAAACCGCCTGGAAATCGGTGCAGGAACCTTTTTTGATCAATGAAGCCTACCAGGCCTGGCTAAAAGTGACACCACAGGACATCATGATGACGCCTCTTGGTAATAAAGGACGGAATGTGCGGGTCGGAATCGGAATGACGGCTGTGACAGAAACGTTTATGGGCAATAAACCAACGGGAGCGGTAATGGCCAACGTACCGTCCTTGAAAATCGTGGATAAGATGGATGAGAAATTTGAGGTTGGGATGATTACTGAAATCTCCTATCCGCAGCTGCGCAAAATTGCCTCCGACCAGACTGTGGGTAAAACGTATGAGTTTCAGGAAGGGAAATATAAAATCAAGGTCGACAGCCTCAACATTTACGGGCATGGGGACGACATCATTGTAACCACCAACATGTCGGGTGCATTGAATGGAAAAGTCTATCTGAAAGGGAAACCGTATTACGATGCGGCCAGCACCAGCATAAAAATTAAAGATCTGGATTACGATCTGGACACCAAAAACAAACTGGCCAAAACGGCGGATTGGATGGCCCATGGTAAATTCCTGAAACTGATGGAGCCCTATTTCAGCTTTTCAGTGGCAAGTCAATTAGAAGAAGGAAAAAAGATGATTCAGGAAAACCTGGCCGGAAACAAGTTCAATAAAAACATCAACCTGGCCGGAAAGCTGAACGAACTCATTCCGGGAGCGATGTATGTGACGCCATCCGGAATTCAGGCCATCATTACCGCAAAAGGAAAACTGGAAGTGCAGGTGGCAGGCTTTTAAGCGGAAGCCCGGTACTGAAAGTTGTTATTGATTATCAAGTATTTTTTGATGCGCTGAAACGCTATCATTTCTTCTTTTCGGATTATGCCATCGGCTTCCATAATTTCCTCCAAATCATTGATCAAATTCGTCCTTTCTGTTTCTGAAAGCTGAACTTCCATCATGTAGTTTTCGAGATAGACCATCACATTTTCGAAGGGCAGTTTGCAGAAGTTCTTATAAATATCATCGACAAAACAGATGGTGTCCATTCCGGCAAAAGCAGGATTCTTTTTTAATTTGGCAAGGATGACATCCACCTCTTTTTCCGAAAATTCTTTGTCAGAAATCGCCAGATAAAGATATAGGTAAACAATGGCTGGATTTTCCATAGCATAATAATGGTTGATATAAAGTAACAAAGCATTCAGGCCTTGTTTATTCTGAAACACAAGAAACATATGCGCTTGTAAGGTTTCAGCAAAAAGCTGATGGCAGACAGCGATTGAGATTCTGTTCTTGTCACAGAATTACGGCCCCTTACGCCAAACGAAAAAATGGGTTTCGACAAGGCAAAAAAAATCCTTCCCCTGCTCTGGAGATCCTTTCCGGTTCAGCTCATGTTCACCAATCTGAAGAAGAACCAGGTGATCGTTTGCCTCTGGATATTTTTGTTTGGCTTTATTCTTTTCGACTGGGGTAAACTGTTTGGGATTCCTTACCTGTTTCTGGATCCGGAATACCATGGTAAAGTGAACGCCCGGAGTTTGTTCATCATGGGACTTGCTTTTGGCGTTTTCAACACATCCTTTCAGATAACTTGCTACATACTGGATTCAGAACGATACCGGTTCCTATCTGGAATCCGGAATGCCATTTACAAGTTCACCCTGAATAACAGCATAATTCCCGCCCTCTATCTGATTTGCTTTTCGTGGAAATTCTGGACCTTTCAGGTGGAGCGGGGATTGGAAGAAAAAAAAGAAGCCGTGATGGAATGCCTGGCTTTTTCAGGTGGATTCCTGTGGATTTTTTTCCTCACCTTTCTGTATTTCCGGATTTCACAAAGTACTCCTTTGAGGAAACTCTCCCGAAGCATTGACAAAAGGCTGCGGAATTTAAGTTTTTACCGCCTTTCTATCATGAAACGCATTCGAAGTCTGCGAGGCAGCGGTCCGAAAGTCGGCTATTTCCTGAGTTCCGGATTCCGCGTTTCGGAAGTAAAAGAACCCCAAAACGGAAGGCGTATAGTGAAATCATCCGATAGTTTCAGCTCCAATCACCTGGCGGCGGTTATCCTGGAACTGGGGACCATTTTCTTTCTGTTTGTACTGGGCATTTTCAGTGGTGCAGCCATCTTTCAAATTCCTGCAGGTGCCAGTATTTTCCTTTTGTTCGGATTCATCCTTATGTTCATCGGTGCCATCAGTTACTGGTTTCGGGGATGGAGCATTTCCATTTTCATTGGCTTCGCTTTCCTGATAAACGTCCTTTATTCTTCTGGCGTGATGGATCGAAATTACCAGGCGATTGGGATCAGCTACGAGAAAAAGGTACCCTATAACAACCAGCAGTTCCGAAAAATGACCAACCCGGATGTGTTTGTTGCGGATTCTTTGAAAACCATTGGCATACTCAACAAGTGGAAAGCCAAAACCGGACAGGAAAAACCAAAGATGGTTTTCATCTGCACAAGCGGCGGTGGAATCAGGGCAGCTACCTGGACCATGCGAACCCTTCAGTTTGCCGACAGCAGCCTGAACAGTTCGTTGCTGGAACAATCGGTTCTGATTACCGGAGCATCAGGTGGATTACTGGGAGCCGCCTATTACCGCGAACTGTTTCTCCAAAGTAAAATACAGAATGACGTGGATTACTACGAACGGAAATACATCGACAACATCTCGAAAGACATCCTCAACCCTGTTGTGTTCTCCCTCATTTCCAACGACATTCTGATCCAGGTCAAAACCTACAATGATGGAAAGTACACCTACAATTCGGATCGTGGGCTTGTCTTTGAACAGACCCTTCACCAAAACCTGAACAACGCCCTTAACAAGAAAATCTACCATTACAGAAACCCGGAGAGGGAAGGCCTGATCCCCATGCTGATCATCGCCCCGGTGATTGTAAATGACGGACGGCGCCTCTACATTTCACCACAACCCATCTCGTATATGACCTGGGATAAAAACAACTGCAACGCAACACCGGACTATAAGTTATTGAGAGGCATTGAGATGAGCCGATTCTTTGAATCCTGCGATGCCAGCCGGCTGGGATTTGCTTCTGCATTGCGAATGAATGCGACCTTTCCCTACATTACACCCAATGTCGATATGCCGACGGTTCCGTCCATTGAAGTGATGGATGGAGGACTGAGCGATAATTTTGGGGTAAGCGATGCCCTCAAATTCATCCATACATTCAAACCCTGGATCGAGAAAGAAACGGACGGTGTCGTACTGGTTTGCATCCGTGACACGCCCAAAGAGCGACCGTTCCGAAAAAAGAACAACGATTCCTGGTTTTCACGAATGATGAACCCGGTTGGTTCGGTGTACGCCAACTGGGCCCGTAACCAGGACAACAACAACGATATGCAGGAAGAGTATCTTACACATTCATTGCAGGTTCCGCTGGATGTGGTAACCTTTCAATACCTGGCGGCCAACGAGCTGGACGACAATGCAGACGAATCAAAAACAGAAAACCGGGCTTCTCTTTCATGGCATCTCACTACTTTTGAAAAACAAAGCATCGAATCGGCCATTCTCAATACGCAGAATACCGAAGCGCTTACCAAACTAAAAACACTGATCCGACCTTCCAACCACAATCTTGCAACGATTCCTTAGTGCTGAAACATTTCTGGAAGCTGGCTGCGATGAAGCCGGACGGGGCCCTTTGGCTGGACCGGTGCTGGCGGCGGCCGTGATTTTACCCCGTGACTTTGATCTTCCCGGACTCAACGACTCCAAAAAACTGGATGAAAAAACCCGGTTCGAACTGGAGCCGGAAATCCGGAAGCAGGCACTGGCATTTGGAATTGCGCAATGCAGTCCGGCAGAGATCGATCAGTACAACATTCTAAATGCCTCCATTCTGGCGATGCACCGGGCACTGGATCAACTTTCAATGAAGCCAGACCTCATTCTGGTGGATGGAAACCGGTTCAAAAACTATCCCTTCATTCCGCATCAGTGTGTGGTGAAAGGCGATTCCAAATTTGCCTCGATTGCTGCGGCTTCCATTCTTGCCAAAAACGAACGGGACCGGATTATGGTGAAACTGGCTGAACTACATCCGGGTTATGGCTGGGAACGAAACATGGCCTACCCGACACCGGAACACAGACGGGCACTTCTGAAACTAGGTCCTACTCCTGAACACCGTATTTCATTCAAATTGAAAAATCAAAATCCGAATTAAGCCAGGATGTTTTGGGGATCCAGGCTCACTTGCAATGCCTTGATTCCTGTTTGTTTACGGCCCCAGACCCCGAAGGGTATTTTTTAGTTGCGAATCAAGGCTCAAGACCTTTTTGAATTATGCCGGATTAAGCCAGAGCCACTGGTTTTCTCCTGAAAAAGAAAATCCCCAAAACGAAAAAGATCACCAGGACCAGAGCTGAAATGCGCATGTTTCCGGTAATCTGGTTGGTGATACCGAAGGCAAACGTTCCGAAGACGATCGAGAATTTCTCCAGAAGATCATAAAAGCCATACAGGACAGATTTGCCATGTTCATCTTTCGGGAGATAATGGGTAAACGTACTCCGAAGCATCGACTGGCTTCCACCCATCACCAATCCAACCAAAGCGGCTACTGCAAAAAACTGATTATCGGTCTGCACAAAATAAGCCGCAATGCAGACGCCAATCCACAGAAAACAAGCCAGAATCAATGTTCCAATGGGTTGCAGTCCGGTTGAAACGCGTGCAAAAAGGATGGAACCACCGATCGCAACCAACTGCAAAATCAGAATGGTGGCAATGAGTTTTTCGGAGGACATTTTCAGCTCGACTTCGCCAAAGATGGCGGCGAGGTACATGATGGTTTGAACGCCCATGTTCATGAAAAAGAAACCGGCCAGGTAGCGTGCGAGTCCGGGTATCTGACTGGAAATCTGAAAACCCGAAGCCACCCGGATCCAGACGGGACGAAGCTCAAAAAAAAGGCCCCGTCCTTTATCAGAACTGGGTAATCCCAAAACCGCCTTCAACCCAAAACCAAACCACCAAAGGCCGGTGAGCACAAATCCAATGCGACAGATTTCACCCATTTCGAGTTTCACAACCGGCACAAAAAGCGGAAGAAGAATGATGATCAGTAAAAGGACAGAACCAATGTAACCCATGGCAAATCCACGGGCACTGACCTTGTCGTACAAATCCGGGCTCACGATTTCGGGAAGGAAGGAATTGTAAAACACAATCGAACTGCTGAATCCGAAGGCAGCCAGTACAAACATCAGCATGCCATATTCCAGGTTTCCTTTCACAAAAAAGCACATGGCGGCACAGCAAAAAGATCCCATCAGGCAGAAAAACATCAGAAACCGGCGACGGAAACCGCTTACGTCGGCGTAGGCAGAAAGCAGTGGACTCATCAATCCGGCAAGCAGAAACGAAAACGAAACGGCATATGAAAACAAGGCCGAATTGGGCATCGAAATTCCGGCAAACTCAATCAAACTTCCTCCTTGCTCATTCACGGCCACCATGTTGAAGTAGACAGGAAACAAGGTAGACGTGATGATGAGAGAATAAACCGAGTTGGCCCAGTCGTACATGCACCAGGACCGGATGACAGCCTGACTGTTTTTCGTGAAGGCCTTGGCCTGAGACATCACTTTAATAAATCAGCGTAAGATTCCGTATTCTGAGGATCGAGAAAAAGCAAAAGATTGTAGGCTTCCTGTTTTTGCTCGGGTTTTGTACTCTCCTTCAGTACCTTCACAAATTCAGGGGATTTCATATCGATGAAAGTCTTGACGAAAATAGAAGTCGGTCTCTGTTCAAATGCCACCTTCAGACGACGGAGCGTTTCGAGAAGAATCGGGCGGGTATCGTCTGGTTTTTCGGAATACGTATCCAGACCTTTCCGATGGTATTCGTACAATGATTCCCGGAATGAAGCGAACTGCTGCGACATCAGATTCTCCAGCAAAAAGAAACGGGTATTGGTTCCGTCAAACTGATTCCATCCTTTCAAACCGCCCTGCACGGCATTTTGCCCTACCTGTTGTGCGAGCTGATAATAATTTTTACCACCAAGTTTGGAGAAGCTGTCGTAATCCAGACCGATGATGATGTAGGCATAATACGCCAGCAATGAGGTGAGGTTATTTGTAAATGTACCCGGCTGAAAATCGAGTGGCTGGCCTTCTACATATTGAAATGCCCATTCTTTATCCAGAAAATTGAGGAGCTTGGTTTCGTAACTCGTGCCATAAACAGGACGGCTGGCGATGATCTGTGCTGTGGCAGTGTAATTACCGACGGTACCGTTCAGGCTCAATGCAATGGTGCATTTGATGCGCTCTTCTGTTTTGAAATTGTCGTTGGTCCATCGTCGCTGGTTCATAAAA
>CAMCXM010000029.1 GCA_945883425.1 Spirosoma fluviale
GGCCTGAAATACTTTGACCAAATCGGCTACCGATCTCTCATCAACCAATTTGCTATGTTAAAACGCTAAGAGAAACCGCCGTGATACGATAAAACGTACGTCCGGTGGTGTGGAGGGACGGCGGCTAATCACCGCCTCCTATCCGATTGAAATACAGGATCGTGATTGCCTTTCGTGCTTTCTGACTGTAGCTGGACTTTTTGTGAAGAATAGCTGACAGTCATTCCTTCATCATTTTTTAATTTTTTCGTTTTGACATTTGACCTACTATTTGTCATCTACTTTGTATCAACTACTTTTTTGGTTTCTGAACCTGACTCCATGATTCCTGATTTCTTTTTCAACCTGATCACCGATTACTGTCTCCAGATTTCTTTTTCAACCTGATTACCGATTACTGTCTCCTGATTCCTTTTTCAACCTGATTCCCGATTACTGTCCCTCTTGTGCTTAGTCTTTGCGAAGCGAGACTACGCACTTTGAATAAGTAAGCAGCGGACTCCGTCCCGGTAGGCATAAACATGGCCCAATGTAAATCATTACTAATTCTTACCCATAACCACAAACCAATAACTACTGCCGCACCACCTTACCACTAAACGGTTTCCCATCAATCACCGCCCGATAGAGATACAGCCCAGGGGCGAAGGAAGAAATGTCAATCGGCTGCCCGAAACGGACGGTATCGGTCTGGACTTCCCGGCCGGAGACGGTGTAAAAATGGACTTCGGCCTTGTCGAAATGCTGCTTGAGATAAAGGGTGCCCCCACTTGGATTGGGCCAGGGCGCCAGGGTTTCATTGGAAAGGGTACCTCGCTTGGGTTTGGTAAGGGCGGTGACGGGGGTACCGACGTTGGCTACCCGCATAAAAAAGGGATCTCTTTGATTTATTGAACTCCCCTGGTAAATAGTTCCAGCAAAAATGGCACTTTGATCTTCAAAATAGGTATAGGCCTTTACTTCAATGCTACCTACTATTCCCCTTGTCTGCAAACTATCATCAATATTCATATACCAGGTGGTTGTGCTATCGGTTGTTCTTTTATAAAACACATTGTAGGGAGGCAAATTGGGATTGAAACCATATACAACACTTCCGTCTGTCATTCCCTGAGGAGGATACAGCACCCCAACTTCCTTATGCATCCACTTTTTATTAGATAGCGAGTCATAATTGGCTACCAGGCAAGGACCTCCATCTCCACCAATGAACGAGCTTTTTGTTCCAACTTTACCCACGTATCCTGAGCTCATATTCGATAAATCCGGAGTCTGATACCATTGCTTAAACACCGGATTGGATCCGTCTTCATTCAATTCGTAACTAGCAATCCGGCTGCCTACATAGCCGCTGACGAGGTAATGTCCATTGGGAAGTTGCTCGACACGATTGGCCACGCAGTTGGGATGGCCGGGGTTGAGTTCGAGCCAGGGATAAATCAGACCTTCTTTATCCATACGTAGAAAAAACATGCTTTGCTGGCTTGGGTTACTGGTTCTTGGCACCCGCCCTACAACTATCAGGCTGCTGTCCTTCCCTACCATGCTGCCCCAGGGTGTCATTCCGTTCGGAATTGGTTGTATTGTATCACGCTGGAAAATAAATCCTTCAGGAGTCATTTTTTTAAGAACCAGCAATTGATCAAAATAGGGATCGATAGATTCAGACAACTGATTAATTCGAAGGATTCCCTCGTGGTCGATAACTAAGCTCAAAACTGTGCCAAAGCCCAACTCTCTTGTAAACAATGTGTCCCCTTCAGAAGTCAATTTCACTAAAAAACCCATGTGGTAAACGGTCCATGGGCTACCCGGGATGTTTCTTTCAGTGTGGCCTCCTGCATAAATATCTCCAAATTGGTCTTTAGCCATGCAATAAATCGCATCTAGTTTGCGCAGGGGATAAACCTTAGCCCAAAGGATTTGCTGACCCATAATTTCAGAAGAAAATAGGAAAAGAACTCCCACCAAAAGCAGGAGTTCTTTGAATGACATTTTTTTCAACAGCATCCGTAGCACATTATTTCACAACCGCTAATTTACGAGTTCCGATGGGCTTTCCATCAACCATAAGCCGGTACCCATATATCCCGGAACTGGCTTTGGATACATCCAGAATCACCTCAAGTTTTCCTCTTTCTGTCACCGGAATATTTTGCAAAACTCGCCCAGTGGCTAAATCTACAAACTGAAGCAGGGCTTGTTGTACTGAACTAGGAAGCAAAAGCACAATCTTTGATTCATTCGTTGAGGGATTGGGAACTGGATCACCAAGCATCAGATCGGGAAGGACCTGTGAACTTATCGAGGTTACCGTCGTGTTCGGGTTTTCCACAACGGCAATCCGGGCAGGAAATAAAATTGGTTGTAAATCAAAGGAGGTTCCACAGGCCTCATCGTAAGTCGGATCGTTTGGATCTACATAATTTGAATTTGTTGGTGGAAGCAGAGTCTGTTTGTAGGTTCTAACTTTTTGTTTTGATAGCGGTACTGCTGTTTTTATGGGCCCTATGACTGCTTGCTCACCCCAACCCACAAATTCATTGTCATACCTCCAATATTTAATTCCCTCGTAAACAAATGGAATAACTTCATTCTGATCTTCAATGGCTACCCAATTTTGGCTGTTCGGCCATCCGGAAGTAGGATTGTGGAGATCTTGTTCAATGGAACCAATTTTGGGACGCACATTCCTATCAACATCAGGGCCAACCGGCCAAACATTCGCATTGGGGTATTGTTTGCCAGATGCAAATCCTTGACTTCCTCCTATTGAATTATAAATTGGCAAATTGTTTTCTACATATTTAAATGTTACCCCTTCCCCAATAATCAAACCTTTTCGAGTTATGGGGTTTGTGCTGTTTTGAGGGGTATTTTGGAATTCGTTGCAACGGAGAGTAAAATCAACTGAGACGAGATTGGTCTGGCTGAGGGCTCTTTCAAGGCGGATTGCATTGTTCATATCCACGAAACGGTTACCATTGATGGATACCTTTTGGTCGCTTTGGCCTGTAAAATGAACACCATTTTTCTCTACATTATTAGGATGGCGCTGTTCAAAACCGGCAATGGTGAAATCTGAATTACTCAGAACAAATCCATGTTTCACATCAAGGCCTGCTGTTGATCCTGGAGGAATATTATTGATGTTGCCAGCCACAAGCTCGTAAAAAGGTGTGATTTCAAATGGCAATTCAAACCGACAATTTTGTACCCTGTCCAGACCTTTGTTCGAAATTACCCCTGCTATCATATTGTTCTTAAATTCGCAATTACCCAAAGAAACAGAATTAGTTGGATCATCCAAATTAACCTTCAGACCAATCAGGCAATTTTCAATTTTGTTATTGTTAAACAAAAAATCCGATGGTAGAGGATTCCCCGGACCGGGATAATTACTTCCTTCCTCCAATGTCATTCCTATTTTGGTTGTGAACATACCATGTGGATTTCCTCTTGGGTGATAAGGAATTTTCATTTCCAATGGGTTAGCTGTGACTCTACAATATTCCATACGCACCCTTGATCTTGGCGTATTTGCTTCATACACATTTCGTGAAACCAGGCCCAAATAGCAATTCTGAAACGTAGTATGAGAAACCCAGTTGGTAAACTCTTGTAAACCACCGCCCATTAAGAGGCCAATTGCTGCATCTTTAATCACATTCCTTGATGCAGGAAATCCCTCTACATTCAGTGATTTGATATTTGAAGTCCGAATACCACCCCACATTCTCCCTAGTACTGATTCAAATGTTGACCTGATTATCGAGAGTTCAACATTGATTCCAAAGCTACTGTGCACATCCAGAATGGTTCCGATAACCTCTCCCGGACTGACCGGTAATGCTGGCAGATTTTCAATTACATTTTCCACTTCCCCTCTCGCAAATACATGCGCATCTGCAAATGCAAGGCGTCCCGAAGTGAAGGTAACATTATGGTGCATGTAAACATTTCCACTCAAGATCATATTACCCGTATAATCTGACGTATTACTTTGAAATGATTTTTTTCCAATCAGGGTAAACTTCTCTTCGGCAATACAACCATCATAAAATCCTATTCGGAGTTTATACACGCCATCTGCCTTACATATAGAGTTATTGTCCGGGTTGTATATCTCGAAGGTTCCAGTACTTGAAGAATTTGCATCAGTTGGCCCTGGTGCAACTGTCCCATCCGGATTCACCAGTTCATAGAATTCCGCATCGTTGGCAGTGTAATTTACTTTCAGTTTGAAGTCATTAACATGGCTGGTGGATTGGTCGTACGGAACGGGGATGACCGATAACCTTCCCAAATTATTCACTTCAACAGTTATAATACGATACTCACTGCGGCATTGACTGATGTCCGATGTGAGTGCCTGCAGCTTGAATTCATAGGTTCCTTCATCCAAATTGTTAATTGTTAGCTCACCAGTTGAAAATGTTGAAATGTTTGGTCCGGTCCAACGGTATTGAATAGGCGCACTTCCTACATGTTGAATACCGGCCGGAGACAATATTATTGAGCTCCCGGAACACATAGTAATTGGCTCGTCATTTACCGGAATGACAACACTCATGCCAGGTCTGTAATAATTAACAGCCGGAAGATTATTTCCGAATACTGAGGAATGACGAATAACTGAAATTTCGCCAAGTGCCTGGCAACCATAGTAGTTATCAATGGTTACCTGAATCTTCGTTTCTGAAAAATCACCAACCGATATTGGGTTCAATTCGACATTTACATTATTGGCATCTCCACCGACTTGTTCCCATAGAGAGGTTACGGGATTTTGTTTCCACCAATGATATTGGGCCCCAGGTAACGATACCGTTAATAGGTCAATACTTGAAATTTCTGCGCAAATATGGATTTCATCGCCCCCACCATAATTTTTCGACCCAATTGAAACTTTTGGTCTCTCTGGAACTAAGATCGGCTTTGTTACTGATGTTGAGCATTCGACACTTTCTCCTGACACTGATAGAATTACATTGTGTGTCCCGCCTGACTGAAAACTGATATTATTCACAGTAGTGCCTGTGTAGGAGGCAATAGGACTATCACTCGACGGAAATTGCCAAGTATAAGTTGGAAGTGGGAGTTCCGTGATCGGATTTAATACCTGAAAACTCAACGGCTTTTCAGGACAGGATGGAGAGTTAGAGATAAAAAAGTCAAGTTCCGGAACCGGCTTAATCGTCACCGGAATATCAATAGATCCCTGGCAGCCATAATTGCCAGAATAGGAATAGTGTAGCGAATATGATCCAGGTTCTAAACCTGTGGGAGAATCATGATTTGTATTAAAATAATACTCTCCAGCCACCATTGAAGCGCATGGTTCCTGGGTTGTCGCTTTGTAAACCCCAGGTCCAGACCAGATGCCACCAGCCGGAGTCGCAACTAAATGAGTTCCGCATTCCAAATTGCTGTTGTAGCAGATTGAAGCTGGAGTCGTAGCTGTTGGAAAGATCTGTGAGCCAAATGAAACAGAAACCTCATTCGACATTTTCTCATTGCAAACGGATGCCACTAAAGTATTGGACAAAATCAGCGAGCAGCTATTTATTTTAGTATTGGCATCCACAGCGCCATGGTGGAGAAAATAAACCGTCCACTCGCCATTTAGGTTGGAAGGACCATCAAAAAGGCCTTGAAAAGTTGAACTTGTTTGATTGGTGCCCCCTGGAAAGGTGAAGGCTGTTATCGGTTTTATTTTCCCTAAATAAGGAGGCACTTGGCTATTAATCAGATTTCCTGCGTCTGAAAATGTCGAAATGATGTCACTACCGCTTTTTAACTCATCTTTAAACACACACACAACCCGATCATTTGGAGCGACAAGGTAAATCTCCAGTTTTGAAGGAAACTCGATACTAATATCAACTGATAACGAGATGTTTACCGAAGAACCTGGAATTGGAAAAACCCCATTTGTAGATACAGAAGCTATACTTGGTTGTTCCTCAGCCAAAAGAATTGGAACATTTGGTGAAAAAGGTATGACAATGTCTGTGTAGTTGGTTTTAGTGGCCTTCACTTTGTAAAAGCCAGAATTTGGACTGGCAACACTTAAGGTTGAAGAAGCGGCATTTTGAACCGCTAGCCCATCCTTATACCATTGATATTGGTAGCCCTCAGGTGAGTTCGCCGTTAATGTAACATTGCTGCCATCGCAGACTACTACCTCTCCGGCAGGGGCAATTGAAACAGACCCTTGCTCGACCTCAATCTGGACATTTTGTGATTTAAGGTTGGCACCGCAATAAGATGCAACAACGTAATAGGAACCAGATTCGCTTGCTGTGAAGTGCATTTGCGTGGCTCCGGGAATTTGAACTCCATCTTTGAACCATTTGAAAGTATATCCCATCAATGACCCAGAACCTTGGCTTGAAAAAATAAAGTTGTCAATGCTTGTAGAAAGTTTCACAAAGCCACCATCACAAAATGAAGTAGGCCCTGACTTAACTATTGTTGGTATTCCAAATCCCACGGCGTACCAAGCACTAATTAACGATGACCTTTGTTGACAAGTCCAATTCAGTTGATAAGATTGGTGAAGTGTAGATTCATAAAAATCCTCCCAAGTAGTTTCTGCATGCAAATTACTAGTGACTGTATGGAAAAATAATTTTCCTGATTCAATAATTCCAACCGGGTTTACACTAAATGGTAAGGACATCTCATTCTGGGAATTTGAAGATCCTTCGGACAGCAAATAGAACCAATGACCAAGCACCACACCGTCATTATGTATCAGTGATCCATTTGTCCAATTTATTCCTTTAAAGAATTTTGGATCCCCTGTAATCCAAGGGTCTTGCAAATTCCGTATCACTGGAATAGAGCATTGCCCAAAGACAACCCAATCACAATTTTCATGGCCTAACTCATTGAATTGAAGCATCTTACCAAAAACATCTGATATCCCTTCTCGTAGTGAATTCCCTCCTATTGCCAAATTATCGGAACCTCCTCCTTTATTAATTGATAATAAATGTCCAAATTCATGTCCGATTGCATCCAAGCTTGCCATTGGCATTCTATTATTCGTTGTTCTACCAATTGAAATTAGATTTGGTGGATATGCAGTTGAATTATTTGTATTGAAACTAGCATAAATCTCCCCTCTAATTGCTGAGCCAAGTCCATCATAACTACGATAATTATATCTTTCAAATAGCATTTTATCCATTGATTCTATTCCGTAATGAATGTCTGTCGCGCCAAATCTGGGTGACATATGCCCATTTATTTGTGGCCACACATAATTATCAGGGCCGCCATTCATCTGAACTACACTATTTACAATAGTGTTAGGTGTTCCAAAAGGGACATTTCTATCAAAAATTGTAATACCAGCATGAAAAGAACCTGATATTGGGTATTTTCTAAGCTGACATCTCATGGGATTACCACTATTTTGTGTCTCAAGATTGTCGGTTGTAAATGATCTATAACCGCTATATGCTGTGTGACATTTACTAGGAACATTTGAATTGTTGCCTAAACTTGTTATACCAACAATTGAATTACTTATTGCATCAACTTGAACTGAATAACTTTCATAAGGCACATATGCTTCTATTACAAACTTGTAAACAGGTTTCAATTTATTTTTTTCCTTATCAAATACTAGAACTAAATTAGTTTTAGGCGCATAACTCGCAGTAGGATCAAAACTACCAAGTTTTAAATTGGCCTCCTCACTAGCAACTTCCCATTTATATATCGAAGCATTAACTTCATTTAGTGCAGATTGGAGTGCTTGGCCAGCAGTAATAATTTGATCATTCTGAACTTCAACAGTTCTATATATTAAGCAGCTAATATATTTAATTTTATCATTTACAACTTTCGCTTTAATCTGAGAGTTATTAACTATAATACCGTTGATACTCTGGACAAACTCATCCAGATAATTCCCATTTTCATCTTTCGTTGATTGAATCTTAACAAGTGAAAAATTTTGGTTTAGACCATATTTTGTTCTTAGCCACATATTAAGTTCACAAACGGTTGGTCCATTAGTTCCATTAAATTCAACGTACTTCGGCATAGAACTTGCCTCATCTAGTTTCTCAAATATCACAGATATTTCTGATGGCCCAAAATTGATGCTATTCTCAATTGTATCTGGGTCTGTGAAGCAGGTCTGGTTATTTTGATATGTCCACATTGCTCTGTAGATGCCAGTTTCCCCAGTAATATATGAATATTGATTAGCCCCAGAGATATTGTCCCAAGACTCAAAACCAGACATTTTTTGCCATTGTATCGATGACTCAAGCTCATTGTTGGGCAAACTCTTTAACTCTACGGTTTCTCCTGTACAAATCCATTGATGCGTGTATATTGGCAAAGTTTGCTTACAAGACAAGATGTAATTTAGAGGAACAGGGCTTTCTGTTAAGCCACACCCATTCCCATCCACCACACTCACCGTAACCGGATTGGCAAAATTTGCCAACATTACCGAGTCACAACGACTACTATCCAGACAAGTTCCCGTCGACCAGGTGTAAGAATAAGTTCCTGTACCCCCACTCGCCTGAGCAACGGCCAAGGCCGGTTCCGTACCATAAACCGTCACCGGCGCCACCGTCACCACCGGCGACTGCCGACTCGAAAAGTTAATCATCAACGGATGCCCTCCCGTACAGCCCAGCGGTGTAATAGCATTGAGAATCAGTTGCTGTTCTTCCAGCATGGGACTGGTAATCTGGACGGTGCCGTTTGTAAAGGTCTGGTAAACATCCCTTTCGTCTGCCGGGTTAAGGGCCTGGTACCAGACGGTGCCTGTCGTGTTGGCTACCACAGGCTGGATCACCAGATTGGCGGCATCGGGTTCACAATAGTAATATTCTCCCGTGTTGGGGTCCAGCTTCAGGCTGCTTACCAGCACCGGTTCGCTTTCGATGGAAGGAGGTTCATTGGATTCCGGATGCAATGGGAAGGTTCCTGAAATGGAACATCCATAAGCATTGGTCAAGGTATAACCCAGACCCGCCGGTGAAAAATCTTCAAAAATCAAAATCTCACTCCACTCTTTGGCTTCTTTGCCTGTCACCAAACCTAAACCCGTAAATTGCGAACCATCATTTCTTCTAGCCATTGATAAGCCGGAGATTACCAGTTTTTGATAGGGGGCCAGAGTTCCTTGTATCCGGTATTTGCAGTCCTTATTTGTTTCTGTCAGATCCAAAACAAGATCGGCTGCTTCCACGATGATACCAATCTGGGCACCCTCTATGTCATTTCCCTGAAGGTCCACACCTCTTGCTTCGATGTTGTATTCTCCCGGTTCCCAACCAGAAGCTTTGTATTCATAGGGACTAATACTATCCGTACCAATGAGGGAATCATTCCGGAAAAAGTTCATGGTGCGAATGCCTCCGGGCCCATAAGTAGTTTCTGCCTGAATGTACACATTGCAGGAACCGATTGTTCCGTGATTCTGTGGTGAAATGATGGAAGTGGTTGGAAGAGCACCAATGGTAAAACTCTGGTCAGCGGAAACTCCCCATGAATCCAGCTGGTCTACCGCCCGGGCATACCAGGTAAACTGACCTCCGGCGGTATTGTTATAGCGAAAGGAATAGGGTGCTGTATTGGTGTGCCCAACTTTCTGGCCGTTTACATAAAACTCAACCTGTACCAGGTTAAAGTCTTCATCTGCCACACTGGCAACTAAATCAACCGGGCCTGTGCTATACACAGTTCCATTGGCAGGAGAGGCGGATAGAACTGTCGGTGCCGAATTGATCACAAAGGTGCGGCTGGCCGATTCTTTACTGAGACCAAACTGGTCAATGGCTACGGCTTTTACCGAATGGGTTCCGGGAGGTAATGTGGTTGAAAATAAGTAAGGTGCGGAAAGATCTTCACCCAGATAGGTGGTACCGGAATAGAATTTTATACGCTCGATGTTGTTGTCGGGATCAGCAGCGGTGACTTTAATACCTGCAGGACTGTTCACCAGGGCCCAGGATCCCGGGGTTTCTATGTTGACAGATTCAGGGGGAAGATTGGACAACAATTCAATCTTAATATCATCCACATAAACCATTGCTGTTCGTGGTGTGCCAAGGACATTCGCCCAAAGAACAGGAACACCCTGTGTCCAGCTGCTGAGATTTCCGGTAGAATTAAAGGTGGCAGTGAACGTACTCCAACCATTGGTGGAAAGGGCTCCAGTCTGGAGAACCACCTGGGCTGTGGAACGACGGGCATGGGCTAGATCAGGACCAAGCCCCAGGACAACTTCTTTGGTACCTGAATTGGTAGCCAGTGAACATCTGACGCTGATGCGGTATGTGCGATTGGAAACCAATGGGAATTCGTTTTTATAATAAGCATAATAGGCCGAATCCCCGATGGTACCATCTCCGGCAATGGTACTTCCAAAGGTCATTGAAGAACCAGTACCGAAACTTCCTTCCAGGTGCCAGATTCCACTGGTGCCATCAGGTCTTGAAATCCATTGCTCAGTTGAAAATGTTTCCTCAAACACAGTGGTCTGGGCCATCGCTGTCGGTAGCACGAAGCTTAAGGCAAAAAGAAACAGGATTACCGCTTTCATAGTGTCGAAAACGGATCTGCCAGGTATCGGTCCTGGGTCTGCAGACTGGTTCGGGTGATTCGAACCGGACTTCCATTCCGAATCAGGGTGTCGTAAAGATGGGAAAATTGGCTTCAGCAGTTCCCTGGTTTGATGGGAGCCGAAACCGGACACTTGTTCAAGTGTGGGGGAGGGGACGTAATTGTTCATGGTAAAACAGAATGATTATATAAAGAGATAGGAATTGGCTGTTGGAGAAGATGAGTCGGAGAGCCTTCCCCACCCGACTGTTGAGCAGCCAGGTGAAGAGAGGTTCCGTTGTGTTGATTTTTTAAAATCCTCATCGATTAGAATGGTGGTTCAATGTTGTTTTTTCTGATGCTGGATTCCGGGTTTGAGGGGGCACGCACTTTTCCGGAAAGGCTCCCGAAACTGGTTCGGAAGGGCCCGATTTTCCAAAAGGACTTATCCGTTGGTATGTTTTTTTTATCCAGCCGCTATTTTTGGTAAAAAGCTGACATAAATCAGTCGGGAAAAGGAGGCAGAAATTGGTCTCTTTCCATAGGGAAATCCTGGAGTTGTACCCACTTTCTCCAGACCAGAATCCGGACGGAAGTGGAACGTTGATTTCGTTGAAAGGAAGAGATGTCTTCATATTATAGAATTGAATTTCTGATGCCGGATTCCAGGTTTGAGAGGGCACGCACTTTTCCGGAAAGGCTCCCGAAACTGGTTCGGAGTGGCCCGATTTTCCAAAAGGACTTATCCGTTGGTATGTTTTTTTTATCCAGCCGCTATTTTTGATAAAAAGCTGACATAAATCAGTCGGGAAAAGGAGCCCGGAATCAGCCCGTTTCAGGACGGCGACCAGGAACCGAACCACCGTTTTTCACAAAGTCCCGGATCCATTTTATGATTCGATTCCTGTTTTCCGAATCCCTGGTAATTCCTACTTTTGATTTTTGAGCTCGTCCTCATTATTTCCTGCATTCATTCCTAATTCTCAATTCCTAATTTATTGAAGTCTCTTCTCCTCTTCATTCTTTTCTCCCATTCCCTGTTTGCCCAGACCGTCCTCAAAGCCGGAACATGGACAAACCTCCGAATGACGGAGCCCCTTGTTCTCGATACAGGTGTGTTTGTGTTTACGGGATTGGAATGGACGAATCCGGGACCTGATCCTTTGCTTGACGCCCGAAAGGCACGAAGCGTTACCTTTTCGCACTGCGAATTCAACGGTGCACCCGGCCAGTCGGGAATCCTGCTTCAGAGCGATGCCACCATTCACCACTGCCGGTTCCGGAATCTGGATACCGCCCTGTCGATGGCCGGCCAGGGATTTCAGACCCTCGTTTTGTACCGCAATCTCTTTGAAAACAACCGCACCGCCATTTCGCTTCGCTGTCAGAAGTCCGACCGGCCCTTCCGGCTGGCGTTCAGCCTCAAATGCAATGGATTCGTGGTGACCGATACCGTGCAGAAACGGACGGGACTTCTCCTCGGCAAAGGTCTGGAACTGGGCTATATGAGTGCCGGCGTATTCATGCACCAGAAGATGGGCTCTGAGCACCGGAATTTTTACGATGCCTTCGATTATCCCAACGGCAACCTCTGGCCCTCGCTCACCGATGCCGACCACGCCGGGTGGCTGCCAGGTCTGCCCGCCGATCCGCAGATTCCGGGACAGATCTGGCGCAACCAACCCCGATGGGTGGCCATCGATAACCAGACGGGAAGTCCTGTCGTGTACACCCGCTACGAATCAGAGTTTGTGGGATGGGGCCCTGCTCTGAAGGGAGAAGTGGATTTCCGGAAGCCGGACGGTTACCGGAAACTCCGGCTCGACCGCGAAACCATCACCGATACCTGCGTGTACAAAACCCAGCAACCCAAAGGAAGCGCTCTGGCCAGGGTCTGCGAGCAACTGGTGGACGAGCAGCCTTTTTTGTTGCCCACCCATTTCAGCGAGCTTCGTTTGCCACCGCCGAGGGACAAAAGCCAACCCCAGATTGACCCTCGAATTACCCGCCCCGAAAACACCCTCCGGATCTGGATTCCAGCCTGGGCCGACCGGGCGGTGCTTCAGTATCTGGACAGCGAAGGCAAAACTGTGCTGCAAACCAACCCCATCGCCGGCCGGGGATGGGTGTCCGCCTACCTTGATCTGTTGACACCCGGGATCGATTCCGTTCAGTATCGCCTTGTGGTCAACGGCCAGCCTGGCAATATCCATCCAATCAACCCAAAACCCTGAACGATGAAATTGAAAGTCACCCATACTTCTTTACGAACTGCCCACCTCCGGAAACTGGCCTGGACAATTTTCCTATTGGTCTGGGCTGGGGTTTGTGAGGGGCAGCAAATCATCTGGGCCAAAGTTTACCCTTTGGCGAAGGATGATTTAATCAGGAGTATCGCAAAAGATAATTTCGGAAATATGTATGCAGCTGGTCGGACAGGAAGGGCAGTTTACAATCCAACTCCCGATTTAAACCAGCAGGGTTTTCTTATGAAGATTGATTCCAATGGTGATACATTGTTTACACAGTATTTTGGCCAATACGGAGAAATATTCAGTTTGGTTGTTGATCCTTTCAATGTAGTACGAATCAATTACGTTACGAATTCCTTTGTCCCGGGCCAGGATCAGCGATTGATTTTGATCCAAATGTCAGAACAAGGATTTGTATTTAAAAGGGATACGATTCCTTTTAGGGCAGGCTTCCAACCAAACTCTTGCATTATGGGCAAAGACAGCAGTCTGATCATTACCGGTTCAATACCAAAAACGGGGGCCGCATCTCAACTAAGCATGTTTTTTCTTCGGGTTCAGAAAGATGACACAATTGATTCATGGATCGAACTCAACCCCGGCCATCCCAACTGCGTGGCCAACAAAGTAGAGCAACTTCCCAACGGCCACTATCTTGTTAGTGGCACAGTTGGTAGCCGGATTGGTAGCTACGAATTGAATGAAGACGGAAGCAATCCGGTGTTTAAGCAATGGTATCAGACACCGGATTTATCGAATATGACCTCAGGATACGTGGGTAAAGTTGGAACAAAAAGCTCGTTCATTGGTGGAGATGGAGGTCCATGTCTTGTAGCCAATTATGACTCGATTTCTAACAAAAAATGGATGCATAAGGAAGTTGGGGTGCTGTATCCTCCTCAGGGAATGACAGACGGAGGTGTTGTTTATGGTTTCAATCCCAACTTGCCTCCCTACAATGTGTTTTTTAAAAGAGCACCCGATAGCACCACCACCTGGTATATGAATATTGATGATAGTTTGCAGACAAGGGGAATAGTAGGTAGCATTGAGGTAAAGGCCTATACCTACTTTGATGATCAAAGTGCCATTTTTGCTGGAACTATTTACCAGGGGAGTTCAATAAATCAAAGAGATCCATTTTTTATGCGAGTTGCAAACGTCGGCACCCCTGTCACCTCCTTAACCAAACCCAAACGGGGCACACTTACCAACGAAACCCTGGCGCCCTGGCCAAATCCGAGTGGGGGCACGCTTTATCTCAAGCAGCATTTCGACAAAGCCGAAGTCCATTTTTACACCGTCTCCGGCCGGGAAGTCCAGACCGATACCGTCCGTTTCGGGCAGCCGATCAACATTTCCTCCTTTTCCCCCGGGTTGTATCTGTATCGAGCGGTGATAGATGGGAAACCGTTTAGTGGCAAATTGATGCGTGATTAGTGATGCGTAATTAGTGGTTATGGGTGCCTTATTAATTGCCAGCTACCATCTACTTATTACTGGTTATTAGTTGGGTGGCAGTAGTTCTGTTAAGAGTTAAGGGTTAATAATTAAGAGTGGCTTTTCGTTTGAGACTGTTCAATAAACTGTGTCATTAAACCTGAATTTGCGCTGTAGATGCCACGTTCCGCCTGGTTACTGTATCCTGAATCCTCCTTCGACTTCTGCCTTTTCACTTAGTTTGGTTGACGGAATTGCACAATCAACCACCTGACTACTGACTACTGATTACTGAATCCTGAATCCTCTTTTGACATTTGACTTCTTCCTTTTGACTTTCTGCAACTGCACCTTCCTTCCGTTCGCTCAGATTTTCGGCCAGGATCCACGGTTTTTTGGATTCGGAAGACTTTTCTGCTCATTTTTGATCGCTGTTACCAACTACCTCAACTTCCATCAATATGCATTTCTGTTTTATGCCTTCCTCAAATCAAGGCTCCGGCTTTTTCAAAAGCGCCCGCCAATCGGTTCTCATCCTATCCTTTCTGGCCTTTCCGTTTGCCTTATTTGCCCAGCCTACATTTACAAAATTGTTCGGTCCCTCCGGAAATACCGGGTACTCGGTGGTTCAGACGTCGGACAAGGGTTTTGTCTTCTGTGGCAACACGTCTCCAAGCGGAAACAGTCTTCTGGATCTCAAAATTCAGGTGATCAGGACCGATTCGCTGGGCAATGAAATCTGGAGAAAACGGTTTGCTCAGAACGACATGAACTATGTGTACAAAATCGTTCCCACACACGATGGCGGTTTTGCCATTGGAGGATATTCCCAGCCAAAGAATTCAAACTATCAGCAGGATATGCTCATTCTCCGGATCGGTGCCAACGGCGATTCTCTCTGGGCCAATTCCTACGGACAACCTTCAACCGCATCCGAAATAGCCTACGATCTGATTCAGACGTCGGATAAGGGATTCCTCCTGGCCGGAAAATCAGCTCCCGCCGTTCTGGAATACATGCACCTGATCAAGACCGATTCTCTTGGAAATACACTATGGATTAAAGCACCGATGAGTTCGTATCTGGATCACCGGGCATTGACGGTGAGAGAGATACCGTCCGGCGGGTACATTGTGGGAGGAAATACAAGTACACCCGTGAGAGGACTTTCGATCATCCGGCTCGATTCTGCCGGAAATACAGTCTGGGCAAAACGGCTTAGTAAAGGAACCTATACGCCAAGAGCCGAAGATGTTCTTCCTCTGCCAGACAGCGGATTTCTGGTGGTGGCCACCATTCAGCTCAATGCCAATAACACCCAGCAAAACTCCTGGCTACTCCGGCTCAGACCGAATGGCGATACCATCAGCACAAAAACCTTTCGCAACATTCGGATTCGTTCCATTGTGCCGGATGGGCAGGGTGGATTCTGGCTGGCGGGAATCCGTCCGGGATACGAACCCACCGGTTTGTTGGTCAAAATCAGTTCCCAGGGAGATTCTCTTTGGGCGAAAGAGTATAGTTTTTACTCCATCGTCCGGATCGAGGAAGCCAACCCTACACAGGACGGCGGGTTGATTCTCGTGGGTTCCGTTTTGGATTTTAACAACGAAGGCAAGGCCATTCTGATCAAAACCGATGGAGAAGGCAATGTTCCGGCACCCGTTTCCGTAACGGCACTCACATCAGATCTAGGCCAGCTAAAGTTGTATCCGAATCCGGCAACTGATAATTTGACTCTGGAAGTCGAAAACCCATCTCATCCGGAACTGACTGTGCTCAACGTATTTGGCCAGCCTGTCTGGAAAATGCGGTGCTCAGAAGGAAATCGCCATCAGATTCCGGTTTCTGGTTTGCCGTCCGGTGTGTACAGATTGCAGGTGACCTCAGAAAAAGGATTCACGATACTGCCTTTCCGGAAGTAGTATCGATTGGTTTGATGATTTTCGGTTTCGTTGAAATCATCTTTCGATGGGCCGGTGAAGAATATTGGAAATACTCAATCATCCATTAGGGCTCACGCATCACAAATCACTCACCACGAATCACACATCATTCACAGGAAATTGGCTAGTTTTGCGGCCCGTTACCGAATATGAGTTTACAATGTGGTATTGTGGGGCTGCCGAATGTCGGCAAATCCACCCTTTTCAATGCACTTTCCAGCGCCAAAGCGGAAGCTGCCAACTATCCGTTCTGCACCATCGATCCCAATGTTGGGGTGGTTACCGTTCCCGATGAACGTCTCGATGCACTGGAAGAAATCGTGAAACCGGAGCGGGTTGTGCCCACCGTCATTGAGATTGTGGACATCGCTGGTCTGGTAAAAGGAGCCAGCAAAGGAGAGGGTCTGGGAAATAAATTCCTCGCCAATATCCGGGAAGTGGATGCCATCATCCATGTGATCCGTTGTTTCGACGATCCCAACATTGTACACGTATCCGGCGGAGTCGATCCGATTTTTGATAAAGAAATCATTGACTACGAACTCCAGTTGAAAGATCTGGAATCGATTGATAAGAAGATTCAGAAAATAGAGCGGGTCGCCAAAGCCGGTGATGCCACAGCGAAAAAAGAACTGGAGATTCTCCTTGGATTCAAAGCCCATCTGGAAAGCGGGAAAAATGCCCGGAATTTCCAGACTTCAGCCGAAGATCGTGTGGCCGTTGAAGAACTGAAGTTGCTCACCGACAAGCCAGTGATCTACGCAGCCAATGTTGACGAAGCTTCCGTGAACACAGGCAACGAATTCTCAACCCGTCTGTGGGACAATGTAAAAGACGAAGGTGCTGAAATGATCATCGTTTCTGCTTCCATTGAAGCCCAGATTGCCGAACTCACCGATCTGGAAGAAAAAGCGATGTTCCTGGCGGAGTATGGACTCACATTCTCCGGTCTGGAAAAACTGATCCAGAGTTCCTATAAAATTCTGAACCTCATCACCTATTTCACCGCTGGTGTAAAAGAAGTCCGTGCCTGGACAATTCAGAGAGGTTGGAAAGCGCCAGCCGCTGCCGGTGTAATTCACTCCGATTTTGAGAAAGGATTCATCCGTGCTGAAGTGATTCGCTACGCTGATTATGTGCAGTACCGCACAGAACAGGCCTGCAAAGAAGCCGGCAAACTCGGTGTCGAAGGCAAAGAATACGTAGTTCAGGACGGTGACGTAATGCACTTCCGGTTTAACGTCTAGGTTTAAAGAAATAAGTCAAAAGTCAAAACCAACGTAGTCAGAGGGAAGTTATGATAATCCGGTCCTGATGAATCTGTATTATTCATTCATAATTCATAAATCATCATTTATAATTCCTAATTCCTAATTCTCAATTCCTAATTCAACATGTCCACCTACGCCTGGCAGGAAATCAAAGCCTACGAAGAAATCAAGTACAGCTTCTTCGAGGGTATTGCCAAAATCAGCATCAATCGTCCGCACAAACACAATGCCTTCACACCCCTGACGGTGATGGAGATGATCGATGCCATTCAGTTGGCCAGAGAAGACAGCAGGGTGGGTGTCATTATTCTGACGGGTGAAGGAGGAAAAGCATTTTGCAGTGGCGGTGATCAGTCGGTTCGTGGAACGGGTGGATATGTAGGTACCGATAAAGTGCCTCGTCTGAATGTGCTCGATTTTCAGAAACTGATTCGTTCCATTCCGAAACCCGTCGTTGCGATGGTGGCGGGCTGGGCGATTGGCGGTGGTCACGTTCTGCACGTGATGTGCGACCTAACCGTTGCTGCCGACAATGCACGGTTTGGGCAAACCGGTCCGAATGTAGGAAGTTTCGACGGCGGATTTGGCGCCTCCTACCTGGCCCGGATTGTGGGACAAAAGAAGGCGAGGGAGATCTGGTATCTCTGCGATCAATATGATGCCGCCGAAGCATTGCAAATGGGACTCGTTAATAAAGTAGTTCCCTTGGATCTACTGGAAGAAACCACGGTGAACTGGTGTAAAAAGATTCTGGAGAAAAGTCCGTTGGCTTTGCGATTATTAAAATCTGCCTTCAATGCAGAATTAGATGGACAAGCCGGAATTCAGGAATTGGCCGGTAATGCAACACTCCTATATTATATGAGTGAAGAAGCGCAGGAAGGGAAGAAAGCGTTTCTGGAGAAGCGAAAGCCCGATTTTAATCAATTCGACAGACTACCCTAAAAAGAGGAAAACCAACAAATAATTTACAAAACGGCCTGTCTCACCAGGCTGTTTTTTTTTGTTACTATCAATTAAATAACATTCTGTTCTTGTTTGTTTTTCAAAAGTTATTCATTTTGCGCCCTTTATTACACTGCATTAACTCTATACCCTAGAATTTTATGTGGTTAAAAATCGATTTCAAAACCGTTCAACGGGCATTTTTAACAGAACATTTTCATCTAAATAAGCGATACACTGTGAATCAATCTTACACGAAGACTTCTTTGTTCCGCTCACTTTTATTGGCTGCCTTTTTCCTGTCGTTGTCTACAGGAATAGTAAATGCGACCAAATATTATGTGGGTACCTCGGGTAGCGACGGTAATTCAACAACTCTGGCGCAGTCGTCTTCGACTCCGTGGGCAACAGTTGTGTTTGCCATTTCTCAGGCTGCAACCGGAGATTCCATTGTGGTTCTGCCTGGAACCTATTCCGAAGCCAATGTTTCCATCACAAAAAGTCTGAAACTGTTTGGTAATGAAACAGGAGGAACTCCCGGAGTTGGCACCAAGCCCGTTTTTAACGGATCTTCACCTACCGCAAACGGTTGTATTTTTCGGGTTCAATCCACCAATGTGGTGATCCAGAACTTTGAAATTCAGGTGGATCAGAATCTAACCTTTGCGGGGATTTTCGCATCTGCCGGTGGTTTTAATGGTCTGAAAATTGCCAACAACCACATCTTTTCTCTCAGGCCATCTGTTAGTTCAGTTTTCGCCAGTTATGGTATTATTTTAGGACAGACTGTTTCAACTGCCGGAAATGATTCAAGTCTGATAGTTGGAAACCTCATCAAACCCCTGGGGCCAGGTATTGCCAAGTTTGGAAGAGGGATTCGTTTGAATGGAGGTTATTCAACCATTGGTGGTTTTGCCGCAGCAGATACCAATTATATATATGGTGACTATGGTGTTCAGTGCGGTTCGGCTCTTGGAACCGTGCGGGTAATCAACAACCGTATTCTTGCGATTTCTGCTGGTGTTGAATTGAACATTCCGATGTCAAACCGGACGCATAAAATTTCTGGCAACCGCATCACACCGATCCCGGGAAATGTTTCTCTTTCCATGATCGAAATTAAAAACAACACCCGTGGAGGTTCTGTGATCGAAATTGAAGACAACACGTTCACCGGCCATGAATATTCTGCCATTCTTTCCACTCGTTCCCGGAATGTTTTTGTCCGGAACAATATCTTTACTCCTTCCGATACAGCCCATGTGTTTTCGCATATTTTAGTCAATACGAAACAACAAACATCAAGCACAACGGAAACTGCGACTAACTCCAGCATTTCCATCACAGGCAATACATTTAACGCCAATACGTTTTCGGCTGGCCGGGGAATTGTTTTTGAAAACCACTTTTCGGGTGCCAATCCTCCCTTCACCGATGTAGTGGTTGGTGGTGCCGGTGCTTTGGCTAATAGATTTGCTCCGAATCTGAAACAATTTGTTGCACTTGATTCTGCATCGGGCTCCTCCAAAAGACTTCCTCTTTGGGACCAGGTAAATGTTCTGTCCTCGAATATGTTGCCGGTTGAAGTTGATCTCGACATAAGTCAGAACCTTTATGATGTTGGAACCGGAGCCAAAACTCCGTCATCGATGTCAACTGCCGAACTGATGAATCTGGAAAACAGACTTCAACATCAGATTGATTTTGACTCACTTGGTTTCCTCACGGTTGTTCCAAATACTGCATTTATTACGGCTTCCAGTTTTGTTTCTCCCAAAACTACGACCCCATCTCTGCAAAGAGCCTTTGATGCAGCGTCGTCAGACAACTGGACAGTTGTGGCAGAACCCATTGTTTATACAGATAACCTTGATGTAACTAAAACGATAACCCTTGATGCGGAACCATCAAATGAAATTACCATTCAAAGCCTTTCGATGAATGGTGCAGGTAAAACACTTTCTCTGATAGATCCGGTCCGTTTAGCGGAGGGCATCGACCTTACGGATGGTTTTGTTCAGCTGGCAGGTTCCGATCTTAGTCTTAACCCATCACCTGCATTTACCTTTGGTTCAAATACAAGTTATGTAAAAACAACCGGCAGCGGGAAATTTGTTCATCGGCTATTAACGGGTTCTAACTTCTTTCCTGTTGGAACAGCTACTTCTTACTTACCGGTATCGTTGAATAATTCTGGTGCGGCAGATAATATAGGTGTCCGTGTTCAGAATGATGTTCTTTCCGGTGGATTAACGGGTTCTCCGGTTGATAGTGTGGTTGGATCTACATGGGTAATCAATGAAGCCGTTGCTGGAGGTTCTAATCTATCTGTCACTCCGTCTTGGAATGGTTCCGATGAGAAACCTCAGTTTACCAGAACACTTACCACACTACAAGGATTTCAGAATGGTGCCTGGGCAAACATCGCCGGAAATTCACAAGTAGCAGCTACAGGTCCGGATCCATATCAGGCCACGTATTCGCCGATTACCACCAACCTGACAGAGCTTCCTGTCCGGATTCGTAATTTTTCGAAATCAGGCAGTTTGTTTTATGTAGACAACGCCACGGGCCTTGATTCAAGAACTCCCGATCAGGCAAAGAATCCTTCCACTCCATGGAAAACCATTGGTCAGGCCCTTGCATCGGTGGATAATGGAGACAGTGTTCAGGTTTTTGCCGGAACCTACAGTGAAAGTAATCTGGCCATCACAAAAGGTGTAAACCTTTTCGGTAACGTGTTGGGCATTGGTGTGGGTGCCGGAGCAGGAACAGGTGTTCGTCCGGTTGTGAACGGTAGCAGCATTGCCACCGATTCCGCCATTTTCGCGATCAAATCTACAAACGTATTAATCCGTAATTTTCAGATAGTAGTGAATCAGGCGGACATTATCAGTGGTATTTCTGCCAAAACAGCTGGTTATAACAATCTGATTATTCTTGACAACCTTATCCAGTCGGCCGGACTCAATCCAGGACCTGCTGTTTTACCATGTCTTGATTTCAACACATATGGGATTCGCCTGGTTGGATTTCAGACAGAAAAACTTACCATTCAGCGGAACATTATCCAACCTTCTGTATTGGATGGGACCCGCTGCGTTTTCGGACGGGGTATTAAACTCTTCGGGGGTCATGGTCTGATCGGTGGTCCGCTGGAGGCAGACTCTAACCGCATTCTTTGTTATTACTCTATTCAGGCTGGTGATGTAGACGGTGGTTTGCTTCAGGTACAGAACAACTACCTCAATGGTATCGGAATGCAGATTGTGGCTCCGGCTGCGAATTCTGGAGAGCACATCGTTTCCAACAACCGCTTTGTCGTTGTAAGCTTCCCTCAGTTTTTCCCAACACAGTTTGAGCTGAAAGATGTTCAGAAGGCAGGTACCGGTGTGAAAGTGAGCAAAAACACGTTTGACGGATTTTCCAACACAGGTATTTTTGTTCAGAGGGCAAAAAATGTTATCATAGACAACAATACCTTCCAACCTGTTGACACAGCTACGAACTTCCGGTCCGTTGTTGTCAACACAAAGCAGGAAACAACGGCATCAAACCAACCACCGGTAACATCCGGGGCTATAGTTAAAGGAAATACCTTCCTCCCATCTTCCATTGATGGTGCCGGAACGGCCATCGAATTTGGCAATCATAATGATGATCCAACTTCAGCCACTGCCTTTACAGGAGTCCAAATTGGTGGCTCAGGATCGGATGCCAATTTCTTTTCTCAAAAAATCGGTAAATGGTTTGTTCTGGATCCGTTGTCTGGTCCAACCAGTTCGATACCTTACTGGTCAGGTCTTCCTTCCACAACAATGGCTCCGGTCGCAGATAATTTCGACCTGAAGGAAAATATCTTTTCTGTTTCTTCTGGTCCAAAGCGTCCTGCAGAAATGAGTACTTCCGAACTTTATGTGCTGGAAGATAAAATTCAACACGGAATTGATGTGGCGACTCTTGGCTTTGTTACTGTAAAAGACAACCAGGCCTTCGTAACCAGTAATTCCTTATTGGCTCCGTTTACAACCGCACCTTCCCTTCAGAGGGCACACGATAAAGTAACCGATGGTGCCAGTGTTTTCTCTGAAGCCATTTCCATCCCTGAAGTTACGACCATTTCCAAATCATTGACCCTAGACGCCAATCCATCTGGACGAATTCAGCTGAACGGCCTTAAAATGCAGGGTGCTGGCAAAGAATTGTCTCTTACTGATTCTCTTCTTATTGCTGACAGTCTTGATATGAACGCTGGAATTGTCAACCTCGGATCTGGAAGCATTGTACTTTCAGGCACGGCAATAAACCAGGGAGGTAGTTCCACATCTTTTGTGCGTACAACCGGATCGGGTCAGTTTATTCACAAAACTCAGGCAGCTACAGCAAAAAATTACCCGGTTGGAATTGGCAGTACCTACCTTCCTCTCTCGCTTACAAATTCCGGAACCTCAGATGATTTAGGTGTTCGGGTTGCCGACGGAGTTCTGGAGGGTTCGGCTCAGGTTGACACTGTGGTAGGTGCAACCTGGACTGTCAACGAAGCAGTGACGGGAGGTTCCGATCTTCAGGCTACGTTTGGATGGCCAGGATCAAAAGAAAGAACCGGATTTGACAGAGCTTCCGTGTTTGTCGATCGTTTGACAGGTCTCAACTGGACCAATCTGAGCGGCGCAACGCCACTGGTTTCTACCGGTTCAGATCCATATTCACTTACTGCCAACCTCAATACCGATTTTGACTTTACTCAACTCCGTTTAACCAGTACGTTAAAAGTTGAGAATGCAGCCACTCTATATTATGTGGATGATGATTCCGGGAACGACAGTCGTACCAATGCAGAAGCTACCAATCCCAACACTCCATGGAAAACCATCGGAAAGGCACTTGCCAGTGTTAGTGATGGTGATTCGGTTCAGGTATTTGAAGGAATCTATTCCGAAAACAATCTGGAGATCAATAAAAAGATCAAACTTTATGGTAGTGTGATCGGAATCGGCGTTGGAGTTGGTGCCGGAAACGGAAACAAACCTGTGGTCGATGGAATTGCTTCAGGAGCAGACTCAACCGTATTCAGCATTCGCTCAACCGAAGTAGAAATCAACAATTTCCAGATTGAGGTAAATCAGACTTCAGTTTTGCATGGTATTTACGCCCGGAATGGAAACTTTAATAATTCGAAATTCTTAAATCTTCTTGTATTATCGACGGGAACAAACGTGGTTCCTGGCATACCTTGTGTTCGGTTTAATACATATGGGATGCGGTTCCTTAATGGAGGAAATGATTCGGCCATCGTTAAAGGTTGTTTCATTCAGCCAAAAAATTTCAATGCCAATTGCGCATTTGGTCGTGGTATCCGTACTTTCTCTGGTGGCCGGTTTATCATCGGAGGTCCAGCAAATGCTGATACCAACCGGATTGTGGCCTTTTATGGTGTTCAAATGGGAGACCTTGCAGGTCCAACCGTTGTTGAGCACAATTCATTTGCCGGCCAGGGAGTTGAAATCACAGCACCGGATCTGAACTCCGGAATTCACAAAGTGATTCAGAACCGGTTTTTTGCGGTCATTCCTCAGGCCTTCATTGCGCTTATTGAATTGAAGGATGTTCAAAAGAACGGCACGGGAGTATTAATTGAGAACAACATCATTTCCGGGCACAGCAATTTTGGTATTTTCTCTGAGCGATCACGGAATGTAACCGTACGGAATAACCTGTTTATTCCTTCAGATACTGCCAAAAATTTCCGTCACATTTCTGTGAATACAAAGCAACAAACAGCAGCCACCGTTCAGGTGCCCGGCGTAAATAGTATTACCATTCAGGGAAATGAATTCCGGTCAGCCTCTTCTACAGCTGGTATTGGGGTTGAATTCGGGAACCACAACGATGATCCGGCAGCCGTTAATGCCTTTACGGGTGTTACTTTGGGTGGAGCCTTGGCGGATGCCAATACATTTGGTGGTAACCTACGGTATTTTTTCCGTTTGGATCCACAGACAGGTCCTTCAAACACCATTCTTCCGTGGACAAACTTTCCGGTAACACCAATGAGTCCGGTTGCTGATGCCTTTGATGTTACCGAAAACGTATTTACGGTTTCGGGTGGTCAGAAGCGGCCGGCTACCATGACTGACACCGAATTATATGAGTTAGAGGATAAAGTTCTGCACGCGATTGACTATGATTCTTTGGGATTTGTTACGTCCAAACCATCATTTGCCGCAGTAACCAATAACAGTTTTATTCTTCCATATTCAACAGCACCAAGTCTACAGAGAGCAGTTGATGCGGCCGGTACCAATGATGGCTGGCAGGTAAACATCGAACCAGCTCAGATCAACGAGGATGTTTTGGTCACAAAAGCCATGACCTGGAATGCTTTCCCTGCTGACAGTGTCCGTTTGGCAGGAATTGAAATGAATGGTGCCGGTAAAATTCTGACACTCTCTGATAATTTCATTCTGACAACCTCTCTGAAACTGTCGAATGTGGACGGTGGATTCATCGACATCGGAAACAATGATCTGGATATTCTTCCATCAGCAACCGTCACCCAGGGCAGTGCCAACAGTTATGTGCGTACCACTGGAACCGGTAGCTTTGTTCATAGAACAGACGACGGTACCGCAAAAACATTCCCGATCGGAACTGTTGATTCGTATGCTCCGGTTGAGTTTGATGACGCCAATCCTACAGGTGACAATATCAGGGCGAGAGTAAATCCCGCTCCAACAGCAGCTGATTTTACCCCTGCTCTGCCAGCCAGCATCACGACTTTCGTAAAATTCCAGTGGACCATCTGTGAAGATGTTGCCGGTGGTTCCGATGCTGTTCTCCGGTTCGATTGGAGTGATCCACTGAACGTATTCGGTGCTGGGTCTATCAATTCGATCTCACGGTTTGATGGGACAAACTGGAGTACGAGTCTCGCTACCATTGGGCCTGGTCTTGTGGCCAGTGGATTTAATTTCAATGCTTTCTGTTCACCGTTTGCAGTCGTGGCAGCGCCAAATCTCACCGAGATTATTACTGGAAATATTATAAAAATCGGTCCAGGAGTATCTGGCCGGTTCTGTCCTGGTGATTCTGTTAAAATTCCATTTACGGTGAATGGAGATGGAATCGTTGTTGGAAATAACTTCAACGCATTTCTTTCAAATCCTGATGGCACATTCCCTGTTACCGGTGGTGTGCTTATGGGATCATTGCAAGGAAATACTTCGGATACACTGAAAGGTAAAATCCCATTGTCAGCTGTGGCCGGTATCAATTATCGGGTCCGTGTCGTTTCAGACAATGTGCAGATAATTGGATCTTCCAATCCAGATAGCATCAAAATATTTGAATTACCAGTCCGTCCGGTTATCACCGGAGATACGGCTTTATGTTTTGGCGAATCGACAACGCTTACTTCAAGTGCTTCTACTTCGTATTCATGGAATCCGGGAAGTTCTAACGGGCAATCGTTAAGTGTGAGCACAGCAGGGGCATATTCAGTACAAATCACGGACAATAATGGATGTACCAACCGGTCTGCGGTTGCCAACGTAGCCATTTTTGCCAGTCCAGTTGCTGAGGCCATCACATTCACCGGAGCTTTGATCCGTTGTGCTGACGATTCAGTGACCTTGACCGCTAATCCACCTGGTTTCAATTATGCCTGGCTCAATACTACACCGGTTGTAAATACCCGTGATCTGAAGGTGAAAGCATCTGGCACTTACAGTGTGATCATCACCAATGCTGATGGTTGTTCCGATACGTCAGCCACTGTAACCACTGTCTTTAATGCACTTCCGGCGAAACCGGTCATCACTTCTCCAAACATCAGTGTTTGTCAGCCCGCCTCTCTTGAATTTTCAACTGATGCCGGATTTACATATGACTGGGCAATCACCAGCATCACTCCAAATCCGTCAACACAGACGGTTACAATTAATAATCCTGGTTCGTATGATGCACGGGTAACCATAACCGATGCAAACAACTGTAAGAATACTTCGGATCTGTTTTCGGGAACATTGAAGAAAGCCCCATTGCTTCCTTCTCTGGTTACGAATGCTGGGGACTTGTCGGTTTGTGAAGGTTCATCAATCATTATCAAACCTCAACCTTTCTCTGGTGCCAGCAATTACACGTGGTCTCCAGGAGCATTGGTGGCAGATAGTTTTATAGTGAATACTCCCGGTGCAGTGTCCGTATCTGTTGCAGTTGATTCGAATGGTTGTGCTGCTATTGGTTCGGCCTCTCTGGCAGTTAATGTAAATGCCAGACCAGCCACACCAACCATCACTATTACACAGGGTAGTGCCTCCTTCTGTTCCGGTGATTCCGCTACATTAAGTTCAAGTTCTGCTTTTGGATATGTATGGACGCCTGGTGGACTTACAACACAGACCTTGATTGCTAATGCAACCGGATTATATTCGGTTGTAACGTTGAGCGACAGTGGTTGTGCCAGTTTACCATCGGCTCAGATTTCCATTGATTCCCGGAAAATACCGGAGAAACCACTGGTCAGTGCAACGAAAACAATCTTCTGTTTTGGTGATAATTCGATATTGTCTGTAACAAATGCTGGCCTGGGTAATACCTATACCTGGACTCCTTCTGGCTCTGGTTCTACTCTCACAGTAACCGCATCCGGCAGCTATTCAGTGAAGTCTGATTCTGCCAACGGATGTTCCAACACTTCAGACGCAGTGGCCATTCTGGTGAATGCACTTCCGGAACCTGTGATTACCACTTCTGAAGCAGACAATCGTGTTTGTCTCGGTGATTCTGTCGTTCTGACATCCAATTTTGAAAATGGGAATGTGTGGAGTGGCGTTTCTGGCTCACCGACAACTCAAAGTATTGTTTTGAGCACAACCACTTCAGCCATTACGTTGAAAGTTACCGATGGCAATGGTTGTTCCAGTACTGTGGGACCAGTATCGGTAAAAGTAGACACATTACCTGTTGTGACACTCGAAAAAGACACGGCTCTGGTTGTGAAAGAGACATTCGATCTAAAGGCAACAGGCTTTCCTGCAAACCGGCAGAAATTTGATTGGTACAAAGGTGGTCTGTTTATAGGGACTACAAATGGAAGCGATCCGAGTTTTGAAATCATAGCCAACAACACTTCGAATTACTCAGTTCTCATTACTGATTCCAACGGCTGTACCGGAAGCGACTCAGTACTGATTCGTGTGAGCAATGAACTGTTTGTGCCGAATTCGTTCAGCCCGAATAAAGATGGTAGAAACGACCGTTTTAAAGTGTACGGTTATGGTGTTGCTACCATTCAAGTACAGGTTTGGGATAGGTTGGGTAACCTTATTTACGAAACCAATAAAGTAGAAGACATCGTCGAAACATCTGAAGAAGATGATTCTGCAATAGGTTGGGACGGGACCTACAAAGGAAAAGAAGTCAGTCAGGAATCCTACATTTGGAAAGTATCCGGAACCTTTCAAACAGGTGAGCCTGTCCGGGTATTTGGAGGAAATAACTCAGGGTCCGTTATTATTTTAAATTAAAATCAGGCACATCTCAGATATGAAAATCATGAATCATCGTATTGAAATGTTGAAGAACCTTCTGGCTGTTAGCCTGATCGCATTTGCACTTCCAGCCATTGGTCAGCAAATGAATTTTTCACAGTACCGCTTAACTCCTTTGCTTAACAACCCATCTCTGATTGCAACATCCGAAGAGATTAAGGCGGATTTTGGATACCGGAATCAGTTTGGTGGAAAGCAGGGTAATTTTTCAACTCCGTTTTTATCCGGGTACATGCCTTTGTACACCAAAACATCAAACGATCAGTTTAGAAAGTTTGGAGCAGCCGGAGTTCAGCTACTCACCGACCGGACGGGTTATAACGGGATGCTGGCAACAACGGGCTTTTCTGTAGCGTATACCCACATCGCGACACTATCCAAAATTGATCGCATTGCATTTGGTCTTCAGCCAGGGTTGTTTCAGAGGAGAGTTGACTTTTCCAGACTATCAACCGGAAGTCAGTGGGATGGATTTAATGGTGCCTATGATCCGAATCGTCCGATCAATGAGAATATTACGGCGGTGGAAAGAAGAACGTTTTTTACCATTAATGCTGGAGTCACATATATCCGGGAGAATTCAAATGGTGAACCTGTTGTTACCGTTTCATTGGGAGCCAATAATCTGTCAAGACCGAATATTTCGCTCAATTCAAAAACATTTAACAATCCAATCAACTGGAATTTTCAGGCATCCGTTCTGGCTTTTGAAAATGAGCAGTTTCAGATCAAACCAACATTCAGACATGTCCAGTCAGACAATTTGAATCAAACCAATCTTGGATCTTATTTCTACTATAAGCTATCTGAGAAAGGCAGCTTTATCAAGGAAGGTAATATTGGATTGGGACTTTGGTATTCCAACCAGAACGCACTGGTGACAGCGCTTGAAATTAATCAGAGAGATTGGGCAATCGGTTTTAGTTATGACTTTATAACTTCTGCTCTCGCTGATGCGAGCAACCGTACAGGTGCACCAGAGATTATCGTTGGGTTCCGTAAGTATATTGGTAAAAGAAAGAAATCAGCCGACATAAATGCCAGTGGATCAGGTGGTGGTGGTAACAAAAATGATGAGCCATCCAAAGTGAATGATCCGAAGCCGTCCAATCCGGCGGGTACGGAAATAAACCAGGAACCGGTGGCGAAGCCTGCAGAGACAAAACCTGTTGAAGTAGTGCCTCCTCCAACTGAGAAGCCGGTAGAACCTGTTGTGAAACCATCAAATGACCAGACCGCTGACGATAATGCTGAACCGAAACCGGCCACTAAGCCTGTTGTAAAACAAACGAAGAAAGCTCCGGCGAAAGCAGCGGTCCGTAAGAAAACGCCCGCGAAGAAGTCTTCGGCCAGTAAAAAGCGGGCACCTTCGAATATTTCACCTGAGCTTCGTGAGAAACTGGGAGGTGTGATTACTCCGGATGAATATCTTGGGGATGATCCATACAAAGGAACATCCAAAGCACTCACAGAAAACCAACGCAGAGTGATGAAACGTCAGCCTCGGTTTGCCCTGAGTGGATTCGAAATAGATGATGTGGCAGCAGAGCAGTTGAATGAAATTGCTGAAATCCTGAAAACCAGACCAAAAATTAAGTTGGAAATCGGAGGTTTTGGTTGCGATAAGGGAGGCCCTGAAGTAACCAAACAAACGTCTTTGGGACGTGCAGAATCTGTTCGACGTTATCTGGCCTTAAAAGGTGTTCCGGCTGAACAGCTTGAGACCAAAGGCTACGGTCTTGAGAATCCGATTCGCAGCAATAAGGATGAAGAAGGCAGGGCAGCTAACCGAAGGGTTCAGCTCAGGTTTTTGCCATAATCAAAATAAAATGGGCCTTCGGGCCCTTTTTTATGCGCAACGGCGGTTCACGGACAAAAGGGATTAACAAAGAATCTTCAGAAGGTTTTCCTCTCATTTCCATCGTGATGGTTACGTTTAATTGTGACCATTACCTGCGTCAGGCGATGGAGAGCGTGCTGAATCAGTCGTATTCCAATGTCGAATTGATTGTGGTGGACGGCGGTTCAACCGATGGCACCCTGGAAATCATTCAGTCATTTGGCGATACCGTCGCCTATTGGCAGAGTGAACCCGATAAAGGGATCTATGATGCCATGAACAAAGGAATTCATCTGGCCACCGGCGATTGGATCGGATTTAAGAATGCAGACGACTGGTATTGCGATGGAGCTTTTGATGTTTTGGTGAAGTCCATTCAGAAATACCCAGCGGCAGATGTCTGGTATGGAAATTCATATTCCGTTGTACAGGAAGAGCCACTTGAAGTTTCTCCTTTTTTTACAGATCATAACACGCTTGGCGGAAATCCCGGAATTGATCATCGGAGCTGCTTTATTCGTCTTGATCTTCATCGAAAGATTCCGTTTGATACACAGTACAGACTCGCTGCTGATTTTGATGTATTCTGGCGACTGAAGAAAGCAGGTGCTGTTTTTGTCCATTTGAATTCATTCATTTCCTATAAGCGATACGGTGGTGCAAGTGACGGGACTGAAGTACTCAAAGAGTCTTTTGCAATCAACCGAAAGTATGCCGGATTTTTCTATGCCTACTTTTCCCGATTCAAGTCCTGGCTTGGTTTTGTGGTTTGGAAGTCGGGTAATACGGTTTTGAAAATGTTCATGAGCAAAGAGGCTTATTACCGTTTTAAGGCTAGGAAGATCAAAAAATGATACCGTCCTTTGAATCGATGTCCTGGCTAATCTGCCATTCAAACACCGCGAAACCCCCTTTATCCCTGCTTGTAATATTTACCTGTTTAATTCGTTTTGCTTGCGGTTTCTATCCATCAATTTTGACTCACAACTCCGCCAGATCTGAATACAGCTTTACCCATATTTTTTAGAACAATTTTTAACTGGCGAAATCCATTATGCAGAAACCTCAGATTTTATGGGCAGACGACGAAATCGATCTGCTAAAGCCTCATATCCTGTTTCTTACAGCGAAAGGATATGACATCACTGCCGTCAATAACGGGCTTGATGCGGTTGAGAAGTCAGCCAGTCAGAA
>CAMCXM010000030.1 GCA_945883425.1 Spirosoma fluviale
CACCCCTACCCCTTTTTATTTTTTCAATGTAGGCATTCCCCTTGCCGGCGATCCACTTTAAATTGGGTTTTGGCTTTTCGCTTTTAATGACGCGCAGATCCAGTTGGGCGTATCGCTGTACCGAAAGAAAGGGCTCCACCTCTTTTACCTTGTCTTCATTGAGCAAAAGAGTTTCTATTTCATCGTCTGTTTTACGTTCAAGCCATTTCAGTCTACGATTTTGGGCTATTTGTTTATGCATTAAAGCCCAGTTCTCTTCCGTCCTTACCTCACTTGCTACGGTATCTAACTGGGATTTCTGTATGGCATCGACTATGGCTTTGGCTCTTCGAAGGTGCAACTGCTCATTGATTTCTTTCGACCCCTCAACGGATGAAAATGCCTTAATTTTGACCGATTTGATCTTATCGGAGGCTTCTACAATGGAATTAAGCTGGTTGATGATTTGGGTCGGGTCCGCCTCGTATTTATTTTTTCCAAAGGTCAACACCAGGCTTTGATTGGAAGCCGTAGGAATCCCCGTCCATTCCTTTGTAAAATCCGGCTCCAGATCATTCATCCTTGGCAGAAACTCCATATTGGCACCGCAATACCCGGTTGGACGAATGATCTGACATAATTTTCCTTTCTGTATAACCAGCAGATTCACCTCAAAATAGTCTTTCAACCCTTTAGGAATTTCTCCAATTTTCAGATCAAAATAGGCTGGTTTAAAAGGAGGAAAAATGGCTTCCCAGATTTTTGAAATATAATCTGGCAAGGTCATTTTCTTCTCTTTCCGTTTTTTGATTACGACGCCATCCTCGTCTGTTTCTTCCTCCTCAATTACTTTTAATTCGACGAATCCTGCAGCCGCCTTTTTTCCATAAACCGGTTTAGTAAGAACACCATTAAAAATACAACCTTCGTTTCTGCGGGTTAAATTGGTGTAATAACGATCGTTACCACAAGCATAAGGGCGATAAACTACAAATTCCAAAGCGAATCCATCGTGGCGGTTGTTCAGTATTTTCTTTAAATGCGCCACATCTTCGGAATACACGCGAACGTCATTTCCTCTGAAATATAATTTTGTCCGATCCGTAAATCCCGGCGTAGTCAAGCATGCCTCACATGCCTTCAAATCCTCCCGGCCATCTTTGATGTTCCATTGATGAACATCTGAATGGGGGTGTACCATTTGCATCTTTGAAATTGGGGCTACCGGATTTCGGGATTGAAGATATTCGGGATACCTGAATTCTTCCTCACTTTGCGATTCCGTATTGTTTGGCAAGGTTCCAAAGACCTGAACGGCCCGGACGCTATTGTCAGATGAATTAAGCAAGGTAGCCACACCTGTGTGGGTGAACTCTTTGGTTATGATATTTCGAAAATGGCCGGGCGAGTGTACCCACATCTGGACAAAATCATTGGCCAGTTCCTTGTATGTGAGATTCCGACGGCCCTTTTTTTCCTTCTTACCTTTTACCAATTCAAACGCATAAGTGACGGCAACATTCTCCCCTGTCATTGTAAATTCACTCCCACCAAAATGCAGCACCCTTAAATGGGGATCCCTCAACTTTTTATTATCCTCTTGATGATGAGATAGAATTTTGTTTTTATCCAGATATTCGGCGTGATTGAGGGAGGCCGAAAAAAGAATTTTATCTTTCAACAAAGGCTTCACGCCATGGGATTTGCGAACACTGTCGATACCTAACTTAATGAGATCATTCAATCGTTCATAATTTATCCCTGAATAGGGTAATCTATCTTTTAAATCGATTTGCTGGGCAAACAATGAGTTTGTTGTGCAAAAAACGAGTAGTAATAACCGCCACATAATTCTGTCTATCATAAACTGTATAGTTGGTTTTTTTCCTTACTGCCCAAACAAAATTCCCTGTGCAAAACAAACCCCACTTTCCTGAATGCACCACATCAAACGAAAAATAAGAACCTTTATTTATCACCAATTGAAGATCTCAACATTAGCTTCATCGGTAGATTCAACGTAGAACTTCGACTTTGGTAACCCTTCGTTCAAATTTTCAAAGTTGCGGAAGTTCCTTAGGGGAAGAGATTAAGCCAGATTATGCATTGGAAATTTACACCGGATGCTAACTTTTTGATTTTCTTTTTCTTGCAACCTCTTCCGTAGTTTCTCCGGAGGAGAAACGAAAGATGTAAAAATCAAAAAGTTCCACATATCTTGCATAGAATGGGATTAAGCCAAGCCTTCTTCTGGGTCGGAAATGGTTTTTTCCAACATTCTTTCTGTCAAGCTGGGCCTGAATGAAGCCTTCAAGCGATTGATATCAGCTGTTCGGGATATCTCCCACGCAGATCATGAGGAGTTGAAATCCTCCACAGCCAGCCGACACACGTCAGGAGAAACCTCTTCCATACACTCATAGCTCTGCTCTGTGTTAAACTCAATTGTCTACGCAGTGTGTATACAATTTGCACTTCGATAAAAGCTTTGGCAACCAACCTGCCTTATGATTGTGAATTCTTCACAATACTTTCAAATTGTCGTATCAGTGCTACGACAATCTTTTCATCGGAAAAGACCTGGGCAAACTGCATCATTCGCCGAATACTTACTGAAGCTTCATCATTCGCCTATCAAATTCAAAATGCGTTTTCCGGCTGAGGTTGTCCGGTAGGTTTGGGCTGGGTGTGTTCTTTCCTCAGGAAATTCCATTGCAACCCACCCCAGTTCAATTAATGGGTCTAAATACTTTGCCCTGTTCTTGTTCTGGTTTGTAAGATTCAATTGCTCAAACAAATCTGAGCGTTTCATTGGATTCAGCAACCAGATAAGCATTTCACGAACCCGGTCATGGATAGCATTTGAAATGATGTCCCGAGCTTGGTTACCAGCTCCGTTACCAGCTCCGTTACTAGCTCCGTTACTGAAAGCAACAATTTCTTCTAAATCTTTGAAAAATAAAGAATTAGCTCCGTTGGTAGCTTGGTTACCAACTTGGTTACTAGCTTGGTTACTCAAGGCAGAATGCGCCGGAATTGTGACCAGGAAATAGCTCTTGTCGTCGGTCTCAAAAACGGGTTCAGGGGACCCGTTTCCAGCCATTGCACGATAGATGGAAGGAAAGCCTGTTCCCCTTCCTTCAGTAAGGTGAAGCTCCTTGAGAAAATCACCAATTCGCCGGTTTCGGTACTCTCTGGCGACAATTCGCTTTTGGTCTTTCAAGATGGTCGCATTCACTGGTGGCATGGGTTCTGGATGGCTCAAAATCTGAATTTTATCTGGCCAAACCTGCACCTCAATGGGTGAACCTAATTCATAGCTTTTGTGGTACACAGCGTTGGATAGAGATTCTTCAATTGCCTCAAACGGGAAATTGAAATACCGATCGGCTTCTGCTTTATCAGCACTTTTAACAACCTGCTCCTGAATACTTGAGAATTTGTTGATGACCATTCTGGCCTGAGGCTATCTGATCTAAAATTTCGCTTACCTGCCGTTGTGTAAAGTTCATTGGATATGCTTTTTTAGTTTGCCAATTCGAAAATCGTAAACTTTTGAGCTTTACACACTTTTTTGAACAGTATCGGATATCCCATCCCGAACGCAGATCATGAGGATTTGTCATGCTAACCAAGCTACAGCCCTCTAAAAACGCGAAAGCGGAACTGGCTAACCCAATTCCGCGTTTGCGTTTTTATATATACCGTCCGTTGTGGGATCAGATCATGGCCAGGATGCTGGTGAGGGTGTCGGGGAAGAGACCGGTGATCAGAATGACCAGTCCGCCCACCATGGCAACCCACTTCATGTCGGTGGCGTTTTCGATGGTGGCTTCTTCGGTGGAGAACCACACATTCATAATCGGCTTGAAATAATAGGCCGCCCCAATGACGCTGGACACAATCCCCACGATGAGCAAATGGTAGAGTCCATCGCCCATTGCCGGAGCAAACATAGAGATCTTGGCAAAAAATCCACCGGTGAGCGGAATACCGGCCATCGATAAAAAGGACAGTGCCAGTACCGTCGCCCCAACGGGATCGGCTTTGGCAGCACCTTTCAATTGGTCCAGCTGGTAGTTTTCAGAGGATTCGAACCAGGAGTTCATCACCGAGAAGGCCACCAGAAGAGCGGATCCATAAGCAAACAGGTAGAAAACGAGTCCGCCCGCAATGGCTTCATTGTTTACCACCAGAATGGCAAACAAAAGATATCCGGTGTGTGAAATGCTGGAAAAGGCCAGCTGACGTTTGATGGATTTCTGAACCAGTGCCAGCAGATTGCCTACCAACAGGGAAGCAATACAGCCATAGTACACGATGCCCCACCAGAAGTATGACAGGTGATGGAAGTATCCCCCAAAGATCCGGAACAAGGCCGCAAAACTGGCGATCTTCACCACGACGGACATGTACAACATCACAATGGACGGAGAACCTTCGTACACGTCCGGAGACCAGAAGTGAAACGGAGCCGCCGACACTTTGAACAATACGCCGATCAGCAAAAAGAAGATACCGAGTTTAAAAAGGACAGAATCCACTGACTGGTTGCCAACAGCGGCGATTTCTTTAAAGTCCAATGAACCGGTGGCGCCATACAACATCGCCATTCCGAATAAAACCAGACAGGTTGCAAAGGCTCCCATCAGAAGGTATTTCAACGCCGCTTCGTTGGAAGAAGGAGAATCCTTAAGGGTTCCAGCCAGAATGTAGAGGGAGATACCCAGGATTTCAAGACCCACGAACAAGGTGATCATGTGGGTGAAGGCCGTCAACATCAACGCACCAACCAGCGAGAATATCATGACCGACAGAAACTCAGCTGCCTGCACATTTTCCTTTTTCACCAGTGAGCGGCTCATCATCACGATGCATACCGAGAAGCCCAGAATAAGGGCAGAGAATTTGAGCGAATTGGCGTCAAACAAGAGCTGGGTCTCCATGCCTGCCGGAACGAGGGCGTCCTGATTGGCAAACAAGAGAATACCCAAAGATGCCAGCACACCCAGTGCGGCCAGATTTTTTACCAGACCTACTTTTCCGGCAAACCCGAGAAAAAGAAGTACGAGACCAAGAAGAGATAAAAACGTAATGGTAAGCATAATTCTAGTAGGCGGTTAACAACGTACGAACTGCGGTATCAGCGACACCGGAAATGATTCCGGGAAACAGACCAAATAATAAAACCAGGGCAACCAGCAGGCTCAGTCCGACGGTGCGGAAGGCCCCTACTCCCTGAAAGGAAAGGATGTAATCTCCGGATTCTTTGCCCAGCATAGTTTTCTGGAACAAACGGAGCATGTACACGGAACTCAAAATAACGGTTGAACCGCACAGGATTCCGAGGTAAATGTTGTACTCAAAAATCCCCATCAACAATTTGAATTCACCGGGGAATCCATTGGTAAGGGGAACGGCAATGCTTCCAAGCAGAAACACGAAAAAGAGTACCGTCAGTCCGAACGATGCCCGGGTGAAGCCACCCATCAGGTCCAGATCGCGGGTTCCGGTTTGTTTCGCAATGATTTCTGATACAAAGAAGAGACCGGCAATGTTCACACCGTGGGCAAACATCTGAAGAACGACTCCTTCCAGTGCCACGTCCGAATAGGCCAGAAGTCCGGCACCGATCAATCCCACGTGAGAAAGAGACGAATAAGCCAGCACTTTGCGGATGTCATACTGCACCATGGCCACGAGGGCTCCGTACAAAACACCGAAAGCTGAAAGTCCGATGAAAATGTAGCCGTAATCTTTCAGTCCCTGCGGAAACAACGGAATCACGATGGTCAGCATTCCGAACACACCCATTTTCAGGAGGATACCCGACATGAGCATGGTACTTTCGACCGGAGACTCGGCATACACATCGGCCTGCCAGGAGTGAAACGGAAACAACGGCATCTTGATGGCGAATGCGATGAAGAAGGCCAGGAACAACCAGCCCTGAACCGAGCCAGAGAAATAGTATGGATTGAAGGACGAAATCAGGAAGTTCTCGGCACCCGTCGAATTGTACATGTAGAGGATTCCCAGCAACATGAACAAACTTCCGAAGAGTGTATAGAGGAAAAACTTGATGGTTGCACGCTCAGCAGCCGGACTGCCATAACGGGACGAAATGTAGTAGATCGGGAGGATGGTGGCCTCATAGCAGAAGTAGAACAGCATGAGATCCTGAGCCATAAACACGCCAAACAGAAAAACCTGCAACAGGAAGATCATGGCCATCACATCGCCACGAACTGCACCTTCTTCTTTGCTGGAGTGATACATCTGAGCGGCAAACACCACAATGGCGGTGAGGACAAGAAACCAGAAATTGATGGGATTGGCAGCCAGAGCCAGATAAATTCCAAAGGAATGAATCCAAGGGAGGCTGATGCTGGCATCCACAAAAGCGGCCTGCTTCCAGGTGTAGAGCACGGCCAGACTTCCGACGAAAACCAGTACCGTCAGTGCTTTCTGCAAGTTGCCATTCTTACCTGCAAGCCAACTGAGTACGGCTGCAACGAGAGGACTTACAAACAAATAGAGAGGATTCATTTAGACGATCTTAAAAATAAATACCAGTGCGAATAACAAAATAGAACAGACCATCAGGAAAGCATAGCCCGATACCCGGCCTGCTTGTGTGGACTTCAAAGAACTACCGGCAAAGCGGGTGAAAATACCCAGACCTTCCACAAACAGGTTGATCATAAGCAGATCGACCAAAACGGAAAAGAGGCTGGCAATGAGCGTAAGTGGCTTTACAATGATGGCATTGTAGATTTCATCAAAGAAAAACTTGCCATTGGTGAGCTTAATAAGAGGATTGGTGGCGGGTTCGAAATCGGGCACCATTTTCTTCGACAGGTACATGGAATACGCCACTCCGATACCGACCAGTGATACAACAACGGAAACACCCATCACCAACCATTCGTCGCTGTGGCTGATGGCGTGGTGCAACTCAGGATGCACAGTGGCGAGTTGTTCAGTAGGCAAGAGAACCGGCTTCAGAAACTCATGCAGCATGTGCGGCATGTGAAATACTTCCGGCAAACCAATGAATCCACCGGCAATGCTCAGGATCGCCAACACAACCAATGGCATGGCCATCGAAAACGGAGCATCGTGGATTTTTTCTTTCGCGAGATGTCCTTTGTATTCATTGAAAAACACCAGGAAGAACAAACGGAACATGTAGAAAGCGGTGATACCGGCCGTGATGGTCAGCAATACCCAGGCGATTTTGTTCCCGGCGAATGTGTGGGCCAGAATTTCATCTTTCGAAAAGAAACCTGAAAAAGGCGGCACACCAGCAATGGCCAGATTGGCTACCAGAAATACGCCATACGTTAAAGGTAGAAGTTTCTTCAGACCTCCCATTTTTCGGATGTCCTGTTCTTCGTGCAATCCGTGAATAACCGAACCGGCACCAAGGAACAACAAGGCTTTAAAGAACGCGTGTGTGATCACATGGAAAAGAGCGGCGGTGTAAGCTCCGACTCCCAGGGCCACAAACATGAAACCCAATTGAGAAACAGTAGAATACGCAAGGACCTTTTTAATGTCGTTCTGAGAGGTACCAACCAGTGCCCCAATGATGGCAGTGGCCAGACCGATCCAGAGAATGAACTCCTGCACCATTGGGATGCTGGAATAAAGGGCGTTCATCCGGATCACCAGATAAATACCGGAGGTCACCATGGTCGCAGCGTGGATGAGAGCCGAAACCGGAGTAGGACCCGCCATCGCATCGGGCAGCCAGGTGAACAAAGGCAACTGGGCACTTTTACCCATGGCGCCAATGAAAAAACAGATACCGGCCCACACCAGATACGGATCGTTCAATGCCTGAACGGAAGACAAGGCCGCCACGATTTCGGTGTACTGAACTGTACTGAAGCGGAATAAGATCAGAAAGATACCCAACAGAAACCCGAGATCCCCGATGCGGTTCATCACAAAGGCTTTTTTCGCGGCTTCATTGTAGGCTTCGTTTTTGTTCCAGAATCCGATGAGGAGGAAGGAACACAAACCAACGCCTTCCCAACCGATGAAGGTCATCAACAGGTTGGCACCGAGTACCAGAACCAACATGGAGAACAAAAACAGGTTGAGGAAAGCGAAGAATTTCCCGAAACCTTCGTCCTTGTGCATGTAGCCAAAGGAGAAAATATGGATCAGAAAACCAACACCGGTTACCACCATGAGCATACAAAATGTCAGCTGATCGGCAGCAAAGGAAAAATCAATTTTCCATGACGGACCCGTGATCCATTCCCACAAAGAAACGGAAATGAGTTGCTGTCCGCCCTGCAGGTATTGAATGAACAACCAGATGGCCGCCAGAAATGAAAATCCGGAGGCGGCAACACCGATGAGTCCTGCAATGCCTTTCGGAATCTTACGGAAACCAAGTCCGTTGATCAGAAATCCGACAAGCGGAAAAACCGGAATAAGAGAAAGCAATTGTTCCATTGTAATCAGCCTTTCAGATTGTTTAAGAGTGAAACATCCGTCGACCGGATTCGTCTGTAAATCATAACGATGATGGCAAGACCAACTGCAACTTCTGCCGCGGCGATGGCCATGATAAAGAATACAAATACCTGCCCGGTCGGATCCGATTTATAGCTCGAAAAGGTAACGAACAGGAGATTGACGGCATTGAGCATCAACTCAACCGACATGAAAATGATAATGGCATTGCGGCGGGTCAAGACACCCAGAATTCCGATGGAAAACAGAACGACTGCCAGAATGACGAAGTTGTTAACAGGTATAACCCTGAATATTTCGGGGATCTGATTCATAGTTAAAAGTTTTTCTCTCCTTTTTCACGACGGCCCAACATAACAGCACCCACCATGGCACTGAGAAACAAAACGGAAACCAGTTCGAACGGAACGAGGAATTTGCTGTACAACACTTTTCCAAGGTTTTCCACCATCCCGATCTGAGAATCGAAATGGGCATCATCCGCAACTGCGATGGGTGCCGTTGCCACTTTCAGAATGATCAGTCCGGCCAGTGTAAAGACCACCAGACCTGAGCCCAAATGAAAAAAAAGCCTTGAACCAGTGAAGGAATCGTCTTTGAGATTCAAAAACATGATCGTAAACAGGAAAAGAACCATGATGGCTCCGGCATACACAATCAGGTTTACGATCGATAGAAACTGCGCATTCAGCAGGATGTAGTGTCCGCTGAGCGTAAAAAAAGTGAGGATCAGATAGAGGACGGAGTGAATGGGATTTTTAGACAAAATCACCATCAGTGCACTCAGAACAGCTAAAAATGAAAGGAAGTAAAATAGATTCTGTACCATTCTGAATTAGTATTTTCCGTTTTTCCAGACCTTGTCTACATACCGGTCGGAGGTCGTAAGCCCCGACTTCAGAGATTTGGCCGTTTTAATGGTTTCCATGGACTGAACAAGGCGGTCCTTTCCGTAAATCACATCCGCACGCGAATAAAAGGACGGTGCCAGTTTATCGCTTTGGAGGTAGATGGCAGATTTCGGACAGGCCTCTTCGCACAATCCGCAGAAGATGCAGCGCAGCATATTGATTTCATAAACCGCAGCGTATTTTTCTTCTCTGTAGAGATTTTCTTCACCTGGCTGCCGCTCGGCTGCCGTCATAGAGATGGCTTCTGCCGGACAAGCAACGGCACAAAGTCCGCAAGCCGTACAACGCTCCCGTCCTTGCTCATCGCGTTTGAGCACATGGAGTCCGCGATAGACTTCGCTCATCGGGCGTTGTTCTTCGGGATACTGGATGGTGACTTTCTTTTTGAAAAAGTGCTTAAGTGTAATACCCAGTCCTCCGACCACAGCGGGGAGATACAATCGTTCTCCGAGGCTCAGTTTCTTATTCGAAACGCGTTTGGATCTGTTTGTTAATGCCTGCATGGTTTATAAGGAAGAGATATAACCTTTGATTTCAGGAAGGGCCAGAAGAACGGCACCTGTCACCAGAATGTTGGCGATGGCCAATGGAATGAGGGATTTCCAGCCCAGATTCATCAGCTGATCGTAACGGAAACGGGCGATGGTCCAGCGAACCCACATGAAGAAGAAAATGAAGAAGAGGATTTTACCGAAGAAGGCACCGACTCCGATGAGGGTCATCAGATTGTGACCAAGAGCACCTTCCGGAAGCAGACCCGCAACGATGGATTCGCCCGGGAAATGATATCCTCCAAAATAAAGAGCTGAGATCACCGCACTGGAAACGAACATGTTGATGTACTCCGCAAACAGGTAAAAGCCCAGTTTCATGGAGCTGTATTCGGTATGATAACCTCCAATGAGTTCGGTTTCGCACTCCGGAAGATCGAATGGAGTACGGTTACATTCCGCAAAGGCACAAATAATGAAAATGATAAAACCAACTGGCTGGCGGAAAATGTTCCATTTGAAGAATGTATCCTGGTCCTTAATGATTTCGCTTACACTCAGACTTCCGGTAATCATGATGATGGCGATGATGGAAAGGCTCATTGCCAGCTCATAGCTGATGTTTTGCGAAGCAGCCCGGATGGCGCCCAGCAAGGAGAACTTGTTGTTGGAAGCCCAACCCCCGATCATCACACCATACACGCCCAACGATACCAGACCGAACACATAAAGGATTCCAATGTTCACGTCAATTCCCTGAATGGCAACCGGTTTTTCGATTCCGAGAAAACTCAGATCGAGTGTATCACCAAATGGAATGACGCAGGACGTAAGGCAAGCGGTGAGCATGGCCAGAGAAGGTCCGGCGATGAACAGCCACTTACTGGCTCTGGCCGGAATGAAGTCCTGTTTGAAGAACATTTTACCGGCATCCGCTAATGGCTGCCATATTCCCCATGGACCCGCCCGGTTCGGACCCAACCGGTCCTGAATAAAACCTGCCACTTTCCGCTCTGCATAAGTTGAATACGTGGCAATGAGCAACGTGATCCCGAAAATGAGCAGGATGATCGTTCCTTTGGCTAAAAACAAATATAATTCCATGCTTATTTGTCGAGTTGGTTTACGGTTGAACCGGGCTGAACCGGAAGGTCATTCACCTGTTTGTAGTCTTTCGTTACTTCAAAAGCGAAGGATGGAACCTGGTTGTTGCCCAGGTAATGGTTGGCTGAAATCACCGATTTGTGGTCCACAACTTTCGGACCGTCGATGACCCAGTCACTTGTCTTTTTCGTTTCGAACCGGCAGGTATTGCAGATGAATTCATCCACTTCACCGAAGGCATCTTTCCGACCTGTTACACGCAGCACATCGTCACCTTTGTACCATAATGTTACCCTACCGGAACAGGTTGGGCAATCCCTGTGAGCATCCATCGGTTTGGTAAACCAGACACGACTTTTGAAACGGAAGGTTTTGTCCGTCAGTGCGCCTACCGGACACACATCAATCACGTTTCCGGAGAATTCGTTGTCGATGGCATGTTCGATGTAGGTTGAGATTTCAGACACATCGCCCCGGTTCATCACACCATGATACCGATGTGGGGTCAGCTGATCGGCTACTTTCACACAGCGGTAGCAAAGAATGCAACGCGTCATGTGCAGTTGAATGTACGGACCGAGATCAATTTTCTTGAACGTCCTTCTCTCAAATTCGAAACGGGTCCCTTCGGCGCCGTGTTCGAAACTGAGATCCTGAAGATGGCACTCACCGGCCTGATCGCAGACCGGGCAATCGAGGGGATGGTTCGCCAGCAGGAATTCCACCACTCCTTTACGGGCATCGAGTACATCCTGTGACGTATTGTTTTGTACCTCCATGCCGTCCATCACCATGGTTCGGCAGGAAGCCACCGGTTTCGGCATTGGCCGGGGATCTTTTTCAGAACCCTTGGTGACCTTCACAATGCAGGTCCGGCAATAGCCACCGCTGGTTTCCAGTTTGGAGTAGTAGCACATGGTGGGCGGCGCTACTTCAGGCCCCAGCATGCGAGCCGCCTGGAGGATGGTGGTTCCTTCCGGGACTTCGATGGTTTGGCCGTCTATTGTTACTTTCATTAATTCAAAAGTTTTAATTCAAAAGTCAAAAGTTTATATTCAGTTTTGGATAAGGGGCTGACAAAGAGTAACCAGTATGAAGTAGCCAGGAATCAGGTATAAAACAGAAAGGGTAAATCCAGTAATTCCATTAACTAAGTGAGGCTGAGTAATCAGGAGATGAAAATCTGATGCATTGGATTTAGGTTTAAATAACATTTCTGGGTGATAGAAACCTTTATCAAATATCAAGTTAATTCTCATTTTGTACTGGTTTTAAGGCTATTGACTGATTTACCCAAAATCCGAATGATCGCTTCACACTCAGCAATAATTGATTCCATTTTTGTTTTTTCCAATTCAGAAAAAACACTGTTGATCAACTTCAACCAGTAACTGCTTTCCCGAGCGCTTCTCAAAGCTATTGAATAGTATTGTGCCAGTTGTTTTCTGGACGACCCAGCAGAACCTTCTGTAATGTTCGCTCCGATTGAAGTGACACTCCGATAAAGCTGAATTTTCAAAAAGCGGAATTCAGAATTCAATTGGAAAGCGCCAAAAAACTTTAGCACAGTCACTGAAAACTGAAATGCTCTTTTTGTCAACTCAAATTCTGCCATTTATGCGCTTTGTGAAACTTAAACCTGATTACTGATTCCTTATACCTGAATACTAATTACCAACTACCAATTACTAACTACTAATATTGTTGGTCTCAAAGTAGTGCTTCACATCCTTTACCGAATGTCCTTCGCGGACGAATTCTTCGAACTCGTGGCGGAAGTGGCGGATGGCGGACGCAACCGGCCAGGCAGCGGCATCGCCGAGGGGACAAATGGTATTGCCCTCGATTCGGCGCTGAAGATCCCAGAGAAGGTCGATGTCTTTCATTTCACCGTGACCGTGCACGATTTTATGAAGGACTTTTTCCATCCAGCCGGTTCCTTCGCGGCAAGGGGAACATTGTCCGCAACTTTCATGGTGATAGAAGCGGGCAAAATTCCAGAGGTTTTTCACGATGGATGTCGTTTCATCCATCACAATAAATCCACCGGAACCCAACATGGAACCTGTGGCAAATCCACCATCGGACAGAGACTCATACGTCATGAGGCGATCTTCTCCATTGGCGGTTTTCAGAATCAGATTGGCTGGAAGAATCGGAACCGAAGAACCTCCGGCGACGACGGCTTTCAGCTTTTTGTTGTTGAGAATTCCTCCGCAATACTGGTCAGAGTAAATGAATTCTTCCACCGGCACACCGAGGTCAATTTCATACACACCCGGCTTGTTGATGTGGCCGGAAGCCGAAATCAGTTTGGTTCCGGTGCTGCGACCAATCCCGATTTTAGCGTACTCATCGCCACCTTCGTTCACAATCGGAACAACGGCTGCGATGGTTTCCACATTATTTACTACGGTTGGGCATCCGTACAGACCTTTGATGGCCGGAAACGGAGGCTTGATGCGGGGATTTCCACGTTTTCCTTCCAAAGATTCCAGAAGGGCGGTTTCTTCTCCGCAGATATAGGCACCACCTCCGGGCTGAACATAGAGATCCAGATCATAACCGGTCCCGAGAATGTTTTTACCCAGCCAGCCAGCGGCGTATGCTTCTTTGATGGCTTTTTCGAGAATGGCGATCACATAATAGTATTCGCCACGCACATAAATATACGATGTATTGGCACCCAGCGCATAACTGGATGTGATCATTCCTTCAATAAGATAGTGTGGAATGCGGGACATCAGGTACCGGTCTTTAAACGTACCGGGCTCTGATTCATCGGCGTTGCAAACGAGATAGCGGGGAACACCTTCCGGCTTAGCCAGAAAGCTCCACTTCATTCCGGTTGGGAACCCTGCTCCTCCCCTTCCTCTTAACCCGGATTTCTTCACCTCTTCCACCACCGCTTCGGGTGTCATGGTTTTGAGGGCCTTTTCAACCGATGCGTATCCGCCTTTTTCTCTGTACACAGCGTACGACTGAATCCCAGGGACGTGGTCGTTTGCCAGTAATAGTTTTCTTCCCATAGTGTTTCGGTTGTTTAGTAATGGGTTACGGTTACTTCGTCAAAATACGTTTTTCGGGCACCGTCCTTTTTGAGGTCGCTGACCAATTGATCAACTTTTTCAAAAGTCAGGTTCTCATGGAACTGCGCCCCGCATTGAAGCATAGGAGCGGTTCCGCAAGAGCCGAGGCATTCGACCGTTTTGAGGGTAAACATGCCATCGGGCGTTGTTTCCCCTTCTTTGATTCCGAGGGTTTTCTCGATATGATGAACGATATCTTCCGCTCCCCGAAGCCAGCAGGAGCTGGTACGGCAAACTTCCAGCAAGCATTTGCCAACTGGCTTCAGATTATACATTGAGTAGAAGGATGCAACCTCATACACCTCAATCGATTGAATTGACAGTACTTCGGCCACCAGATCCATTACCGGAGCGCTTAGCCAGCCATCGAATTCGGCCTGCGCCAAATGAAGGACAGGCAACAGGGCAGATTTATGTTTTCCTTCCGGATACCTTGACATGACCTCCTTGATCAGTTTCAGCGTTTCCGGTTTAAATTGAAGGTTCTTTTCCATCGTTTGATCAGGCGTCCAGTTCACCTGCAATTACATTTAAACTACTTAAAACCAGAATGGCATCGGAGAGCATCATGCCCTTGGCCATTTCGGCATAGGCCTGATAATAAATAAAACATGGCCGCCGGAAATGCAGACGAGCCGGGGCACGTCCACCATCACTCACCAGATAATATCCAACTTCACCGTTTCCTCCTTCCACAGAGTGATAGACTTCACCCGCCGGAGCATCAATTTCACCCATGATGATTTTGAAGTGATAAATGAGGGCTTCCATTTTGGTATAGACATCCTGTTTCTCCGGAAGATAAAAATGCGGAGCATCAGCATGGTATGGTCCTTCGGGGAGATTGTCAATGGCCTGCTGGATAATCCGCAGACTCTGCCAGATCTCTTCATTTCTCACCATAAAACGATCGTAGGTATCGCCATTTTCGCCTACCGGGATATCAAACTGGAAGTCTTCATAGCTGGAATATGGATTGGCAACACGAACATCATAATCAATACCGGCAGCCCGAAGGTTTGGTCCGGTAAAACCATAGTCCATGGCCATTTCTTTGCTGATCGGACCTACATCAATTACGCGATCCATGAAAATCCGGTTCCGGTTAAAGAGTTGTTCAAACTCTTTCCAGACGATCGGGAATTCAACCAGCAACAGCTTGATTTTCGCTATGGCAGCCGGACTGAGATCCCGTTCCATCCCTCCTACCCGACCCATATTGGTCGTAAGTCGGGAACCACAAATCTCTTCGTAGATCTCGTATATTTTTTCTCTTTGCTGAAACACATACAGGAAGCCGGAAAAGGCACCTGCATCCAATCCAAGAATCGAATTACAAATCAGGTGATCGGCGATCCGGGCCAGTTCCATTGCAATCACACGAATGTATTGCGCACGTTTCGGAACGGTGATTCCGAGCAGTTTCTCCACCGTCATGTGCCATCCCATGTTGTTGATGGGCGCACTGCAATAGTTGAGACGATCGGTGAGTGGGGTAATCTGATAAAACGGACGGTGTTCCGCTATCTTTTCAAATGCCCGGTGAATGTACCCAACCGTCGAAACGCCGGATACGATCCGCTCTCCGTCCATCTGAAGAATATTCTGAAACACACCATGCGTAGCGGGATGTGAAGGTCCCAGATTGAGCGTGGTGAGTTCGTTGGCGAATGCTTCTTTGTCGGTTGGAAAAGCTTCGGGAAGATTGTTATTTTTAATCAGTTGATTTTCCATCGTTTATCTTCCGAACATTGAGTCTACTTTATCTCTTCTTACCTGGTCTTCAAGTGGATATTCTTTCCGTAACGGGAAGTAATCCATATCATCCACATTGAGAATGCGAACCAGATTGGGGTGGCCTGTGAAGTTGATTCCAAAGAAATCGTAGGTTTCACGCTCCATCCAGTTGGCGGAATTGAAGTGCGCCGTCATGCTTGGAATATCTGGCTGGCTGATGGGTGCAAATGTTTTCACACGAATCCGGGTGTTTGACGTCCAGCTGTGAAAAATATAAACCGCACCAAGTTCTTTGCCGGTTTGCTCCGGAATATGCATTCCACAGAGGTCCGTCATAAAGGTAAACTGATACTGGGGATGGTTTTTCAACGCTCCAACCAAAGGAAGGAGCGCATCCGGATGCACTTCAACCGTAAGTAAATCGTACGGTTCAGACGATTGCACGAGTCCTTCTCCGATGGTCTCCTGCACAAAGTGTAAAATCTCTTCGTTGCTGAATGGCATCAGGAAATGGAATAAGAGTCGAGCAATGCTTTGTATTCTTCGGTATCCCGGCGGCGGGTCGATTCATTGGCGGCCAGCTCCTGAATTTTGAGAAGGCCTTCAATGATTTGTTCCGGTCTTGGCGGGCATCCGGGAACGTACACATCCACAGGAATGACCCGGTCGATGCCTTGTAAGACAGAATAGGTATCAAAAATTCCACCCGAAGATGCACAAGCTCCGACGGCAATTACCCATCGTGGTTCGGCCATTTGCTCGTAGGTCTGGCGAAGAACAGGTCCCATCTTTTTGGCGATTGTGCCCATGACCATCAGAAGATCAGCCTGCCGAGGTGAAAAGCTGGGCCTTTCGGATCCGAACCGGGCAATGTCATAATGGGAAGCGGCTGTGGCCATAAATTCAATTCCGCAACAGGAAGTTGCAAAAGGAAGTGGCCAGAGTGAGTTCTTACGGGCAAGACCCACTACTTTGTCGAGTGAGGTTGCGAAAAATCCCGGTCCTTCAATACCTTGAGGTGCGGGTTGGTTGGTATCGACCATTGAACGTTTTTTGTTCTGTAAACTCGATGATTCGTTAATTGTTTGATCCGCTGGAGACTAGTCCCAGTTGAGAACACCTTTCCGGATGATGTAGTAAAAACCACCCAGGAGGATGCCCATAAAAATGATCATCTCTATGAAACCTACCCAGCCAAGTTCTTTAAAATTGACTGCCCAGGGATACATAAAAATGATTTCCACATCAAAAAGGACAAACAGGATGGCCACCAGAAAATACTTTACTGAGATTGGGGCACGGGCATCTCCAACAGATTCAATCCCGCATTCCCATTGCTCATCTTTTACTTTTCCTTTGATTTTCGGCCCAATGGAATGTGTTACGAGCATTGTGACAACCACAAATGCAAGTGCGAGTCCCAATTGTACGACAACCGGCAAATAGTCAGAAGGTAAATAAGCGTCCAGTAAAACCATAATGTGCTTTTAAATGCGGCGCAAAGAAAGCCCCATTGGTTAAATAGACAAAGTTAAAATCCGGATTTTTCGATGATTTTTAACGAATCCGGCGATCTTTGAACAACAAGAATCCTGACCAATTGGATGTAAAACCAAAATAGCTCTTTCCTTTGCAGTCTGAATATTTGAAACGATGTCGGTTCTTGTAGAAAACCTCACCAAAATGTATGGAAGCCAGCTTGCGCTGGACAATGTCAGCTTTTCTGTCGCCAACGGAGAAATTCTGGGTTTGCTGGGACCCAATGGTGCGGGTAAATCCACCACAATGAAAATCATCACCGGTTTTCTACTGGCCAACAGTGGTAAGGCGGAAGTCTGTGGCATTGATGTGGTGAAAGAACCCCTTCTGACCAAAAAGAAAATCGGCTATCTGCCGGAACACAATCCTTTGTATCTGGATATGTACATCCGGGAGTTTCTGGATTTTACCGCTGGCATTTACGGGATTCCGTCCTCAAAACGGACGGCCCGCATTGAAGAACTGATTGAACTGACCGGACTTACGGCGGAACGAAAAAAGAAAATCGGCCAGCTATCGAAAGGATACCGTCAGAGAGTTGGGCTGGCACAAGCCTTGATTCATGATCCCGAAGTATTGATTCTGGATGAACCCACGACCGGACTCGACCCCAACCAGATTGTGGAGATCCGGAACCTGATTTCCAACATCGGGAAGTCAAAAACGGTGATTCTGAGTACCCACATTATGCAGGAAGTAACGGCGATCTGCAACCGGGTTGTGATTATCAACCGCGGAAAAATTGTGGCAGATAAACCGACGAAAGAACTGAGCCAGACGTTGTTCGGGGAGCCTGTTTTGCGGGTTCAGTTTAAGGAAAACTACGATCATAAATGGATCCAGATGCTCGATGGCGTGCAGTCTGTGAAAAAAGTAAAAGACAATGAATTGTTCGTGACCTTCCGTGCTGAGATGGAAGAAGAAGTGAGGGAACGAATTTTCACCGATGCAGCAGGTAAAAAACAGATCATCCGGGAAATTGAGAAAATCGAAACCAGTCTGGAAGAAGTGTTCCAGAATCTGACGCGGTAAAATCTTTGGGATTTGTGGTCAAGGATACGGATTCAATAAGATCCGATATCGCATGGTTGACTAGAAATCCACATTATCAGCGTCCGGTATGGACCCGCAGGCGGGATATACCGGACAGCGACTATAATGCTCTTCGGGAAATCTGTTCCCGAAGCCAGATAAGGAGGATTTGTAATCCTCCAAAACGCAGCAAAATGAATCAGGCGGACTTAGAAATCCAATTTTTCAAAGTCAAATTTTAATGAATTTGGCTAATCGGAAAATAATTTCAAAACGTATTAACTGGCCATTATTTTCGCATTCTAAACTAAGAGGAAATGAAAAAAGGATATGAAATTCATGATCCATTTGGGATCTATTTTATCACATCTACGGTGCATCAATGGGTGGATGTTTTTACACGCAGGCAGTACATAGATGTGTTGGTAGACAGCCTTCGGTATTGCCAGAAGGAAAAGGGGCTCGAGATTTATGCATGGGTGATCATGACAAATCACATTCATCTGATAGTGCGAAGTAAGACTGGCAGGCTCGGTGATACTATGAGGGATTTTAAAAAATTCACCGCAAAAAGTTTGTTTGAGTCGATAAAAGAGAATCCCCAGGAAAGTCGTAAAAACTGGATGCTCTGGCTTTTGCAAAAAGAGGAAGGCGTCTGTTTTTGGGAAGAAGGCTACCACCCGGTTGCTATCCGGTCTTCGAAGTTTTATAAAATTAAAAGGAATTATCTTCATAAAAATCCTGTGAAAGTAGGAATTGTAGAAAAAGAGGAGGAGTATGTATGGAGTAGTTGTGGAGATGTTTATGGGGTTCGGAAAGGACCGATTGAGTTGACTGACTTTTAATCGGGAGGCTAGCCATGGTGGATTACAAATCCACATTATCAGCGTCCGGCATGGACCCGCAGGCGGGATATGCCGGACAGCGTGAGTTGACTGACTTTTAATCGGGAGGCTAAGCATGGTGGATTTCAAATCCACATTATCAGCGTCCGGCATGGACCCGCAGGCGGGATATACCGGACAGCGTGATTAATCGGGAGGCTAGCCATGGTGGATTACAAATCCACATTATCAGCGTCCGGTATGGACCCGCAGGCGGGATATACCGGACAGCGAAGGGATATACGGGACAGCTGCTTAAAAATCATATGTGTGTTCTTCCTTCGTGCGCCATTTTTCGCCTTCTTTGCCCTGCATTTACAGATACACCAGATTTTTACTTTATGAGTCAGCAAACAGCGACAGCAAAGCCCACTTCCATCGTGGAACTGGAGGCCGAACTGGTCGCCAAACGAACCAAAACCCGCCTGGGCGGAGGACCAAAACGAATCGAGGCCCACAAGAAAAAGGGCAAACTCACTGCCCGTGAGCGCATCACCCAACTAATTGATCCGGCATCCCCGTTCATGGAACTGGGACTTTTCACCGGCGAAGGCATGTACGAGGAAGAAGGCGGTTGTCCTTCCGGCGGTACCGTTTACGGCATCGGATATGTGTGCGGCAGAATGTGCGTAATTGTGGCCAACGATGCCACAGTGAAAGCCGGAGCCTGGTTTCCGATCACCGCCAAAAAGAATTTACGGGCACAGGAAGTAGCGATGGAAAACCGCCTTCCGATTATTTATCTGGTGGATTCAGCTGGAATTTACCTTCCGCTTCAGGCCGATGTATTTGCCGACAAAGAACATTTTGGCCGGGTATTCCGGAATAACTCGATCATGAGTGCAATGGGCATTGTACAGATCGCCGCCATCATGGGATCTTGTGTGGCAGGTGGAGCCTACCTTCCGATTATGAGTGATGAAGCCATGATTGTGGATGGCACCGGCTCGGTTTTTCTGGCGGGTTCGTACTTAGTGAAATCGGCAATTGGTGAAGATGTAGACAATGAAACGCTGGGAGGTGCAACGACACACTGCGAGATTTCGGGTGTGACGGATTACAAGCATCCGAACGACGAAGCCTGTCTTCAATCGATCCGCAACATTGTGGATAAAATGGGTGCCCGTCCAACCGCTGGTTTCAGTCGGGTTGCAGCAGTGGCTCCGAAAGAAAGCTGGGAAACCTTGCCCGACGTTTTCCCTTTTGACCGGGCGAAACCGTACGACATGGGTGAAATTCTGAAACGCCTGTGCGACAATTCGGAATGGGAAGAATATAAAGCGCTGTACGGCAAAACGATATTGTGCGCCTATGCCCGCATCGACGGCTGGGCCGTGGGAATCGTGGCCAACCAGCGTAAAATGGTGAAAAGTAAAAAGGGCGAAATGCAGATGGGTGGCGTAATCTACTCGGATTCAGCCGACAAAGCCGCCCGCTTCATTATGAACTGCAACCAGAAGCGCATTCCGCTTTTGTTTATCCAGGACGTATCCGGATTTATGGTGGGCAGTCGCTCCGAACACGGCGGCATCATCAAGGACGGAGCCAAGCTGGTGAATGTGATGGCAAATTCCATTGTACCGAAAATTACGCTGTATGTGGGAAATAGTTTTGGAGCCGGCAACTACGCTATGTGCGGAAAGGCCTATGATCCGCGGTTTCTGTTTGCATGGCCATCGGCACAGGTGGCAGTGATGAGTGGTGCAGCGGCGGCGAATACCCTCCTTCAGATCGAAAAAGCGACATTGCAGTCTAAGGGAGAAGTAATTACCCCGGAAAACGAAAAGGCTTTGTTCGAAAAAATAAAGGACCGGTACGATATGCAGACCTCACCGTATTTCGCTGCGGCCCGTTTGTGGATCGACGAACTGGTGCTGCCATCCGAAACCCGGACCCATATTTCAATGGGACTGGAAGCGGCCAACCATGCGCCGGTGACCCGTGAATTCAGCGCCGGGGTGCTTCAGACATAGACGAAAGTTTCAAGATAAACGATACCGTCCTTTTGTTCGATGTTGAATTGAATGAGAGGGCGGTTTTTTATTTTAACACTTTCGACTTTGATGCATCACTCCATAGATTCTATTGCGTGTAAAGGCTTTCATCCAGCAAAATCACCGGAATTCAGGCGGAAAAACCAAATTTTTATCTAATCCAAGGCCATTCTTACCTAAGGTTTCCTTATTTTCGGGCCTCCATGAAAAAGTTCTTCTTTATGGCTCTGGCTGCTGCGTTCGTGGCCAGTCCTATTCTACCAACCAAAGCCCAGCTGACACAAGGGGGCGAACCACGAAGCTTCAAAAAAATCATTCCGGTTGTCAATATCCCAACCCAGACTTTGGGTGCAGTGGATGTGGAAAAATTACTGGAAGAAGACGCCCAGAGACGGGAACTTGGAAAAGAGTTTGACCGTCGGTTTGGATACACATTTGATGTGAATTTCAACCTTTCGAATTCCGGAATCTGGATCAACCTACCGAATGGTGACCGCATCTGGCAATTGACCATTTCCAGTCCGGGGGCTTTAAGCATCAACCTAACTTTCTCAAAATACAATCTTCCGGAAGGAGCCGATTTGTTTATTGTTGGACAACACAACAAGATCGGATCTCTTACACGAATGAATAATCAGGCCGACGAAAAACTCGGAACCGGATTGATCCGTGGAGATCAGGTTTCGTTGGAATATTACGAACCGGCTTCTGTCCGGGGGCAGGGAAAACTGGAAATAGGCAAAGCGACACATGGTTACAAAGACCCGTTCTCTATATTGAACTGGGGAGATTCGGATGTGTGCGAAATGAATGTGAATTGTCCGAAAGGAGCACCATGGACAAATGAAAAACGTTCTGCCGTGCGGATAATTGACAACGGCGATTTATGTTCTGGTGCTATGATCAACAACCTTATGCAGGACGGAAAGCCGTATATGCTCACAGCCAACCACTGTTTCAACAACAATTCCAGCACCTGGGTCTATTCCTTTAACTGGGAATCGCCTACTTGTACCACACCTTCTGTCGCGATTCCAGAAAACCAAACATTGAGCGGTGGTATTCTTCGTGCACGCAACGGTGCCTCTGATTTCTGCCTGATGGAACTTTCATCAAAACCACCGGCTGCATTCAACATCTTTTACAGCGGATGGAGTGCTTTGAATATACCTTCCCAAAGTACAACCATTATCCACCATCCATCTGGTGACATTAAGAAAATTACGTTTGACACTGATCCTGCCACGCATTCAGGTTATGGCTTAAGTGCACCTAATGACAGTTCTCACTGGAAAACTGCGAATTACGAATTTGCTACAACCACCGAAGGAGGATCATCCGGAAGTCCTATGTACGATCAGAATCACCGGATTGTTGGTCAACTTCATGGTGGTCCGGCATCCTGTACCAATATTTCCGCCGATTTTTATGGCAAGGTCTCCAAATCATGGAACGGCGGCGGCACCGCTGCAACCCGATTGAAAGACTGGCTTGATCCTTTGAATACCGGCGTTCTGGCTCAGGATGGTCTGGATCCCGCGTGTAACCGGATCGCTGTTACGCTCCCCTGGAAACGCAACATTGACACAGTAACCAAACCTCTCCCCTACTTGTGGAAAGTAAAGAATCCGAATGCTGACAGTACGTTCCGTCTGGTTTCGGGCGGTTTCAACAATGCTTCGGGCAAAGCTTTGCGGATGAATGCCGAGAATACAAATCCGGTTGGACGAAAAGATTCACTGATCCTTGTTCCGGTTTCGGTGAGCAAATACAAAAATCTAACGTTTCATTTCCACCATGCATATCGCCGGTTTGCAACCACCACGACTGATTCGTTGAAGCTGATGGTTTCCCGTGATTGTGGATCCAGTTACAAATCGCTGGCCAAATGGGGTGGCGCATCTTTTGTAACGGATGCCACCAATGGAGCAACTTCCCCTTTTCAACCAGCAGACACTACGCTTTGGGCTCACAATGAAATCGCTCTTGATTCTACCTATAACCGTGCTGAACAACTGGTTTTTGCGTTTGGATTTACATCCGGAAATGCAGGAACTCTCTGGCTTGATGAATTTATCGTGACAGGCGATACCGCAAAAAACAAACCAGTAGCCCGCTTTGAAAGCAACAAAACATCCGGATGTGCCGGTGTCCAGATTCAGTTCAGCGATTCATCGCTTTACAATCCAACCTCCTGGAACTGGATATTTGAAGGCGGAAATCCTGCCACTTCCACATTGCAAAATCCACAGGTAACCTATCCATCAGAAGGCGTATTTCAGGTAAAACTGGTCGCCACCAACGAAGAAGGTAAAGATACCCTCACCGAATCCGGATACATTACCATTCAGACAATTGGCCAGGCCGTAACTCCTTTTCTGGATCCGGTTGCGTCTGCGGGAAATTTCCCTCCTTCCGGATACGTTCTTCAGAATCCTGAAAACAATGTAACCTGGGTACAATCGACGGTTAATTCTCCAGGCAGCACAGGTGGAAGTATGATGTTTGACAACTTCAGCAATCCAAACGTATCTGGCCAGATAGACCGGATCATTTTTCCAGCCATTCAGACAGCCGGTAAAAACCATCTGAAACTCCGGATTAAATACGCATACAAATACTATACTAATTTTGGTGGAGCCGCGGCACCCGATACCCTTACTGTTGGGTTTACCGGTGAATGTGGTGGTGCTTTTAAACCACTTTGGAAAAAAGGCGGAGTGGAGCTGGCAACTGCCGGAACCACCACTCAGAACTATACGCCTGTTGCCACCGACTGGAGAACCATTTCATTTAATCTGGACAGCCTTCTGCCGTATCCTTCCGTTTCCATTGGTTTTGAGAACAAATTCGGCTTTGGTAACCGACTGTTTATAGATGATATCTACATTGATACAGTTGACAATTGCCCTGGAATGCCTGTCGTTCAGGTGAATACAGATACCATCTGTTCCGGACAGACTCTTGTATTGCAAATGGATTCGGTAGCGAATGGAACGTATTCATGGACCGGTCCGGGTAATTTCAATTCCACTTCGCGAATTGCAACAAGGGTAGTTGCCAACAACAACTCCGGTACCTATTCAGGAACGGTTACAGTAAATGGTTGCACAAGTCCGACCGGAACGGTTGCTATAACGGTTGTTGCAAATCCAGCTGTACCCACCATTACGGTGACGGGCAATACACTTACCGCTCCTGCGAATTTTGTAAACTACATCTGGATTCTGAACGGCGATACACTTCCAGAAAATACCCGGGTTCTTAACATCACAGAATCCGGATCTTATGTCGTTGTTGTATTCAATGCAGCCGGATGTTTCAGGGCTTCAAATCCACGCATTGTAACATCTTCAGACAATTTGATTTCGAAAAACGGTGTTTCAATGTATCCGAATCCTGCTTCATCGTCACTCAGAATTCAATCTTCCTCAGAAAACATTTCGCTTGATGGAATCGTAAATGCACTCGGTCAATCTTTCCCGGTTGGAATCCTGAAAAAAGGGTTTGGCTTCATGGAAATTGATGTCCGTTCTCTTCCTTCCGGAACGTACTGGGCCAGAGTTCGCAATGGCAACAAAACCATCGTCATACCTGTAACAAAAGACTAATTTCAAAAATGAAAAAAACGGGAACCATTCTCATTCTGGCTCTGTCTTTTTTCGGCGTATCGTGCGATATCATTCCGTATAAGGATGCCAAGGAGATAAGAACCATCATCATTGATACAAATTCGAGTGATACTGTTATTACTCCACAAATGGTAATCATTGAAGACTTTACCGGACACACTTGCGGTAATTGTCCGGAAGCAGCACGGGAGGCTCACCGGATTGAGAAACTGTATCCGGGACGAGTGGTGGTCATGGGCGTACACTGCAGCTTTTTTGCCAAGCCAAAAAACTATGCAGACGGTTCTTTTAAAGAAGATTTCAGAACTCCGGCCGGCGATGCATTGGACGAAAAGTTTAAAGTGAGTACGGCAGGTTTACCAAAAGGGATTGTGAACCGAGGCCGGTTTGGTGGAACGACGTTGGATATTCTCAACAGTTCTGAATGGGAAGGAAAAGTAAGCGAAATCCTAAATCAGGAACCACTGGGGATCAAAGCCACTCTTACACCTGACTTTTCAGTAACAAGCCGACAGATTTCCCTGAACGCTAAAATCCGGTTTCAGAAAGGATATGCCGAATCGCTGAAAGCAGCAGTCTATGTGACGGAAGACAGTCTGGTAAACTGGCAGAAAGAATACGATCCGAATTTTGCACCACCGGAAAACAATCCGAATTATCTTCATATGCACGTTCTTCGTACCGACATGATTCCAGGTTCGGGAACGGATATTCTTAACACAGAAGCCATTTCAATTGATAAAGAAATTACGACACAATGGAGCACGACACTGGATCCAAAAGTAAAAGCCAAAAACTGCCATGTGATTCTTGTTGTGTACAAAGCGGATACCGACGAAATCGTACAGGTTGCCGAATCAAAACTCACCAGCCTTTGATTTTTTCGAATTGAACCAAATGATGGGCTACCCAAAAAAGGTGGCCCATTTTTTTGAATATATCCTACTGAAATAGGACGGGTTCCAAATAGGGACCTTATTTTTGCCACCCATCCAACCTCAATGTTTTTCCCGGACGAAGACGACATGGCCATTCATAAAATCATCATCGCCATCGATGGTTACTCATCCTGCGGGAAAAGTACAACCGCCAAACTGGTTGCTGCCAAACTTGGCTATGGCTACATCGATACAGGTGCTATGTACAGGACTGTAACGCTCTATTTTCTGGAGAACAACATTTCATTCACCAATCCAAAGGAAATCGAAAAAGCACTTCACAACATCACCATCAGTTTTCACCACAACCCGAAGACCGATGAGAATGAGACCTTCCTCAATGGAGTGAATGTGGAAAAGGAAATACGGAAAATGTACGTTTCCAATCAGGTGAGCGAAGTTAGTGCCATTGCCGAAGTGCGCCATGCCATGGTGGCCCAACAGCAACGGATGGGTAAAAGAAAAGGAATCGTGATGGACGGACGGGACATCGGAACCCACGTTTTCCCAAATGCAGAACTAAAAATATTCATGACGGCCGATGTCAACCTTCGGGCCTTTCGCCGTCAACAGGAATTACTGGCGAAAAAGCAACTGGTGAACCTGGAAGAAATCCTGCAAAACCTTCAGCACCGCGATCAGATCGACACCACCCGAAAAGAATCGCCCCTCATTCAGGCGCCGGATTCCTTTCTGATCGACACCAGTTACATGACGGTTGATGAGCAGGTGGACATCGTGGTTGGCATGGCCCAGACGCAGATGCTGGCGCCGGTGATGTAATTCTTGAGTTAATTCTGGCTGGCTATTTCACCTTTCTGACGGTGAACTCATCCTTGTATTTCGGGTTACCGGTCAAAAAGCTGGCGACGAAAGCCCCCGGAATCATGAGCAAAAACACAAGCAACATCAGAGTTACCATGTAGAAAGTCGGGCAAACAGCTGAATCCTAGACTGTGTCTTTCTCCAGTTCCGAAACAGGGAGATTTCGATCGGGGGATTTTGAATTACAGGCGATAGAAATTCCGGAACCTACCGTTACATCCATTCCACGCAGACATTTACCCGAAAACTGCTTCCCATCAAATGAAAAATTATAGTAGACATTGTTATGGATTCTACGTTTTTCAATTTTCGTCACATATCCATAAACATGAACGGGATGCTGCCCCACTCCTTCCCGGATCGCATTATCTTCCCGAACATTATAAACGAAAGTCAGGAAAAGGAATAAACCCAGACCAACAATAAGCTTCAATCCGAATAGAACGAATGACTTGACTTTCGTAAAATCCAATACCCTTTCGGGCCCATCTTTTCTTTTTCTAATTCGTCGCTGTGCCCTGTTCACAATCTCTTATTCCTGGTGCATAAACCAATGAGCATGCTCTTGCAATTTATGCATTGCAGTTTCTGCACAATCCCTGAATCACGAGAATTTTTTCTTTGGCGGTAAATCCTTCCGGCAACGGAATATTGGGAATGGTGGCCTGCTCAATGCACGTGGTCATGTTGCAGTTTTCACAATTGAAATGCACATGATCGTGGTGATGATGCTCGTGCTCGCAGGTAGAACAAACAGCATACTTGGTCTGGAACTGCTCATCCGGAATCCGGTGTAAAATCCCCACATCCAGAAACTGTTTCAGACAACGGTAAATGGTGGCACGGTCGATCTGCCCTTCAAATTTCTGTTCCAGGTCGGTGTGCGACAAGGCATGGGGATTCGCTAAAAATGCCTTCAGAATATGAATCCGCTGCGATGTGTGCCGGAGATTGAATCCGGTGAGAAGACTTTCGGGCGAACTGGTAACCATACAGAAAAAGATTGAACAACAAAGGTGCAAACAGATTGCCTGAAAACGAAAATGTTCGTTCTTGCCACCGGATATTTCTTTGTTGAAACGATGAAGTAATCCAAACTCTTTCAAACGAATTATGTTGCAAATTATCTGGCTGGGCTTTTTTGTTGTTGGATTGCTCTTCGCACTTTTCCAGCTTTTCTTCGGCCATAACTATCAAATTTTTAACCAGCTCAGCGAATCTCTCTTCAATATGGCCAAAACCAGTTTCGAACTGGGATTGGGTCTGGCGGGTATCATGTCGCTTTGGCTGGGGCTTTTGAAAGTAGCAGAACGGAGTGGAATGGTGGAATGGCTCAGTCGTAAAATTTCGCCTTTCTTTTCGGTCCTCTTCCCTTCAATACCGGCTAATCACCCGGCACAGGGCTCCATGCTTCTCAATTTCGCTGCCAATATGTTGGGGCTCGACAATGCCGCTACTCCATTGGGACTGAAGGCGATGGAAGAATTGCAGACCCTGAACACGGACAAAGACACTGCCTCCGATGCTCAGATTCTGTTTCTTCTACTCAACGCTTCCGGACTCACCATTGTACCAATTTCCATTATGGCGTATCGTTCTCAGATGGGCGCCAGCAGTCCTTCCGATGTTTTCCTTCCGATCTTGTTTGCCACATTTGCCTCAACGGTTACCGTCCTGATGCTCACAGCCATCCGGCAGAAACTTCCAGTCTGGCGTCCCGTTTTTCTGCTGCCGTTTTTATTTCTCCTTTCTGCCATTGTAGCCGGAGTCTGGGTACTGGCCGGTATGGGAGCCGCCAAACTAAACACCGCCAGTTCCCTCATTGGCAACGGCTTTCTGGCATTTCTTGTGGTGGGAATTCTGGTCTGGGGTTATGTGAAGAAAGTGGAAATCTTCAACTCGTTCATCGATGGAGCCAAAGAAGGATTTCAGATGTGCCTCAATGTGATTCCGTTTCTGGTGGCCATGCTTTGCGCCATCGCCTTTTTCCGCAGCAGCGGCGCCCTCGATTTTTTCCTTCAGGGAATCAGCTGGGGTGTAACTGCACTCAACTTAAATGCCGATTTCGTTCCCGCCATTCCAACCATGCTGCTCAAACCTTTGAGCGGTGCCGGAAGCCGGGGTATGATGCTGGATGCCATGAAATCGCTGGGACCGGATTCATTTGCGGGTCGCCTGGCCTGTATTGTTCAGGGATCAGCGGATACAACTTTCTACATAATGACGGTTTACTTTGGTGCCGTCCGTATTAAGAACATTCGCTATGCACTGGGATTCAGCCTTCTGGGCGATCTGGTTGGATTTATCGCGGCTGTATTCATTGCGTATCTGTACTTTCACGTATGATCAAAAGGACAGGACTTTACTTTCTTCTTACCCTCCTATTCCTGAAAGCAAACGGGCAACAAGTTCCGGAACTCTGGCCTGCTGAAGCCGGGACGGTCATTCAAAAGGCCGATACCACTTGCTGGCTGGATGAGAACGGACAGATAAGGCTGCGATGCTGGTATGAAAGCCTGAATCGTGATTCCGTCTTTGAAACCTTTGGCTGGGAAGGAAATCGTCAGGTTCGGTTTACAGGAAAAAGAAGAAATCCATTATCGGGATGTGCTCATTTTTTCGACACAAAAGGAGGTTTGCTGGAATCTTCCTGCTGGACCAACGACCGTTTACAGGATCCGTATGTCCGATATTTCGCCAATGGCAAAATGGAGGAACAAGGCCGGTTTGAAAACGGGGCAAGGCAAGGACTCTGGAAAACCGGGTATGAAAACGGGAAGCCCAGGAGCAGTGGTTCATATGTGGAAGATCTGAAAACAGGTGTCTGGACATTTTTTCATCCTGATAGTTCATTGGCCTGGCAGGAAACCTGGGATGAAGGTGCTTTGCTTGAAGTATCCGACTTCACGACTCCTTCCGGAAAACAACTTTCAGGAGGTGGGGCCAAAAACGGAAACGGAAAGGTTCGGAGATATCATCTCAGCGGGTTACGAAAGCAGATATTCAGCATTGAAGGTGGTCAGCCGGAGGGAATTTTCATGGAATACGACAGCACGGGCCGCATTCTTCGAACAAAAACATTTAAAGGCGGTGAATTGTCTGGCAACCTCACCGAATTCTATCCCGATTCGACAGTGGCTTCTGTCACTCATTTTGAAAAAGGACTGGAAGAAGGAGCCTATACCGCCCTTTCTCCGGAAGGAAACCCCATAATTTCGGGCTGGTTTCACAAAGGAAAAGAAGATTCTGTCTGGACAGAGATGGATTCGAAAGGACTGCTTTCAGCCCGTTATTCGTACCAGAATGGCTTACTGAACGGCTGGTATCAGGAATTTTATCCGGGACAAAAGCCGAAAAAACTGGCTTTTTTCCGTGATGGCCAGCAGGATTCTTTGTCAGAAAGCTGGAATGAAAAGGGGATGAAAGTGAGTTCCTACCTTTTTAAGGACGGAGAAAAAAACGGATTGGCTAAAGAATGGTTCCCTAATGGTAAACCACAATCAGAAGGACAGTACCGCAATGATCTGGAACAAGGCAACTGGTCGTATTGGTTTGAAAACGGACAGGTTCAATCAAAGGGCCGTTTTGAAAACGGTCGCCCAACAGGAGAATGGGGCACCTTTTATGGCAACGGAAAACTGGCCTCACAGGGAATGTATCAGCTGGGGGACGAAGATGGCATCTGGCAGTTTTTTTATCCGGACGGCACGCTCAAAACCCGGGAACGGTGGAAAGATGGCAAATTGATGGCGGTTGAAAAATGCATGAGTCCGAAAGGAAAGAAACTCAGCAGTGGCACATTGAACGAAGGAAAAGGAAGTCTTAAAACCTATGATCTCGATGGCCTTCCGGAAGGAGAAGGCGACATGGCAGACGGCGTGCCCACCGGAAACTGGAAGTACTTTTATCCCCGCGGCAATGTACAGGCAGAAGGGCGAATGGAAGATGGAAAACGAATGGGCCTTTGGAAATTCTATGAACCCGATGGCAAACTCCTGGAAGAAACCAATTACCTCTTCGACAAACGAGTCGGAAAAACCCGGCAATTCGAAAACGGAAAACAATGAGGGGTGAAGGGTTA
>CAMCXM010000031.1 GCA_945883425.1 Spirosoma fluviale
ATTGATATGTTTGGGGATCCTGTGAAGAATGAGAAGGGGTGGGAGGAAGTCATGTTAAAGGATATAGTTCATCCAGAAAGAATCATCACATATGGTATTGTTCAAGCAGGCGAACACATTCCTAATGGTGTACCATATATAAAAACCGGTGATGTTAAAGATGGTGAAATATTAGTTGAGCAACTTCAACGAACATCTGTTGAAATTGCAAAGTCTTATCAAAGATCTCAGTTATTTGAAAATGATATTGTTATGAGTATTCGAGCAACTGTGGGTACAGTTGCATTACTGCCAATTTCATTAGTTGGAGCAAATCTGACTCAAGGTACGGCTAGAATTTCCCCATCAAATAAGATTAGTAGAATGTATTTATATTATTATTTGAAAAATGATTTTGCTCAAAATTGGATTGGTTCCTATGCAAAAGGCGCAATATTTAGAGAAATAACTTTAGGCAAATTAAGGGAGTTGCCTGTATTATTACCAAATCTTAATCTACAATTGAAATTTGAAAAAACCATTCAAAGTTTTATAGAAGGGAAACAAAAAACAAAAACACAAATAGTTAATTCAGATATGCTCTTCCAAACCCTCCTTCAAAAAGCCTTCAAAGGCGAACTGGTGGAGTAAGTGAACAGTGAAAAACGAATAGTGAAAAGTTTAAAGTGAACAGTGAAAAACGAAAAGTTGAGCATAGCGAAATGGCGCCGAAGTCTCGGACCCTGCTTCGCGAGTGGGCAACACGAAATGGAGCTAAAAGCAATATGAAAAACGAAAAGTTGAGCATATCGAAATTTCACATGAGGTACGAAAAGTAAAAAGAGAAAGAATTGGTAACGCGGAGTAAAAATATGGCTAGAAAACAACGAGGTATAGAAAAAGACCAGGTCGTTTTTCCATTGGCAGAGCCTATGCTCGAAATGCCGGAAAGTTATCCTGGATTTATAAAAGAAATTAAGGAGAGGGTTGTCCGTACCCGATTAGAAACTATAGTTGCCGCCAATTCTGCCATGATCCTATTGTATTGGGAGATTGGCAAGGCCATTTTGCAACGCCAAAAAAACGAAGGCTGGGGTGCCAGGGTGATTGATAGAATGTCATACGACCTCAAAACTGCCTTTGCCGATATGCACGGTTTTTCTCCCCGTAATCTGAAGTATATGCGCAAGTTTGCAGAGGCTTGGCCAGACGTTGCAATTGTGCAACGCACCGTTGCACGAATTCCCTGGCGTAGCAACATCACTTTGCTCGACAAATTGCAAGAACCAGAATTGAGGCTTTGGTATGCGCAAAAGACCATTGAAAATGGTTTTGGCAAAGACATGCTGGTGTTTCAAATAGATTCGAAATTACACCAAAGACAAGGCGCTGCTGTTCAAAACTTTGACCTTTCGCTACCGCCAGATCAATCGGATATGGCCAACCAGATTTTTAAAGACCCTTATGTTTTTGACTTTTTAGGTACAGCCGACCCCAGAAAAGAAGCCGAACTGGAACAAAGATTAATTGACCATATCCAGAAATTTTTACTTGAATTAGGGCAAGGTTTTTCTTTTGTTGGTCGGCAGGTACATTTGGAATTAGGAGGCGATGACTTTTATATTGACCTTCTGTTCTACCATCTTAAACTCCGATGTTATGTAGTGGTAGAGTTAAAGGCTGGTAAGTTCGATGCAGGCTATATCAGTAAATTAAACATGTACTTGAATGTAGTAAACGACACCCTTCGCCATCCTGACGACAAGCCTTCCATTGGTTTACTGCTGGTAAAAAATAAAAACAAACTGGTTGCAGAGTATGCACTTGCAGGCAATACCAACCCAATGGGTGTGGCAAACTGGGAAAGTGAAATCATGAAATCACTGCCAGAGAAGATAAAGGCCAGCCTTCCCAGCATTGAAGAAATTGAAAACGAGTTGAGTGAAGAATGAAGAATGAAAAACGAAGAGTGATAAATGAAGAATGAAAAATAGGGTATGAAGGAAGAAAGCATATTGAAATCGAAGAGCTATGAGTTTGCTTTGGAGGTGGTTCGGTTGGTTCAGTTTCTGACTGGGGAGAAGAAGGAGTTTGTGATGAGCAAGCAGCTTTTACGAAGTGGCTCCGCAGTAGGCGCTTTGATCCGGGAAGCGGAATTTGCCCAAAGCCGCCCCGATTTTATCCACAAAATGACGATTTCACTGAAAGAAGCCAATGAGACCGAATATTGGTTTTCACTCCTTAAAGATTCAGGCTATCAAGAACCATTAAAATTTCAATCGGTTAATTCGCAGATCAAAGAATTAATCGCTTTGCTCGTAGCCACAGTGAAAACAGCCAAATCAAAACTATAAAGCTCCACTATAACCTGTATAATTATTCACTTTTAGTTTTTCACTATCACCTATTCACTTTAGGTTCTTCACTTTCCATCGTAACCTTTTCACTCATCACTTTTAGTTTTTCACTATTCACTAATTTTCGCCCAAATGAGTAACTTTTCCTTCATCCCACAACCATTTCAAGCCCTCTTCAAAACGGCTTCAGAAGCCGAAAAAGAAATATACCGGGCGCCGTTGTATGCCGCCATGCTTTGCCGGAAAAGTCTGGAAGAATGGGTGCGCTGGTTGTACACCAACGATGCCAACCTTGAATTGCCCTACGACTCCGCCCTCAACGATTTGCTCCATACACCCGGTTTTAAACAACTGGTGGCCGGCCAGTATGGGAGGCTTAATCTGATTCGCCGGCTTGGCAACGATGCCGTTCACAGCCAAAGTAAAATAGCGACATCGGAAGTGCTGCATGCTGTAAAACTGCTGCATGGTTTTGTCGGTTGGGTCGTTCAGGGATACAGCGAAACCAGGGTTTCCATTCCACCATTTAATGAAGGTTTGGTTCCCATAGAATCGGAGGCGGAGAAAACAAAAATTCAGTTACAAGAACTGGAAGCCAGGTACCAGGCAGCCCTGGAAAAACTGGAAAAGGCCGAAAATTCGGTCCAGCAATATGCAACGCCACTTCCGCCACCGATCGATCCCAACGAAGACCTCACCCGTAAAATGTACATTGACCTGGTTGTTCAGGAAGCCGGTTGGGACCCGAAGGGGCAAAATGTTTTTGAGTTTCCGGTTATAGGAATGCCCAGACAAAGTGGCCACCAGAGTACAGCAGATGGTAATGGTCGGGTGGATTATGTTTTATGGGGAAAAGACGGCAAACCCCTCGCCCTGATCGAGGCCAAGCGAACCTCCAGAAGCAAAGAAGAAGGTCAGCACCAGGCATTTCTTTATGCCAATTGTCTGGAAAACATGTATGGCCAGCGGCCTATCATTTATTGCAGCAATGGATTTGAAACCATGATGTGGGACGATGTCTCCTATCCGCAAAGATCCGTTTTTGGATTGTATACCGAAGGCCAGCTTCAAACCATCATCAACCGGCGAGCAAGCAGGCAAAAGCTTCAGGACCAAACCGTCAATGAGAGCATTGCGGATCGCTATTATCAGAAAGAGGCCATTGCGGCGGTAAACGAAGTTTTTGAAAATCAGCAGCGAAGCGCACTTCTGGTTATGGCAACCGGTACCGGAAAAACCCGGACTGCCGCAGCCCTCATCGAACTTTTAAGCAAAGCCGGGTGGGTAAAACGGGTACTGTTTCTGGCTGACCGAGTGGCCCTGGTGCACCAGGCAAAGACCAATCTGAACACCTACCTTCCACAACTTCCTGCGGTTGACCTTACCAAAGAGAAAGAAGTCGAAAGCAGCCGGATTGTCTTTTCTACTTACCAGACTCTGAATAATCTCATTGATGGGGAATACGACGGGCAAAGCCGCCATTTCGGGGTTGGGTATTTCGACCTCATCATTTTTGACGAAATCCACCGGTCGGTGTACAACAAATACCGGCACATTTTCAATTACTTCGATGGGCTAAAGGTGGGCCTTACCGCCACTCCAAGAGATCAGGGCGACAAAGACACCTATGGATTATTCCAGCTCCAACCCAACAACCCGACCTTCGCATACGAACTGGATCAGGCAGTGAAAGATCAATATCTGGTTCCATATCATCACCTCCCTGTGCCGACAAAATTCCAACGGGAGGGTATCAACTACGCAACGCTAAGTGAGGCTGAAAAACTGGAGTACGAGGAAAAGTTTGCGGATCCTCTTACGGGCTTATGGCCTGATGAAATAGAATCGGAAGCATTGAATCAGTGGCTGTTCAATACCGATACCGTCGATAAGATTCTTGCCTTTGTGATGGAGAGAGGAATCAAAGTGGAAGGCGGTGATAAACTGGGAAAAACCATTGTGTTTGCCCGATCGCATAACCACGCTGTGTTCATTCAGGAACGGTTCAATATTCAGTTTCCGGAATACAGGGGGCATTTCCTGGATATCATAGATTACCAGCAGGAGTACAAATACGATTCCCTGAATCATTTTAAAGATGCATCCCGGATGCCGCAGATTGCGCTTTCGGTGGATATGCTCGATACGGGCATCGACATTCCGGAGGTGGTAAACCTGGTCTTCTTTAAGCCCATCCGGTCCAGTACCAAATTCTGGCAAATGATTGGCCGGGGAACCCGTCTGTGCATCGACCTTTTTGGCCCTGAAGACCACAAATCCCATTTTCTCATTTTTGATTGCTGTGCCAATTTTGAATTCTTTTCCGCAAGACCGGGCGGTTTGGAGCCAACCGCTTCCAAATCCCTAAGCCAGCGTCTGTTTGAAATCCGTTTGCGCCTTGCCTTACTGCTTCGAAATGAGCAGGAACAAGAGTTGAAAGAGTACGCTGAAACGTTAGTTGGCTTTCTTTACAAACAAACGCAGGAATTGAAAAACGAGCATTTTATCGTTCGCCAGCATTGGGAGTTCGTTGAAAAATACAAAGATCTGAATTCCTGGAATGGCTTAACGGAACTGGATGTTCATGATCTTTTCACCCACATCGGGCCACTGATAGTGGAAAAAGACCAGGATGAAATGGCCAAACGTTTCGATGCCATGATGCTCGAAATGCAGCATTACTTGTTGCTTGGAGATGACCGACAAATCCGGATTTCGGAGAAAGTGATGGAGATTGCCAGACGTTTAAGTAAAAAAGCAACCATCCCATCCATCGGAAACAAATTGCCGGTATTAACGGAAATTCAAAGTGCGACCTATTGGGCAAACACCAACATCCTGGGTCTGGAAAAACTCCGCAAAGACCTGCGCGATCTGATGAAGTTTCTGGATGGTCCGGAAAAGAAACAGGTTTACACAACCTTTGAAGATGAAATAATCGTAGCGGCGGGAAGTGAAACACCATACCTGAAACCTCTCAATCTGGAAGCCTATCGCAGAAAAATTGAGCAGTTTTTCAGAGAAAACGAAAACCACCTCACCATAAGAAGAATCAGGTCGAATCAGGTCATTACTCAGGCAGAACTGGATGAGTTGGAACGAATGCTCTTTGCTCAGGGAAATTTCAGCAAAGAAGAAGTGGTAGCGGCCATCGAACATCAACCCTTAACCCGTTTCATCCGGTCAATTTTAGGGCTGGAGATTCAGGCGGCCAAAGCACTTTTTTCGGAGTTTCTGGATGAGCACCGGTTCAATACAAAGCAGATCCGATTCATCAACACCATCATTGATTCCCTCGTTGAAAACGGTATTGTGGAACCCTCTCGTTTATTCGAGGCGCCCTACACCGATATTGATTCTGGCAGTGTGTTGGCGTTGTTTTCCGAAACAGAATCAGGCAAAATCATCAAACTGCTTCGGGAAATGGAATACAGTCTGGTGGTGGCATAAGCGATAAAGTACCCCCAGAAACAGAATTCAGGCGTGTTTGGAACCCAAACAATGGCTCAATCAGAAGGCTGAATACAAACGAGCACAAAGTTTTGATTCCGGAAAGGCATCCTATTTTTCTCCACAAAACCACATTTTTTCCGGTTGGGTGGCTCCCAAATTATGAAATTGAAAAAAAAATGACCTTTTTTATGCCACTGTTGAATCAGCAGGATGGGTTCGCTCATTTCTTCCAACATTCTGAACATGGTACTGGGTCTCACAATCGGATTTCTGGAGCTACGGTGGATCGACATCGTGGACGTCCTCCTTGTGGGCTACCTGATGTATCAGATTTACAAGCTCATCCGCGGATCGGTGGCCCTGAAGATTTTCATCGGGATCATCTCCATTTATGTAATCTACCAGATCGTGAGTTCCCTGGGTATGGAAATGCTCAGTGGCATTCTGGGACAGTTTGTAGGAGTCGGCGGTCTGGCGGCCCTGATTCTCTTCCAGCAGGAAATCCGGAAAATTCTGTTGCTCATCGGGAAGTCTTCGTTCATTTCAGAAGAAGGCCTCTTTCGTAATATCTTTTCCGGCAGTGCCAACCGCGACAATCTGCAGCTCATGCCGGTGATCGATGCCGCCAAGGCCCTGAGCCAAAGTCACTCAGGCGCCCTCATTGCATTTGCCCGTAGTACCGAACTGAAGTTTTATGCTGAAAGCGGCGATTCGATCGATGCCGTCCTTTCCACACGATTGCTCGAGACCATCTTTGTTAAAACCAGTCCGCTTCATGACGGGGCCGTGATTATTTCAAAAGGAAGAATCAAGGCGGCCCGCTGCATTCTTCCCGTTTCCGAAAATCAGGATCTGCCGCCAAACTTCGGACTCCGTCACCGTTCGGCACTGGGCCTTTCAGAAATGACGGATGCTGTTGTTTTGGTGGTGTCAGAAGAAACAGGGCAAATGTCGATTGCACACGACGGCATTCTGGAACACAACCTCAGCATCAACGACCTCAAGGAAAAACTGACGGTGATGCTTTCCGCACCTCTGCTCCGTCCGTTCGAAGAAGAAATCAACGGAACCGAAATCCTGATCAACGCCCCGCAGTAATTATTGGGGAGAATGCCTAATAAATGGAAGGTTAGCAGCCTGCCTTTAGATAGGCTCTATTGGCAGAATACCCAACGAAGAAGTTTGAAAGTCCCTGTTGGGACGAAATATTCATTCAGAGATTTCAAATAAACCTGCTGTCCAAAATGTTTACGAAACCCCATTTACATTATCTGACCTCTGCTTTTCATTCCATATTTCGTACCCAAGGGCACTCGTGCATCTAGCTGATTGGTTTTTCTACGCAATAGTTTGTCCCCAAGGGGACAATTACATATTCGAACATTTCCGAAATGTGTAAAGGACTTCATCCACAATTTTTGAGCTCAATGGAAAATCTGGCTAACTCTCTTTGCTAAATTGCTTCATCGTTTCAAAGCACAAACCAGCGGAGCCGAAATCCTGATCTAAGCCAGCACCACCTGACTGCTGATTTGTCCGCTTTAGGCGCCACATTCTGCCTGAATACTGGCTCCTGACTCCTGAATACTGGCTACTAATTTCCATCTACTAATTACCATCTACTATTCCCTAACTACTAAACGGCATATCCTTCACCGGCCGTGAACTCGTATCCGGTTCCACCCCCAGACTTTTAATCAGGGCTGCCGCATCCGTTTTCAGTTTGTGATCGGGGTATTTGGCCATGAAAAATTCCAACATCTCTACGGCATGGGCGGTATCCTTAACCGTATGAAAAAGATTACCCGTCATAAACAAGGCATAAGGCGCACTGCCGGATTTCGGGTACTTTTTATAGATCATAAAGTACAACTCAGCCGCCCTTTGCTTGTCGTCAAACACATTTTCAACGACCTGACCAGCTTTGAACAGAAACTTAGGCGAAAGGGAATCATTGGGATGCCCGGCATCGTAGGCCTGATAGGCTTTGGCCAGGTACATGGCCAGATTAAGATCGGGTTCGGCCGGATTCTTTTCGGTCGCCAGTTTCATTGCGTTTTCAAGGCTGTCGATGTAGACAAGTTCAGGATCTTTCTGTGTGACATTGCTCTGTTTGCAGGCAAAACTGGCAGCAAAAAAAAGAGTGAGTAGTGTTGCGGACCGGGTGAATTTTCGAATCATCCTGCGAAAAAAAGCATTTGTCATGTGTTATGGTAGAATCTCGAAAAAAATAATCTAAAACACTGAAAATCAGTCACACATTTTTTTTTCATCAGAGATACAAACATCAAATTCTTTTATACTTTTGGCTTTCCTCTATCGGTTTCGGGTTCCAATATTCAACTGTCTGAGGCTTATTGTTTTTACGCCAGATCAACGAATTTAGAAGAACATGTTCTTCGCTCATTAAGATATAACAAGGTTTCAGAATGCTAGTAATCAAACGCGACGGAAGACTGGAAACAGTCAGATTTGACAAAGTCACCGCAAGAATAGAAAAACTGAGTTACGGATTGGACACCCGTTTTGTTCAGCCGATCGAAGTTGCCAAAAAGGTGATTGATGGTATTTACGATCAGGTTCAGACCACCGAGCTGGACAACCTGGCCGCCGAAACAGCCGCTTCTCTTACCACCAAACACCCGGATTATGCAATTCTCGCTGCCCGGATCGCCATTTCGAATCTTCATAAAACCACCAGCAAGTCGTTTTCCAATACGGTGAAGCTGTTGTACCAATATGTAGATCCGAAAACCGGTGAAAATGCTTCCCTCATTTCAAGAGAAGTGTATGAAGTGGTTAAGAAAAATGCGAGTCTGCTCGACAGCACCATTATTTATGACCGTGACTTCGGTTATGATTATTTTGGGTTCAAAACACTCGAACGATCCTACCTCCTGAAACTGGACGGTAAGGTAGTGGAAAGACCGCAGCACATGCTCATGCGTGTAGCAGTGGGCATTCACCACGAGGACATCGATTCGGTGATTGAAACCTACAACCTCCTTAGTGAGCGCTGGTTTACACACGCCACCCCTACCCTTTTCAATGCGGGTACGCCAAAAGCGCAACTTTCATCCTGCTTTTTGCTGACGATGAAAGACGACAGCATCGAAGGGATTTACGATACCCTGAAGCAGTGCGCCAAGATTTCGCAATCTGCCGGCGGCATTGGTTTATCGGTACACCACATCCGGGCGACGGGCTCTTACATTAAAGGAACCAACGGAACATCCAATGGCATCATCCCGATGCTCAAGGTGTTTAACGATACCGCCCGTTATGTCGATCAGGGAGGTGGAAAGAGAAAGGGCGCTTTCGCCATTTATCTGGAGCCATGGCATGCCGATATCATTGATTTTCTTCAGCTGAAGAAAAACCATGGCAAGGAAGAAATGCGGGCCCGTGATTTGTTCTATGCTCTCTGGATTTCGGATCTGTTTATGAAGCGGGTGGAGGCCGATGAAGAATGGTCACTGTTTTGTCCAAACGAAGCACCCGGTCTGGCGGATTGCCATGGTGCCGAATTTGAGGCGTTGTATGAAAAATACGAGCGTGAAAACAGAGCCCGCAAAGTGATCAAAGCACAGGAGCTCTGGTTCGAAATTCTGGAATCCCAGACCGAGACCGGAACACCTTATATGTTGTTTAAGGATCACGCCAACAACAAGAGCAATCAGAAAAATCTGGGAACGATCAAGTCTTCCAATCTCTGCACGGAGATTATGGAATACACGGCACCCGATGAAGTAGCCGTTTGCAACCTGGCTTCAATTGCTCTTCCGAAGTTTATCATCAACGGTAAGTTCGACCACAACAAACTGATGGAAGTAACCATGCAGGTGGCCCGAAACCTCAACCGGATCATCGACATCAATTACTATCCGGTACCGGAAGCCGAGAAATCCAATATGCGCCACCGTCCGATTGGAATTGGTATACAGGGATTGGCCGATACCTTCATCAAATTGCGCATGCCGTTTGAAAGTGAAGAAGCACAAAGACTGAACGAAGACATCCACGAGACCATTTACTATGGTGCGATGATGGCCAGTCTGGAACTCGCTAAAAAGAACGGTCCGTACGAATCCTGGAAAGGTTCTCCGATTTCAGAAGGTATCTTCCAGTTCGACATGTGGGGTGTTAAGCCAAAATCGGGTCGCTGGAACTGGGAAGAAATGCGCAAAGAAGTGAAAAAACATGGTGTGCGTAACTCCCTGTTGCTTGCTCCGATGCCAACAGCCAGTACCTCACAGATTCTGGGCAACAACGAGTGTTTCGAACCCTACACATCCAACATTTACACCCGTCGTGTATTGTCTGGTGAATTCATTGTGGTGAACAAACACCTGTTGAAGGACCTGGTGGACCTGGGATTGTGGAACGATTCGATGAAAAACAAACTGATCGAAGCCAACGGTTCGGTTCAGAACATCCCGGAGATCCCGACCAATATCAAAGATCTGTACAAAACCGTTTGGGAGATCAGCCAGAAAACGATCATCGATATGTCGGCCGATCGTGGGGCGTACATCTGCCAGAGCCAGAGTCTGAACATCCACATCAAAGATCCGAATTTCGGAAAACTGACCTCCATGCACTTTTATGCCTGGAAAAAAGGACTCAAAACCGGTATGTATTACCTCCGCACCAAGGCAGCAGCCGATGCCATCAAGTTTACCGTAGAGAAACAAGCCGACGTTGCGCTCGAGCCTGTGGTAAACGACGAAGACAAACTGGCCGCTATGGCTTGCTCTCTGGACAATCCGGAGGCTTGCGAGGCTTGCGGATCGTAAAAAATTAAAAACTTCATTAAAAAAAGGCTTGTGAAAACAGGCCTTTTTTATTTCCACCCCGTCATTTTTTGGAAGGTTTCATGCAAATGGCCTAATTTTCCACCCTCAAGAATTTTCATAGTTGTTTATGGCATTATCCTCCGACATCCAATCAAAAGTGAACCAATGGCTCAGCGATGAATTTGATGCAACCACCCGGGCATCCATCCAGAAGCTGATCGATGATCAAAACGAAACCGAACTGGTGGATTCGTTTTACAAAAATCTCGAATTCGGAACCGGAGGACTTCGGGGAATTATGGGGGCCGGAACCAACCGGATCAACGTGTACACCATCAGTATGGCCACTCAGGGCTTGTGCAACTACCTCAAAAAGACCTATCCGGATTCTCCGATTTCGGTAGCCGTTGCACACGACAGCCGCAACAATTCTCCTCTTTTTGCCAAAACCACCGCCGATGTATTCACAGCCAATGGCATCAAAGTATATTTCTTCTCCGAACTGCGACCAACGCCGGAACTGTCGTTTGCCATCCGTCATTTTGGTTGCCAGAGCGGTGTGGTGATCACCGCATCCCACAATCCGAAAGAGTACAACGGATACAAAGCTTATTGGAATGACGGCGCCCAGATGCTGGCTCCTCATGATAAAAATACAATCGACGAAGTTGACAAAATCTTGTCGATCACCCAGGTAAAACGCGAAGGCAATCCGGCGCTTCTGGTTCCTGTTCTGGAAGATGTGGACAAAATCTATCTGGACCGCATCGTGGGTTCTTCCATTTCGAAAGAAGCCATCGAGCGACAGAAAGACCTGAAAATCGTCTATTCATCCTTGCACGGAACGGGCATCACACTGGTACCAAAAGTGCTGAGCCAGTTGGGTTTCACCAATGTGAACGTGGTAACAGCACAGGCAACTCCGGATGGTAATTTCCCGACGGTGGTGTACCCGAATCCGGAAGAAACCGAAGCCATGACTCTGGGCCTCAAACTGGCCGAAGATCTGGATGCCGATCTGGTGATGGCCACCGATCCCGATGCGGACCGCGTAGGTCTGGGACTGAAAAATCCGGATGGCAAATGGCAGCTGCTCAACGGAAACCAGATTTCGACCCTGCTTATTTATTATATGCTCAATGCCTGGCGAAATGCGGGCAAAATTACGGGCCACGAGATGATCATCAAGACCATCGTGACCACCGATATCCAGGATAAAATGGCGGAAGCCTATGGCGTAAAATGCTTCAATACCCTCACCGGATTTAAGCACATCGCCAAAATCATCCGTGAGCAGGAAGGCAAACTGAAATTCATCGTAGGTGGTGAAGAAAGTTATGGCTACATGGTGGGCGATTTTGTCCGTGACAAAGATGCGGTAGCGGCCTGTGCGATGATTGCCGAAATGGTGGCCTTCGCCAAAGACAAAGGTCTTACGCTGTTCGACCTTCTGATTGAAATCTTCAAGCAATTCGGTTTCTACAAAGAAGACCTCATCTCCATCACCAAAAAAGGAAAGACCGGAGCGGAAGAAATCCAGGCGATGATGGCCGGATACCGAAGCAATCCGCCAACCAGCATTGCGGGATCGGAAGTTCTGAAAATCTACGATTACAAAGAATCAACCGTTCTCGACCTGAAAACCGGAGAGAAGTCCCCTATCCTTCTCGACAAATCGAATGTACTTCAGTTCCTGACCGCAGACGGAAGCAAGATTTCGGCCCGTCCTTCCGGCACGGAGCCAAAAATCAAGTTCTATTTCTCTGTAAATGAATCCTTAAGCCAGGCATCAGACTACAGCAAAATCGAAAAGAAACTGGACGAAAAAATCGAGGCAATTGTAAAAGACCTCGGGCTTCGCTAAGCCGGATAGGGATTTCTTCACATTGAAGAGAGGCGCATACGGACTTGATTTTGATTAGGACCGGAATCGTTTAAATCCCATTTTTGTATCAATGTTTGGAAAGATAAAAGATATGTTGAGTCTTGACCGTTGGATCGAAAATTTCGAAGGCTATCTGGATGCCCGGATAGAGCTTGTCAAGTTTGACGTAAAAGAGCTGATGGTCGATCTTCTGACCCGCTCTGTTTTCTTTCTGGGCATGGCCATTTTTGGACTGGCCGGTCTTATCTGTCTGAATTTCGGACTGGCATTTCTCATCAGCCACTACCTTGGAAACGAGTTCAGTGGCTTTTTGATTCTGGCCATTTTCTATTTTCTGGTGGCCATGATTTTTTACTGGAACCGAACCAATGTATCTCTCAACGAGAAGATTGAAATGAAAATCCGGGAATCGATGAAACAACCGAAAGCGGGAACCACCGAAAAACCAGAAAGTAATGACTGATTCACCTACCATAAAGTCTTTTGAACATTTGAACATGGAAAGAGAAAAGCTATTAAGCAGCACCAATAAGTATAAGCAGGCTCTTGAAAATCAGGTAGCCGATCTAAAGGAAAATACCGTCCGTTATGCCATTCAGGGTTTGGTATTTGGAGGCGTCGCCCTGGGCTCCTATTTTCTGATCAAGGCTTTCACCAAAAATTCTCCGGAGGAAAAACAGGAAAAAGGAGTCGCCGTTACCAACAACAGCTTTACCTCTACTCTGTTTGCCAGTATCCAGAGCTACATTGTATCATTTCTACTTTCCATTGCCAGAGAAAAACTGACTCAGTATCTGGAAGAACACCTGCTCAAACAGAATGAAGCTGCTTCAAAAAATAGAGCGTAAGCAGGAAGAAAAACAAAAATGTCTTGCTGTCCTTCTCGATCCGGATAAGGTCGAAATGACAGGCATTATGAAACAGGTTGAGACGTATGTTTCGGCCGGAGTCGACCTGTTTCTGGTGGGAGGAAGCCTTATTTCGGGCAACAACTTCTACATTCTGGTGGAGGCTCTACGCCGGCAAAAGGATATTCCCGTTGTGATTTTCCCCGGCTCCAATCTCCACATTCACAGTGAAGCCGATGGCATTTTATTGCTGTCGCTCATCTCCGGACGGAACCCCGAATTGCTCATCGGCCAGCACGTGATTGCGGCTCCCATCCTGAAAAATTCGGGTCTTGAAATTTTGCCCACCGGTTATATGCTGATCGAAAGTGGAAAGCCCACTACGGTTTCCTACATCAGCAATACCCAGCCCATACCAGCTGATAAAGAAGACATTGCCGTTTGTACGGCTATGGCAGGCGAAATGCTGGGCCTGCGTTTATTGTATCTCGATGGTGGAAGTGGTGCCATCAATCCGGTTCCACCCAAAATGATTTCGGCCGTGCGACGAAATACAAGCCTTCCGGTGATTGTCGGTGGCGGCATTACATCAGGAACGAAAGCCGAACAAGCCTGGCTCGCCGGGGCCGATTATGTGGTAATTGGCAACGGTCTGGAAAAAGAACCGGAACTCCTCGACCAGATCATCAAAGTCCGTAATCGCCTTAATCAGCCAACTACCGCGGTAGTCTGATTCGTCTTTTCCTGTCTTCCGGCATGGACGAAAGAAATTCTTCATTTTCCATCTGAAATCCTGACGGTCTTTGCCTTGGTTCGCATTATGAAGTCCCTTGCCCTGTTTATTGGATTCCTCTTTCTGATACCGTCCGTAATGGCGGCAGATTCTACCAAGGTCCGAAAGAAATTCCTCGTTGCCGGCTTAAATGCCGTGGCCTATAAAGGAAGTCTGCAATCGTCGTATACCCGTTGGACACCGGCCTACCAGATCGCCATCAAGTTTGAGAAAAAGAAAATCATCAACGGAATGGTATCGCTCACCTTTGGACAGGTGATCGGGGAAGACAGGACCTATACCCTACCATCGAAAGCTGTGCAGACTTTGACCCCGGTTTCCAGATTTCAGACCCGGTTTTTTGCCTTGCACTACGAAGCACAACTGATGCTGTTCAAATACCATGGACTCCGGATTTATGCCAGTCAGGGAATTGGTTTCTTCAAGTTCACTGTGAAAGACTGGGATGGCAACAACCTGGCAGGCAAGGACAAAACACGCAGCAAAGGGGAATCATACAGCGAAACCTCTACTACCTTCCCAACTCAAATTGGCCTGACGTACCGGTTTCAGAATGATATGCAACTGGGCTTTCAGGCAGGGGTTCTCAATCCGGCAACGGCCTACCTGGACAACATGAAAGAGCTGGCGAACAACGAAACGGGCGACAACATCGCCTCCTTCCGTTTTCAGTTTTACTACCCACTGAAATGACGGAATCCTGATAGAACAGTGCTTCTGTCAGTACCTTGTTCCATATTACCAAACAGTTAATTTTTGATCTCTTTCATCAAAGGAGATATGCTTGAATTACCTTTGGGGTTCGCTCAACCGAGACCCCTGTAATTGGAACAAGCCGATACACTTTACAACACAAAACCAACCCCGCATCTTTTCTGGATACGTACCGGACAGGCTATTCTGACTTTGTTCCTGTTTATTCTTTTCCTCATTGCCCTTGAACTTATTACCTCTGCCTGTCGTGAACTGGGGGCCGATTACACAAAGGGGATCCTACTTCTGACCAGCAATCCTCTTGTTTTATTGTTTATAGGCTTATTAGCCACCGCCATTATTCAAAGTTCTTCCACCATTACGGCCAGCCTTGTGGCGATGGTGACGGCCAACATCATCAGTCTGGAAGCAGCGGTTCCGGTGGTGCTGGGCGCCAATATTGGAACCTCCATTACCTGCATGATGGTTTCATTTGGGCAGCTGGGCAATCCCAAGGCATTTCGAAGAGGATATATGGTGGCGAGCAGCCATGTGATTTTCAATGTCGCAACGGCCTTGCTGTTTTTTCCTCTTGAAGATAAGTGGCACGTTCTCAGTGCCTCCAGCCGGTATCTGGCCACGCACCTGAGCAACTGGGGCACCATCGGCGAAGGCTGGTTTGTTTTCAATGATCTGTTTGTGGCGCCTTTTGCACACTTTTTCACCTCTGTTGCTTCCGGGCAACCACTTGGCATCCTCGTGTTTTCACTGATCCTCCTTTTCATGTGCATCTTTTCGCTGACGGCTTTGTTCCGTCATCTGATGCTGCGGGGCGACCGGGGCAATACCATTTCCCGGGCTTTCAGTAACCCAATGGTGTCGTTTCTATCGGGCACGGGTGTCACAGCTGCCATTCATTCGTCGACAGTGACCACATCCTTGAGTGTAATGCTGGCCGCTACCGAGAAAATTTCGCCAAAAAAGCTCTTTCCGTTTATTCTGGGAGCCAATGTTGGAACCACCGTCACCGCTCTGATGGCGGCGATCGGTCGTTCCGAAGCAGGACTGGCCATTGCCTTATGCCACTTGTTGTACAATTTGTTAGGCGTACTTATTTTTTATCCGTTTGAAAGCGTAAGGGACCTGACGGTGAATATTGCCCGCTGGTCTGGCATCATGGCGCAGAAAAGTATGGCCTTCGCCTTTGGGTCGCTGCTGATTCTGTTTTTTGCCCTTCCGTTTCTGGTGATTTTCATTTTCGGAAAATTCTGATTTCGAATTGAAACTACTCCAGAAATGCAGGAACCGCAGAGAGCACAGAGAAGGTTCGCAAAGAAACGCAGAGTTTCAATTACAGATCAAAATCTCAAATCAGAATTGTTCTTTGTTTTCTGAGGCCTTTTGTCTTCCAACGAGAACTTGGAATTATATTGGTGCTAATAGATGAAATTTAAAAGGCCCTAAAATTCAATTTCAGGGCCTTTTGAGAAATCTAAAGAGTTTAGCGAGTGAAAATGCACTTTTGGCTATAACCTGGCCGACCTTCCGGTTTTAGCGTTACAAACAATACTCCTTCAGGATAATTATATTTTTCCAACACTACCTCAGCGCCTTGAATTGATGTTTGCCCATTAAATAGTACCCGACCAGAAATATCTGATACCTGGTATGTGGCAGATCCAGCAAATAAATCATGAAGCTTCAAATGAATGATATCCTGATTTACAAATGGTGTAAACCGGATTGTCTTTGAAGGTGTAATGTTACTTCCAGGAGGTACTATTTCAACCGCAAACCTCTTGCCGCTATTGGGGCCTTTTGGAGTAAATGTGAAGGCAAAATCACTTTGGATTGAATACGTTCTATTTTCCGTTTTATCAAGTAAATTGACCTGATATCCACCTGGAATCCGAAAGTCTTTGGCAGTCAGCGTAATTTCGTCTTGTTTCTGAACAATCATTTCCAGAGGTATTTCTAAGCGATTTTCTGGAAATGGAATACTATTTAATGCCAATCTCTGACCCATAAAGCGGGTGTACAAAGCGTTTCCAAACCCGATAAGCTTACTAGCATCCTGAATGCCATCAACATCCTGGTTGTATTGATCTCCCAAGCGGATGTTCGTTTCATCTGACCCTGTTGTTTTACCTGTCATTTGTAAATTCAGGCAGAATGCTTTGGATTTGTTCCGGGTTTTTTTTCTGTAAATCGCCCCGTTGTATATGTTAAAATCATCATACGACCTTTGAAAATTATTAAACTCTACATAGCCGGCTGAAGAGGAATCTTTCACTCTGGCCCAAAAACCTTGTCCAATATTAATTAAATATTGTCGCACCGGGTTGTCATCAAAATCCAGTTCGATGTTAATATGTTCTGTTGCACCACCATTGACATTTATGTCTACATTATTACCATTCCAGATTTCAAAATGCGGACTTATCACATCCTTATTAGTGACGTAAAAGGCTCCCAAATCAATTGGCGAAGGATATGGATTACCAAGCAAATGATACCCATCCTGATCTGGTTCATTATTTTTTGTGTACGTTAAATAGCGGCTGAAAGTAGAGTCGTTTACCGTTCCTTCCCAATCTATATACGCATATTGTTGGTCTACAGTAGAATTGGTATCACCTGTCCTCAGAATTGCTGGGCCAAAATGGGTGAGCATTCCTTCTCCTTTTCCAAAAGTACGGGTACTGTCAAATCCTTTATATCCATACCTGCCGTTTGCATCAGTGTCTGTATGCCAAGGGTCTTCCACCGTTTCATCCCAATATTGAAAAAATGGTGATTGATCATTTATGGCCTGGGTGCAGGCATGTGCCTGATTAAAATAGTCTGAATAATCATTATAGTACCCCGGATCGTCATCATAGTCTTGAGGATATATGGCACAATCATTTCTGAAATCACTGCTTTTAATTGAAATACTTGTTGTCGCTGGAAAGCTATACCCTGAGTTGTAGTAAGGATGCCCATGTGTTCCATTGAATGGATTGTAGAAGGCAAAATCGTCATTAATTGTACCATCATGCCCATCCAGCTGTTTATGCGGCAGATTATCTGTAATGGGATTGCCTAAATAATGGTAGCGGTGCTTGCAGCTCTCATAAGAACCAGCTGGCTTGATTACGGGTGTTGTTACTACTACGTGGCCAGTCGCTTTGCCTTTAAATATAAAGGCCGATGTACCTTCACTTGCACCTGAAGTGTGAGGTGCTAAAAGTAGCTGACTACCACTGGAAGAAGCATCAAACGTACAGCCGGAAATTTCAACAAAATGGTCAACTGTAACATGTGAACCAGCGGTGAGGGCAAACCCAAATCCGGTAACTTTCTCCACTTTAATACGGCCCACTTTTATGTTTCCAAATATTCTTGCCAGAACAGGTGAGCTTGTATTTTTCTTGAAGAGCAGGTATGGATTGTCAGTTTCACTGCCAAACACACCAGCATACCCATAATCGTTGTGTAAATTTCCGTAAATCTCGAGTTTTCCACTTGCGTTAATTAACAAACGAACCTGATTACTAGTTCCGTTGTTCAGTAACATTAGATGCAAACATTTGGCAGTAATACCTGCAACCCGCGGGTAAATAGTAGATGAGCCAATGATCACGCTGTCGGTTTCATCGGGAACCGCTGCCTCAGCCCAGTTTCCTGCACTTGTCCAGACGGTTGTATTGAGAGCCCCCGTCCAGGTTCGGGTGGCAGATAGAACATCATTTTGCTGAAAGACAAGTGCGAAAAGCACCAGTAAAATTATTTTTCTCATGATTGAAAAGATTTGGTATTTTTCACGACTTTACAACTGAAAAAAAAAATATTCAAAATTTATTTTTTAATAACGCGAATTAAATGTCATTACATATGAAAAAATATACGATAACACTAATTATTTTCTACTTAAGCTATTTTATCAGCTACTCACAAATTTTTAGTTTCGAATTTGGAAAGAGATATGGCGGTTCAAAAGCGGATCCGATAGGAACTGGGCTTCCAGATAAAATGGAATTCCGTGGGTTGTTTTATGGGGATGGATTTCCGGATTCAAGTTTTGTGTTTACCTGTAATTCTGATTCAAAAGATTTTTATCTGCATTCCAACAAAGGTCAAAGCGATTTATGGGTCGTGAAGGTGAATTCGAATGGGGATACCTTGTACAGCAAAAATTATGGATCCACAGGTGAAGACATCCCTTACCAAACACTTGCCATGCCCGATGGTGGCTGCCTGATTTGTGGTAATAGTTTAATTGGCAACCTGGATTTCAGGGTCCCGTTCCGAAGCAGCAGTGATAGTTCAACAGCCGCAGGTTTTCTGATGCGGCTAAACAACGAAGGAAATAAAGTGTTTATCAAAAGGTATGGAGGGGAAAGTGGTGATCGTTTTCATGGAATTGCCCGAACCAGGGACAAAGGATACATCATTGCCGGTTATTCCAATTCCAATACCCTCGATCTGGCCAATGCTGTTGAGAAAACGGGAAGAGCCTGGCTGCTGAAAACCGATTCACTGGGAAATATTCAATGGAATACAAGGGTCTCCTGTAAGGATACAATCCTGTCCAGTCGTGATGAAGTATTTTTTCGCACCCTTGAATTGCCGGACGGGCAGGGATATATAGCCGCTGGCTCGGCTACCTACGACAAAAGCAATAAAAAGAACGATGATTTCTTTGTCGCCCGCTTTTCCACGACCGGCCAATTGATATGGAAAAAGAAATTTGGGTATCCCCTTCATGATTTTTTGCAAACACTACTGCTAACACCTGAAGGTAAAATCTGGGTGTCGGGAAGAAAATACAGCACCGTCAGTGTTTATTATGGTGATTTCTGGGTTCGTAGCATGAATCTGGATGGCAGCACCGAATGGGATAAAATCATCTCCGGTGATTTTTCTGCCTTTGTTTTCGACATAAAACCCTTTACTCACAACCGATATATTCTGGTCGGGGGTCTTTACAGTTACGGAGCGTCAGTTTTCGCTCCATCCAACAACCGGGATGGTTGGGTTTCGATTCTCGATTCTGCGGCCAACATCAAAGCTAGTTTTATTGGTGGAGGTTCGAAAATTGATTATTTCCATTCTTTTACCGTTTTACCAGATCACAAAAAAATCATAACAGTTGGTTCAACAGAATCCCTTGCGAATCCATTTTGTCTTGAGGCTCCTTTTAATACCAATATTAATGACATAGACGGCTGGGTTACCAAAATCCAGATCATCGATACTTCTACTACATCCATTCACCAGGCACTTTATCGCAGACCGGAAATTGTACTTTATCCTTCTCCCGCACAATATTCCTTTTCTGTTTTGTCCGATTCTCATCCTGCATACGCTCAAATGCTCGATGCGCAGGGGAGAATGGTGAAAGAGTTTGGTTCTGTTTCCTGTGCCGAAAACCGTTTCCTTGTTTCAGATCTTCCCCGTGGCATTTATACCATCCGCATGGATTATGACGATGGGCCTGTTTTCCGGAAAATGGTGCTGGAGTGAGATTTAAGAAACCGTAAATTGGTTAAAAGATTAAAAGCTATTTTGTTCAAAACAGAGAATACGCTCATCGGATTTCAAATTGAAATGAAATCTGTTTTCATTCCCCTTTAATCCACTAACTGTCAACGACAGTTAGCTCATTCGGCAATATCCAAAACAGAAAATAAAAGTATTTTACAAGTGAATATTCAGAGCCGTCTAAACCAATACGTTCGCAGAGAAACGCAGAGTTTAAAATTGAGACTCAACTCTCTGTGGTTATTCCCATACAGTTTCAACCCAAACGAAAGGTGGATTAAATGCGAGGCAGTTCCCCAATCAATTGCCTAATCTGTATTCCGGGTTTATATTTGGCCTATGCAAAACATCACCGAATCTGCCTCCTCGTACACCACGCTTGACCAGCTTCCGACCCTGGAATTGCTGAAAATCATCAACAAAGAAGACCACTCTGTCCCGGTTGCCATATCGAAAGTGCTGCCGGAAATTGAGTTGCTGGTAGAAGCCATCGCGTCCCGTCTGAAGGAAGGTGGCCGGTTGTTTTACATCGGTGCCGGCACGTCCGGACGCCTTGGAATTGTGGATGCATCCGAATGCCCACCGACTTATGGCGTACCACACGGAATGGTGGTCGGACTCATCGCCGGAGGCGACACTGCCATCCGTAAGGCAGTGGAAAATGCCGAAGACAACACCGAACTGGCGGCCCTCGATTTACAGGGACACCAGATCTGTGAAAAAGATATTGTGGTGGGCATCGCCGCTTCCGGACGGACACCGTATGTCGTCGGAGGACTGGCCTGGTGCCGCCAGCGGAATATTGCAACGGGATGCATTGTCTGCAATCCGGGTAGTCCGGTGGCAGCCGAAGCCGATTTTCCGGTGGAAGTGGTCGTGGGGCCGGAAGTCGTATCGGGCAGTACCCGAATGAAAGCCGGGACCGCACAGAAAATGGTGCTCAACATGCTTACGACCTGCACCATGATCCGGTTGGGGAAAGTGCGGGGCAACAAGATGACCAACATGCACCTGAGCAACGACAAACTTCGCATCCGGGGAACCAAAATGCTGGCCGAGGCTTTGGGCCTGGAAGAAAAAGCCGCCAACGAATTGCTGGTAAAATACGGATCGGTGGAAGCCGCCATTCAGGGCCAACGGGCTCTTTCCTGATATGCACGAAATCGAGCCCTTTTATAAATGGGATAAACTCTACAACCCGGCCGAAGACGAGCGGTCGCCGTTTTACGGTCAGGAATACAACGGCTATGAACTGGCGCTGTACGACCATTTTATCCATCCCCTCTGGGATTATATTGGCTCCGACACCCTGTATGTGAAGGTGTTGTATGTGGATTACGACGAAGGATTTGCCATCATCGAGATGTTGGGCGAATGGAACGACACCCTGCACAACGATGTGATGCACCTCAAACGCAACCTGATCGATGGGCTGGTGCAGGAAGGCGTGAAACGGTTTCTGATGATTGGTGAAAATGTGCTCAACTTCCACGGACTGGAAGACGATTATTACCAGGAATGGTTTGAAGATGTGGAAGATGGCTGGATTGTGACGATGGGCTTCCGGGAGTTTATTCACCGGGAGTGGAACAAATACCGTCTGGACTACTACCTCAACTGGGGCGGCAACCTGGAAGTGGAAAACTGGCGTACCCTATCACCGCAAAAGCTGGTGGAAACGATCGATCGGGAGGTGAGAAGGAGGATTGGGTAAGGGTTGCGGATTTTCGAGTTCAATCTGACTGGGTGTGGAGGATTACAAATCCTCGTTATCTGCATTCGGGATTGGATATCCAGAATAGCAGGTTTAAATCTTTCCACTTTTTCTACTCCCCCACCATCACAAACGCACCCCAGTAATACGGATTCGGGTATTTGGCCTTCAGTTCTTTCTGGGCTTTGAGAAAGGCAGAGCGTTTAGTGGCCCCACCCTTCCCTCCCCGGAGGGGAGGGTTTAATGCAGCATTTGTTGTATTTGCTCCTCCCCTCCGGGGAGGCTGGGTGGGGCCTAGCCAGTGTTTGTAAAAACTCACCATCAATTCCTGCGTGGCCTCATCATCCACTTTCCACAAACTCATGATGATGGATTTGGCCCCGGCCACTTTGAAAGCCCTTTGCAATCCATAAACCCCCTCCCCGTTTTTGATTTCACCCAGGCCGGTTTCACAGGCGGAAAGCACAACCAGATCGGTGTTGTCTAAGTTCAGGTTCATGGCTTCGTAGGCAGTGAGGATGCCGTCTTCTCCTGTTTCATACTTTTCGCCTTTGAGCGTGTTGCCTGCACCTGTCAGCATAAGGCCCGACCGAAGCAGTGGGTTACTTCCTTTGGTGGTATCGGGTTGAAAAAATCCATGCGTGGCCACATGAAGCAACCTTGGTTTGTAGCTTTCCTTGATGTTTTCTTCCAAAGCGGTGGAGCCGGTATAGTTTTTCACTTCCCAGCCTTTTTCAGTTAGAATGCCTGCAATTTTATCCACCTCAGTTTTGGTGCCGGGAAGTTCGGCCAGTGAGCCTGTGGACTTCAGACTAAGGCCATAAATCAATTCCGGACTTTTCCGCTCTGAAACGGCGGCAATTTGGCCGGTTTGGTTTGTATAATAACTTGGAAAGCCTACCAGTTCTGCCAGTTTGTTGTCTTCTTCCACCGGCGATGGATTCACAATGTCCTTGGTAACAGTTACAATCCGGATGTCTTTTTCCTCCAGCAAGTACTTTTTGGTTTTGGGGTTAAAGAGGGTGTTCAGGTTGAGGTTGTGGTACACCCCGTCAGGTGAAAAGAAAACACTTTTTGAGCCTTCAAGCTTGGCTCCTATTTTCTGCCAGAATTGCTGGTAGGATTTATTGTCATCAAGTTTGTTTTTTATCAAATTCTGGTAATACTTCAGGTATTTACCTTCCATGTCGTTGCCGTTTTTCAGAACCACCATTTCGGGAATGGTAGATTCGGGTTTAACAATCAGAGCGGCATAGTAAATGGTATCCGTCAGACCTTTTACTTTATACACGGCTTTCTTCGGGTCGCTGGTGTCTGTTACGGTTTTTTCGATGCCAAACTTTTTTACCCGTACTATTTCAACGGCGGCCTCTCCCGGCTTCAGGGCTTTTTGCACATCCTTCCAGTTGATCAGTTTTTTATCGGCCAGTTTTGCAAAGTTTTCAGAGCGAAGCGAAAGCTCTTTTTCCATTTTTTCTGTTTTCCTCTCCACCGAATCGATTCCGGCCCTTTCGGTGGAATCGGTGGATTGAAACAATTTATTGAGTTTATTCTGGTTGGTTTCCCATTCGTCAAACAATCGGTTCAGTTTTTTATCGCCTGCTGTTTTTATCCTGTGTTTCCATTTGGCGGAATTGTTGAGCAGAAGGCCTTTGGTGGCTAGCTGGTCGTTGTAGAAATCTCCTGAAATGGCTTTTTTGCCATGATACCTGCTTAAACAAAATGATTTGAATATTTCCTGGTCTGGAGAAAGTGTATTTTCATAAAACTGATTCCTTTCATTGTCCGACAGAAAAGGAAAATAGCGTTGGATCTGCACTTGTTTTTTCGCATTCCAATCCAGATAGTGGACTTCGGCTTTCTCCATTTGACCTAATGTAAAATGGAATGTTCCTATTCTAGATACTGAAAAAGAAACATCCGGATGGTTTTCTCCTAGTGCTTTTTTGCGGATTTCCAATGCTTTAAGGAGATATGGTTCTCCTTTCGAGAATTGGCTTATTTCCCTGTAAAAGTTCCCGAGATTGTTGAGTGAAGTCGCTACATTATGGTGGTTTTCTCCCAAGGCGATTTTCCATTTTTCCAATGCCTGGAGGTAAAAATACTCTGCTTTAGCGTAATTATCCATTTCCCAGTACAAAGCCCCCATATTGTTTAACAAATTCGCCACATTCGGGTGATTGTCCCCCAAGGCTTTTTTTAATACTACCAAAGCATATAAGTAATAAGGCTCTGCCTTGGCGAAATTGCCCAAATAGTATTGTATATCACCTAAACCCATAAGAGGCATGGCCAAATTTGGATGGTTATCGCTCAAAGTTTTTTTCCAGATTTGTAACGCTTCGAGGCAATAAGTCTCCGCTTTGGGGTAATTTCCCATTATTATGTAGAAACACCCGAGGTTATTCAATAACATGGCTATATCCGGATTATTTTCCTCCTTTTCTTTTTTGTACATTTCTAATGACTGGAGATAATAAGTCTCTGCTTTTGAGTAATCGCCCATTTTCATGTACAAAGTCCCCAGGTTAAGTAGGGAGCTCGCCACCTCCTTATGGTTTTCTTTATGAACTTTCTTTCGTACTTCCAAAGACTGGAGGTAATAAGTCTCCGCTTTGTAGTAATCACCCATATTAAAATATAAAATTCCCAAATAATTGAGCGTCTTTGCTACTTCTACATGGTTTTCCCCCAGCGTTTTTGTTCGAATCTTAAGCCCCATCAATAAAATTGGCTCGGCCTCTTTGCTTTTTCCTGATTGGTTAAGTGCATTTCCCCAACCACTCAACGCTCCGCCAAATTCCACACTTTCCTCCCCTTTCTCCTTTTTCAACTTCTCTGCCCATCTTTCTGAGAAAGGCAATGCTTTTGCATATTGGCCCATCTTGGTGTATTTGTCAATAGAGTCCTTCAGCGGGTCTTGTTTTTCAGCAACAACTGCAGGCGTTTGCGCAAAACCAAATGGCAGCCAGCAAAGCAAAGCAAGGATAAGGATTATAGAAATTCGTTTCATAAAGGCAGGGTGAAATTACAGAAGGCAAGAAGGAGAAATAAAATGATACTTTCCTATCAAACGAAAGTGGTAGCAGTTTACTTTTCCCTGCTCCCCAAATCCTGATTACTTGCTTCTATCATTTGAATTAAACCTTCCAAATCCACCTGACTCCTGACTCCTAATTCCTGACTCCTAATTCCTGACTCCTGACTTTGAACTTTAAACATCAAACTTTCAATTTTCCACTATTCCCCCACCATCACAAAAGCACCCCAGTAATATGGATTTGGGTATTTGGCCTTCAGTTCTTTCTGGGCTTTGAGGAAGGCGGAGCGTTTAGTGGCCCCACCCTTCCCTCCCCGGAGGGGAGGGTTTAATGCAGCATTGGCATTTGCTCCTCCCCTCCGGGGAGGCTGGGTGGGGCTGAGCCAGTGTTTGTAAAAACTCACCATCAATTCCTGCGTGGCCTCATCATCCACTTTCCATAAGCTCATGATGATGGACCGGGCTCCGGCTACCTTGAAAGCCCTGATACTGTTCAAAAAAGTGTGTAAAGCTCAAAAGTTTACGATTTTTGAATTGACAAATTAAAAAAGCATATACCATGAACTTTACACAACAGCAAGTAAGCGAAATTTTAGATCAGATAGCCTCAGGCCAGAATGGTTATCAACAAATTCTCAAGTATTCAGTAGAAGCTATTATGCGTGCTGAGCGGCATGAATTCAATGAAAAACAAGGGGATAGCAGCAACGGATACCGATTTCGATCGGTGTTAGGCCATGGTGGTAAATTAGAATTGATGGTTCCCCGCAGCAGGCATCATAATTTTTATCCTATGATATTGGCTCTGATCAAAGATCAGGAGTCAGAAAGTCGGAATCTGGCCTATGAGTTATACAGCTCCGGACTAACGGGCGAGCAAATCGGTGGGATATTTGAGCAGGTTTATGGGCAGCATTATAGCAAGGCCTCCGTCAGTAACATGATGCAAACAGCCAGAGAAGATGTCTTCCAATGGCTTGATCGAGGATTGGAACGGCATTATCCCATTCTCTACATTGATGCTACTTATTGGTATACAAGAAGAGATGAATCGGTTAGTAATGAGGCCTATTACAGTATTCTGGCAGTGAAAGAAGACGGGACAAGAGAAGTGATCGCCCTTGTCAATCATCCCACAGAAGGGAGTACTAACTGGAAAGATGCCTTTGAAGCACTCAAGAAAAGAGGCCTTCAAAAAGTCAGCTTAGTGGTTTGTGATGGATTGACTGGTATCGAGAATGTGATTGCCGCTGTTTTTCCAGAATCGGATGTTCAATTATGCACGGTTCATCTTGCCAGAAATATCCAGGCGAAGGTAAAACCAGTTGATAAGCAACTCATAGCCACAGATCTCAAAGAGGTATTAAATCCGGAAAGAGAAAACGACAATCCAACCAGAGGATATGAGCGGTTTGTCGCATTTATAGGAAAATGGATCACAAAATACCCAAGCTTAAAATCCTACCTGGAACCCAGAAACAGACTGTATTTCACCTATTTGGGTTATAATGTCCAAATCAGAAGGATGATCTATACCACCAACTGGATTGAGAGGCTCAACCGCAATTACAAACGAACATTGCGAATGAGGAGTTCAATGCCCAGTCCGGAATCAGTCTTATTCCTTTTAGGCAGTGTGGCTATGAAGAGAAAAGAATATAATTTCCCAATCTATCAGCTGTCTTTTGAACCAAAACTTTTCCCTAATTTTGGAATGGAAAAAAAATAATTCGTCTTGCGAGGGAAGCCAGTAGGTCACACTTCTGGGCTTCCTTCAAAAGAAAATATAGGTTGTAATCTACCTTAGTTTACACACTTTTTTGAACACTACCAAAGCCCTTTGCAATCCATATACGCCTTCTCCGTTTTTGATTTCGCCGAGTCCGGTTTCACAAGCCGAAAGCACAACCAGATCGGTGTTGTCCAGATTCAGGTTCATGGCTTCGTAAGCGGTGAGGATGCCGTCTTCAATCTCTTCATTTTGCTGACCAGAAATTGTTTTGTTTGCTCCGGAGAGCAATACTCCACTAAAAAGCAATGGATTTATATTTTTTGAAGTGTCGGAATGAAAAAAGCCATGCGTAGCAATGTGTAAAATCCCTGGTTGGTTTAGTGCTTTAATGGACTCTTCCAGGGCATTTTCACCAATAAGAGACTGCACTCTTAATCCACTCCCGGTTAATATCTCAGATATCGATTCTACTTCTTGTTTTGTGCCTGGCAGTTCCGCAAATAATTCACCCCTTGTCAGGACAGGAAGTTGTTCAATTTTTGTTTGGGCACCTCTGGTTACCACGCTTAATATTTTGTCGCTTGTCATGTTATAATCCGGGTAGCCGGCCAGACAAACATTGTTCACATTTTGATTGGAAGTTTGAAAGGTTAACAGATCTTTTGTATTGGTTACCTGTTTGATTTTCAGTTCGTCCAGAAGAAATTTGTTTGTTTTTGGGTTCTTTAGACTGTTAAGATTTATGGAGTGGAAAATACCTTCCGGAGAAAAATAAATGGTTTCGATTTTTTTGCCTAATTTTTTTCCTATTGGTGCCCAAAACCGGTCATAAGAACTTTGGTCTTCCAGCTTTTTTTGAATGCAGTTTCTGTAATATAGTATGCCTTTTTCCTCTAGTTCATTTCCATTTGGAAGTATGACCATATCTGGAAATTTAATGCCTTTTTTTATAATCAACGCTGCATAAACCACACTGTCCGTCAACCCTCGGAGCTGATACCGGGGGTTCAACGGATTACTTGTATCGGTCACCTGGATGGTATTTCCATATTTCCGGATCCGTACTATTTCAATGGCTGCTTCTCTGGTTTTCAATTTTTTCTGAATATCTGTCCATACTGGTACTTTTTTATCTGTCAGAGCAGTAAAATCCTGGGTCAGTCTGCTCAGTTCTTTTTCCAAATTCTCTGTTTCCTCTATAAGCGTTTTTAAAGTTGCCAATTCGCTTGAGTCGTTTCCCTGATAAATTCTTGCAATTTCTTTTCTGTTTTTCTCCCAAATTTCAATTCGTTTGAGAATGTTCGTGTCAGGTATCTGCATCAGTCTTTTCCTCAATTTTTGGGTTGAATTCAGTATAATAGCCTTAGTGGCCAGAGTGGTATTGTAAAGAAGGGCTTTTTGTTTTGGGTATCTTGCGGGATTCATTAAGGAAAATGAAGCCAGATTGTCCAGATTTTCTCTCATCCAATATTGAAAGAAACTTTGCTTTTCCTTTTCAGTTAAAATGGGGAAATTTATTGCAATCTGATATAATAAATTTTCCTTTCCTTTTTCAAGATGGTCAAATGCTTCTTCCGGTTTTTGTTTATCTATTAGATTTCTGGCTAATTGAAAGTGTGAACTGGCAACATCCTGATGGTTTTCCCCAACTGTAAGCAAGTAAGTTGAGAGACCTTTTTTATAATATTCTTCAGATTGTGCAAACTCACCCATATCGTTGAATAAGGTGCCCAGATTGTTGTAGCAGCTGGCTACATATTGGTTTTTTTCGCCAAATACTTTTCGTTTTATTTCTAAAGATTTTCTGTAATAATATTCCGCCTTTGCGAAGTTGTGCATCCGGTAATATAAGTTTCCGGTATTGTTATAAGTGGTGGCAACAACCGGATGATTTTCGCCAGGCTTTTTTTTCTGTATTTCTATCGTTTTAAGAAAATATGGTTCTGCCTTGGTTAGCTTTCCCTGGTCGGAATAGGCAACAGCCAGCGCAACATAAGATTCTGCCACTTGCGGGTGATTTTCTCCCAGTAAACCTATTCGTAAATCAATACTTTTCAGGTAATTGGATTCTGCTTTTTCAAACAGTCCCAGTTTTGCGTTCAGCATACCCAAATTGTTAAACATTCTGGCAACTCCAACATTCTTTTCCCCAAAATTTGCCAACCGGATCTCCAACGATTTGAGATAACAATCTTCTGCTTTTGGATACTTGCTCTGAGTGAAATAAAATGAGCCCAGGTTTCCATAAGAAATGGCCAAATCGGGATGCGAGGGCCCAAGCATTTTTGTTTTGACTTCGATCGATTTATTGAAAAGCGTTTCAGCTTCCTCAAAGCGGCCACCTAAGTCGGCCATGGTGCCCAGGTTGCTGTATGCCATTCCTATCAGTTTATGATTGTCGCCATACAATTTATTCCAGATTTCAAATGCAGCTTTGTACTGGTTTTCTGCCCGATTGTAGGCTCCGTTTGAAAAATAAAGACTCCCAAGATTATTGTACAAAACTCCCATATCATGGTCGTCCGTGGCTATTGCAGCCTTCCTGATTTCGATGGCTTTCAAAAAATGACTTTCAGCTGTTTTGAACTCCTGTTTTTCGGAATACATACCGCCTAAAACCTGGTGGGACCGGGAAAGCAATACGTTTTGCGGACCCAGGGCACTGGAAATGTCGGAAACATTTTTCAATAACAATTTTTCTGCATCTTGAAAATTGCGGCAGTTGCTCAGCATCTCTCCCCAAGTGGTCACGGTTCTCAGGTAAACGGAATCTTTTTCGCCTTTTTCGGCTTTTAGCTTTTTTACCAATTGCTCTGCAAATGGAAGAGCCTTTGAAAACTGAGTTTTATCCGAATAAAATAGTACCGAATCCTGGAGCTGGCTAGTGGTGAATTGAGCCTGCGATTGGTAATTAAAAATACTGTCATCCGGTGAACTCAGTATAGATTAGAGGGTAAATTTTCCAAATTCTTGGTAAAGTACAAGAGGCAGAGAAATTGCTTTCATCTGCCTCTTTTTTGCAAGCTTTGCTGTTACCACACAATAAAGTTTTGCAGATGCAAAGTAACAAGTTATCCGGACACCCTGTCATTTGTCAGTTGCTATCTTTTGTTCCCAGGGAATTGGTAAAACAGGCAGCAGAAAAGTTTGAGGCAGATCGGTACTATAAAACCATGACAACCTACAATCAATTGGTTTTCATGCTGTATGGAATAATAACTAAAGCACCATCTCTCAATAGTTTATGCAAGTGTTTGCTTTTTTTGGATGGGAAACTTAGTCAATTGGGGATTACTCAACTTCCTGCTTCCAGCACCCTCTCAGATGCAAATATTGAGCGGGACAGTGCTGTTTTTAAAGAGCTTTATGATCTTTTACTAGACCACTACAAGTCGGAATTGAAGAATTCCTATTTCAATTCGCCTGTGAATAATGAGGCACCCAGTGAAAAAGTGATGCGATTTGATTCTACCACCTTTTCCCTGTTTGTCGATGTTTTGAAGGGAGCAGGCCGCAATCCAACCAACGGTAAAAAGAAAGGTGGTATTAAAGCGCATTGCCTTCTTCCATTTAACAGCCGGGTTCCAAGTTTGGTATATCTTACTGAATCGGCGAAGAATGATCGGGATTTCCTCGGACAGCTGAAATTGGTTACAGGCAACATTTATGTATTCGATAAAGGTTATGTCAACTACAAGCTATACGCCGATTGGACTGCTCAATCAGTCTTCTTTGTGACCAGAATGAAGGATAATGCCACTTATAAAGTGCTTAGTGAAGATACCCAAATTGATGTGGTGGAGGCCTTGAATTGCGGTGGCATTCTAAAAGATCAGATTGTAGAA
>CAMCXM010000032.1 GCA_945883425.1 Spirosoma fluviale
TCGAAAGAGAAAGCAGGGTCGATACGACAAATAACCAGATCCGGATTAAGGATCGTAAAAGAACTTGTGAAGTTTGAAATATCACCTGCGGTAAATGAGTCCTTGTTTTTCAGGAAAATGTTAATTTTCTGATCAGGACTGTCTACCAGTTTCTTGAAACGAACCTGCTTAAGGTTCAGAATAATTTCCGTCACATCTTCAACAACACCTTCAATTGTTGAAAATTCATGAAGAACAGATGGTATTTTGATGGAAGTAATTGCATATCCATCCAAAGATGAAAGCAATATTCTTCTGAGGGCATTGCCGATGGTTACACCATATCCTTTTTCAAGAGGCTTGAATTCGAATAGGCCATGGAAGTCATCGGCCTTCTCCATGACGACTTTGTCTGGCATCTGAAAGGCTAGAATCGAAGACATAGTTGTTAATTATTTGGAGTAAAGTTCGACAATTAGTTGTTCCTGAATGTTTTCAGGAATCTGATCCCTCTGAGGATAGCTGATGAAAGAACCAGAAAGTTCTTTTCCATCCCACTCAAGCCAGTTGAATTTTTTCGCACTTCTGGCAAGAAGGCTGGAAGTGATGGCTGTCAACGATTTGGATTTCTCCCGAACCGCGATTACATCTCCAGGTTTTACGCTGAATGATGGGATGTTTACGACTTCGCCATTCACTGTAATGTGTTTGTGAAGAACGATCTGACGTGCACCTGCACGTGTCGGTGATACGCCAAGACGGAAAACAACGTTATCCAATCTTGCTTCCAGAAGTTTCAGGAGGTTCTCACCTGTGATTCCTTCTTTACGGGCGGCTTTGGCAAACAAATTAGAGAATTGACGTTCCAGTACACCGTACGTATACTTTGCTTTTTGTTTTGCTGCCAGCTGAACTGCGTATTCAGATAATTTTCTTCTTTTACCACGACCATGCTGACCTGGTCCGTAATTCTTTTTCTGTAATGTTTTGCTAGGACCAAATATGGCGTCTCCAAACCGACGTGCTATTTTGGTGGTGGCTCCGGTATATCTTGCCATGATTTATACTCTTCTCTTTTTAGGTGGACGGCATCCGTTGTGCGGAAGCGGTGTTACATCTTTAATTACTGCCACTTCAAGGCCACAATTTTGAATGGTGCGGATGGCAGATTCTCTTCCAGCACCTGGACCTTTTACAAATACATCCACTTTCCGCATTCCAAGATCATACGCGACCTGAGAACAGTTTTCAGCAGCACGCTGAGCGGCGTAGGGAGTATTTTTCTTTGAGCCTTTGAAGCCCATTTTTCCGGCTGAAGCCCAAGAGATTACTTCGCCGTTATTATTGGTTATCGATACTATGATGTTGTTGAATGAAGCTTTAATGTGAGCTTGTCCCACTGCTTCTACAACTACAACGCGTTTCTTGGCTTTGTCTTTTCTTTTCTGATTCATCCGTCCAAATTATTTAGTAGCCTTTTTCTTATTAGCCACAGTTTTCCTTTTACCTTTTCGGGTTCTTGAGTTGTTCTTGGTTCTTTGTCCACGAAGAGGCAGGCCTTTTCTGTGACGAAGTCCTCTGTAACATCCAATATCCATCAATCGCTTGATCGACATCTGAACTTCAGACTTAAGAACACCTTCAACTTTGAACTCAGCACTGATGATGGCACGAATGGCATTTGCCTCTTCTTCAGACCAATCATTGGCTTTTTTGTCCTTACTAATTTCTGCCTTGTCCAGAATCGAACTTGCAGAGCTTCTACCTATTCCGAAAATATAGGTTAGAGCGATTTCCCCTCTTTTGTTTCCGGGGATGTCAACACCAGCAATCCTTGCCATTATCCTTGTCTTTGTTTAAACCTTGGATTCTTCTTGTTAATAACGAAAAGTTTTCCTTTCCGTCGGATGATCTTGCAGTCTACACTGCGCTTTTTCACCGAAGCTTTTACTTTCATTTCTCTTTATTTGTATCGATAAACAATTCTGCCTTTAGATAAATCATAAGGTGAGATTTCGAGTCTGACCTTATCCCCGGGAAGGATCTTAATATAGTGCATCCGCATCTTACCCGAGATGTGTGCGATGAGTTGGTGTCCATTGCCAAGTTCCACACGGAACATAGCGTTGGACAATGCTTCTAAAATGGTTCCGTCCTGTTCGATTGATGATTGTTTAGCCATTATAATTTACTTTCTGGGATTCAACAATATAATCAAACGAAGTCAATGCTTCCGGTTTCCCGTCTACAATTGCTACGGTATGTTCAAAATGTGCAGCTGGTAAGCCGTCTACTGTTTTGATGGTCCAGCCATCTTTTTCCTGTTTTACTGTCCTCTTGCCCATGGTGACCATTGGCTCAATGGCAATAACCATTCCTTCCATCAGCTTCGGACCTTTTCCTGGTTTCCCGAAATTGGGAACCTCTGGAGCTTCATGAAGATTTCTTCCTACACCATGACCAACCAGTTCGCGGACAATACCATAACCGAAAGATTCGGAATAGCGTTGGATCTCTGCACTGATATCGCCCACCCTGTTTCCGGCTTTGCATTTGGCAATGCCTTTGATCAGGGAAGTGTAGGTTTCATCCATTAGTTTCTGAGCATCGGTACTTACAGTTCCTACTTTGTATGTGTAAGCCGAATCAGCATGGAATCCATTATAGTACACACCACAATCAATGGAAATAATATCTCCATCTTTCAGGCTGTAATGATTGGGTATTCCATGTACGACCACACTGTTTACCGAAATGCAAAGGGTAGCAGGAAAATTTCTATATCCTTTGAATGACGGTTTAGCACCGTTGCTTACAATGTACTCTTCGGCAAAAGCATCCAGATCCAGTGTTTTTACACCAGCCTGTACACGCTTCGACAGCTCTCCGTGGAGTTTAGACAAAATCAATCCACTCTCACGAATGGCCTGAATTTCGCTGGCTGTTTTCACGTATATGTTTTCTTTTACCTTGAGCATATTTTTTATCCGGCTACGACAGCATTTTCAGCTGATTCGTTGAATTTTCCGGTTTTCATTAAGCCTTCATAATGTTTCATTAACAGGTAACTTTCAACCTGCTGAAGTGTGTCCAGAATAACACCCACCATAATCAGGAGGGAAGTACCTCCAAAGAACTGTGCGAAATCACGGCTGACACCGAAGCGACTTGCAATGGATGGCATAATCGCAATCAGTGCCAGAAAAATGGCGCCTGGTAATGTGATGCGATCAATAACGGTTGCGATGTGATCGCTGGTTTGTGGCCCTGGCTTAACGCCCGGGATGAAACCATTGTTGCGTTTCATGTCATCTGCGATTTGATTTGGATTGATCGCGATGGCCGTGTAGAAGAAGGTAAAGATGATGATCAGTAAACCGAACATCAAACTGTACTGCCAGCTTGTATAGTCAGAGAATGCATATCCAATCCGAACAAGAAATTCATTTCCAGACGTTGAAATCATGTTGGTAAAGAACGCCGGAATGAGCATTAAAGATTGAGCAAAAATGATTGGCATTACACCAGCAGAGTTTACCTTAATTGGCAAATATTGTCTTTGACCTCCATATACTTTATTGCCTACTATTTGTTTGGCATACTGAATTGGAATCTGACGAACCGCTTGGGTAATCATCACCACTGCCATTACCACAAAGAATAGAACGAAAAGTTCAAGAATGAAAATCAGTGCACCGTTGATATCACGGGTCATTGCTTCTTTAATAATGGCACCAGGGAATCGTGAGATGATACCCACCATGATTAGGAGAGAGATACCGTTTCCTATACCGCGATCGGTGATTTTCTCACCCATCCACATACAGAAAATAGTTCCAGCTGTAAGGACAATAATGGAAGACAGGCTGAATAATGAGATACCGGCAAAGTTGACAGCAAATTCCGGATAGATGTATTCAGCCGGAATGTTGGATGAAATGTAGGCTGCTGATTGAAAAACGCAGATTACGATCGTGAGCACACGAGTGTACTGGTTAATTTTCTTCCTTCCGGATTCGCCTTCTTTCTGTAATTTTTGGAAATAAGGAACGGCTACTGTTAATAACTGAAGTACGATGGAGGCAGAAATGTATGGCATGATGCTCAATCCGAAGATGGATGCATTACTGAATGCACCTCCCAGGAGAGTATCCAACAGACCAAAAATGCCTTCTGTACTGCCCTGGAATCGGGCTCCGTCTACACCCGGAAGTACGATGTACGAACCAAGGCGGTAAACAGCCAGAAATAACAACGTATTGAGGATTCGCTCACGCAAATCCTCAATCGAAAAAATATCACGGAATGTTTTAAACAGCTTATTCATCAGGAGACAAGGTTTGTGGAACCTCCCGCTTTCTCAATCAGTTCTTTCGCTGAATCTGAAAAAGCATGTGCAGTTACATTAACATTTGAATTGAGTTCGCCCCGGCCTAATACTTTCACTTTGTCTTTTTTGGAAACCAGACCGTGTCCAAGGAAGAAGTTCAAATCCAAAGTAGTGGAATTGTATGTTTCAGATAGTTTCTGAAGATCATCCAGATTCAACACCTTGAATGTTACTTTGCCCGGATTTTTAAAGCCGAATTTAGGAACACGTCTCTGAAGTGGCATCTGACCACCTTCAAAGCCTGCTTTTCTTGAGTAACCAGAGCGGGACTGAGCCCCTTTGTGTCCGCGGGTTGATGTTCCACCCATACCGGATCCTGAACCACGTCCGATTCTTCTTCTGCTCCGTACGGATCCTTCAGCTGGTTTTAAGGTATGTAATTTCATGTTAATGGTTCCTTAACCGTTAAATACTTTTTGTAAAGAGATACCTCTGTTTTTGGCAATTTCACTTGGATCTTTCATCGTTACAAGTGCATCAACAGTTGCTTTAACCACGTTGTGTGGGTTTGAAGAACCTTTTGACTTTGCCAGAATGTCTTTGATGCCAGCACTTTCAAGGACAGCACGCATTGCACCACCGGCAATGATACCTGTACCTGGAGCGGCTGGTTTTAGAAATACAAATCCTCCGGAGTATTTGCCATAATTGGCATGAGGTACGGTTGATTTGTACATTGGAATTTTTACCAGATTCTTTTTGGCATCATCAATTCCTTTCTGAATGGCATCCGTTACCTCATTGGCTTTACCCAATCCGTAACCTATGATTCCATTCCCATCTCCAACCACAACGATGGCGGAGAATGAAAAGCGACGACCACCTTTTACAACTTTCGCTACCCGGTTGATGGCAACTACTTTCTCTTTCAGTGAATCTCCTTCAACGGAGCGAACGATTCTGCTGTTGTTCATGTCTTAAAAATTTAAACCTCCCTCACGTGCTCCTTCAGCAAGAGCTTTTACCCTACCATGATATAGATATCCGCTTCTGTCGAAAATCACATTGGTAATGCCAGCTTCTTTCGCCTTCGCAGCCAGAGCCTGACCAACTTTCGTTGCCGTTTCTGTTTTCGATGTCGCTGTTGCCTTTACTTCAAGTGAAGATGCCGCTGTAATTGTTTTACGAGCAACATCATCAATCAACTGAGCGTAGATCTGTGAATTGCTTCTGAAAACAGATATTCTGGGTCTTTCAGCAGAGCCTCTTATTTTTTTTCTGATTCGCAGTTGAATTCTCTTTCTGCGTTCTAACTTAGTTAAAGCCATGATTTATTTTGCAGATGTTTTACCAGCTTTCCTTCTAACAACTTCGCCAACAAAGCGTATACCTTTTCCTTTGTAAGGTTCTACTTCTCTCAGGCTTCTTAATTTTGCAGCAACCTGACCAATCAGGTGTTTGTCAATCCCTTGCAATGTTACAATTGGATTTTTACCTTTTTCAGTGATGGTTGAAACGGTAATTTCAGGCGGAAGTCCAATCACCAGGTTGTGTGAATAACCCAATGACAACTCCAGATTGGAGGTTCCCTGAAGAGATGATTTGTAACCAACCCCTACCAGTTCCAGATCTACTTTATATCCTTCATTTACTCCCTTTACCATATTGGCAATAAGAGAACGGTACAAACCATGAAGGGCTTTATGTCTTTTTTGTTCTGTGGGACGTACAACTGTAAGAACTCCATCTTCAATAGTAATACTGATATCCGGATCTACAGCTTGTGTTAAAGTACCTTTAGGTCCTTTAACCGTCACTACATTTGATTTATCAACCGAAATTGCAACTGCTGCTGGGATCGGTAACGGTAATTTTCCAATTCTTGACATATTTCAGAGAATTAATAAACGTAACACAAAACTTCACCTCCTACTTTATGAAGACGGGCCTCCTTGTCACTCATAACACCTTTCGATGTAGAAAGAATGGCAATGCCAAGTCCGTTCAGAACTCGTGGTAATCGTGATGCTGAAGCATACTTTCGAAGACCAGATTTACTGATACGTTCCAGTTTCATAATTGCCGGATCCTTTGAAGGATAGCTGTATTTCAACGCGATTTTGATGGAACCTTGCGGACCACTCTCGTCTACTTTGTAGCTTAATATGTATCCTTTTTCAAAAAGGATCTCCGTAATGCGCTTCTTCATGTTGGAAGCAGGAACCTCAACTACCAAATGCCTGGCTTTAATGGCGTTTCGTAATCTGGTTAGATAATCGGCTATTGGATCAATGACCATACAAATGCGTAATAACACCCCTCTTCAAAAAGGGAGTGCAAAAGTAGAGTTTTTGATCGGAAAGCCAAATAGTGAATTCAAAAATATTTTAAAATTCTCCCAGCAACCGGATAAGTTCGTCAATCTGGGTACTGGAATTAAAGCTGTGAAGGCTGATCCGGAGCCTTTCAGTACCGGCTTTAACCGTAGGTGAAAGCATTGCTTTTGTCTGATAACCAAGTGTTTCGAGATGTTTGGCTGCATGAAGAGCATTTTCATTCCCCGTCATTAAAAAATATTGTACCGGCGACATTTTATTTTTTGAAATGACACTGCCTATGGATTCGCCAGACTTGTTCCAGTGTGTAATGTTCGCCTGTAGTTTCTCTGTAAGTACCGGGTTTTGTTGCAGGCATCGAAGTTGTTCGAGACAGATCCCGGCATGAACAGGCATGGGTGCTGTGGAATAAATGACGGGATGTGAAAAGTTGGTGAGATATTCTTTGGTCGTCTTCGAAATCGACAGCACAGCACCTGAAGCACCGAGTGCTTTTCCAAACGTATAGATTCTTGCCCAGATTCTGTCTTCCATTCCCATCATAGCGGTCAGTCCTCTTCCGGACGGTCCAATCGTTCCTGTGCTATGGGCTTCATCCAGGATTATATGAGCATGGTATTTCTCTGCAAGTGCTGCAATTGGTTGTAGCGCACATAGGTCGCCATCCATACTGTAAATGCTTTCTACTACAATAAAAATGCGACCCACCGCTTTTTTGAGTTTACGTTCGAGGTCTTCCGGATCGTTGTGCCGGAACGGGTATTTCGTGGCAAGAGAAAGTCGCATGCCATCCTTCAGACTCACATGGCAGGCATCATCGTATATATAGGTATCCTGTCTTCCTGCAGCCACTGAGAGCAATGCCAGATTTGCCATATAGCCATTCTGGAAAAACAGACAGGATTCCGCATTGAAGAATTGGGCACAGGCTTCTTCCAGTTCCGTCAGAATCGGGTGGTTACCTGAAACCAGTCGGGATCCCGTAGATCCGGATGGCAGAAACGAGATTTCTCCAGAATTCTGCTCATCAAGAAGGTCTATCGTATTTCCTGCAAGTCCCAGATAGTTGTTGGAAATGAAATCGGCTTTTGTTGCCTGCACAGGTGGTGCCCATGTACGGTACAAATGCGATGCTTTCCGTTTGTTCAGTTCTGCCTCGAAATAGGAATCCATATCCTGATTCGGTCTGGTTTCGGCCATGCAGTGAAAAATCAGAAACCTGTCAGCGGCGTTACCCGGTTCAGAACGTTTGTGGCAATTGTACGTGCCTTGTCTGCTCCAATGGCCAGAATGGCGTCGATTTCTTCCGGTTTACTCATTAAGTCTGAATATCGTGCCCGGGCATCCTGAAAATGATCCAGAATTTTTTCATACAACATCTGTTTGGCATGACCGTAACCAAAATTTCCTCCGGCATACAACGAAGCCAGATGAGCGGTCTCAGCTTCAGTAGCAAGCAGACTGTACAATTTAAATGTCGTGTCACCCTCCGTCTTTTTCGGTTCTTCCAGAGGCGTAGAGTCAGTGAGAATGGACATCACCACTTTGCGGAGGGCTTTATCGTCCAGATAGATATCAATATAGTTTCCATAGCTCTTGCTCATTTTTCCGCCATCGGTTCCCGGTATCAGCATACTGTCCTGTTGGAGAGCAGGTGTTGGAAGTGTAAGGACATCCTGTTTATACGCATTGTTAAAAGCACTGGCAATGTCACGGGCAATTTCGATGTGCTGGATCTGGTCTTTTCCGACCGGCACAAATTCGGTGTCGTATAATAATATGTCGGCCGCCATCAGGACAGGATAGCTGAAGAGCCCTGCGTTCACGTCTGATAGTTTATCCGACTTGTCCTTAAATGAATGGGCATTGGCCAGCATTGGAAAGGGCGTGAAACAACTCAGGATCCAGGTGAGCTCCAGTACTTCTTTTACATCAGACTGACGAAACAGAATGTTCTTCTGGTAATCAAATCCAAAGGCAATCCAGGTGGCTGCTACTGACCGCACATTGTGAATCCGCTGTTCGGCTGATTTGATGGTGGTGAGGGAATGGTAGTCTGCAATAAAAAAGATGCAGTCGTTTTCCGGGTTTTGTGAAAAACGGATTGCCGGTTCAATGGCACCCAGAATGTTACCCAGATGAGGGATTCCTGAACTCTGTATGCCGGTAAGATATCTTGCCATGATTTGTTGGAATGGAGGGACAAAGATGAATTCCTGTTTCTGATTTCTTTCCTGCCGGCTTTTATTTTTTTATGTTTTAATGATTTCGGTAATTGTCCCTTCAAAATACAGACAATGAAAACCTTCCTTCTTTTTTCGGCCTTTTTGCTGACACGCATCGCTTCTTTCGCTGGCCACTACATTGAGTTTAAAGTAACCAACGCACAGGGAATGAACGGCACCATGAAATCCTGGTATCAGGATGGTAACACCCGAACTCAGATGAATATGGGAGACGGTATGCAGGGAATGGGAAGAATGGGGATGATGAACATGACCACTTTGCAGCTGAAAGCCAGTCCCGATGCCTTTTATATGCTGAATGAGAAGGAGAAAACTTATTTTGAATCGGGTAAGCGGAAGAAGGAAGGCGAGTCTGCCGAGGAGAAAGAAAAATATGAGATAGTCGTAATTGGAAAGGAAACGGTGAATGGTTATGCCACCACCCATTTGACATTGAAAGGGAAGTCAGAACGAATGGGAATCATCCACTGGTGGGTGAGCACTGATGTCAAAGGATACTCGGAAATGGCGGATATGAAGAACCGTTATATTAACGGTTCAGCCGCCACCAAAGCCATGGCAGAAAAAGGTGTACAGGGATTTCCAGTGCGGATGAAGATAGGTGGCGACAAAATGGAAATGCAGATGGACCTGGTGAAAGCCGAGATGATGGACATTCCTGAATCAAAGTTTAGTCTGGATGGATACACCAGGCAGGACAGACCATCTCCCATGATGCCGGGCGGTGTGGATATGCAGAAAATTCAGAATATGACACCGGAAGAGCGTCAGAAGTTCATCGAGCAGATGCAGAAGCAGTATGGGCAGAAGCAGGAGTAATGGAGTTCAAAGTTGGAAGTTCAAGGTTCAAAGAGGCGAGGGGGAGTGAAAAGTTAAAAATTATGAGTGAAGAGTGATTGGCTTTAATAGGTTGGTGTTCTGAGTGAATTGAACCTTTGCCGTTCAGTTGAGATCCGGATTCATCTTCAAGATTTTTGAAAATTTAAAAAGTTGAAGAGGACTGAGCTCAAAGTTGGAAGTTCAAGGTTCAAAGAGGCGGGGGAGTGAAAAGTTAAGAATTATGGGTTAAGAGTGATTGTTTCAACTCCAACTTTTGATGCTCTAAATTCAGATCAAGGCTGAGCCATTAGCATTTAAATAAGTCTCAAAGCTTACTATCAAATAATAAACAAATTATCTAAGAATCTTCCACCTCACTTCTTCTCCTTCTGAAACCGGATGTTTTTGGTGCCCAGGAGTTTGCCGTTTTTCCAGGTTTCGATTTTGTATTGAGAACCTTTCTCATCGGTGAAAAACCACTTCTCGGTTTTCTTGCTGTTCTTGTAAAGTCCTTTCACATGAACGTTTCCATCCGGATGATGCGAAATGTACGCTCCCTGAATGTAATTGCCCTGATACAGGAAAACCTCATTCAGCTTGCCGTTCGGGTGGTAGGTTTTTACTTTTCCAGAAAGCCGGTCGTGTAACCAGTCTTCTTCCAGCGTTTTGTGGTTGGTGAGGGAGTCATACAATATCCGTTTACCTGTCAGCTTGCTGTCTTTGTCGTATTCCTTTCGTTCTTTGGGTTTCCCGTTCGGGTAATAGACCACCCAGTTTCCAAACAGATCATCTTTCGGACCGAATCCTTTCTCAAATTCAGGATTCCCGTTTTCATACCATCCTTTCGAACTGACTTTTTTATCGTTTTCATAACTGGCCTTTTCCTTCACTTTTCCAGACAAATAGTAATACTCCGCTTCTCCCTGCTTCAGGCCATGTTCCCATAAGACGCTGCTTTTTAGTGGACCCTCCGGATAGAAGGTTTTAAACTCCCCGTGATATGTGCCCTCCTGATAGAATCCTTCCTGTATCTTTTTGCCATCCCGTGTGTAACTCGTGAAGCCGCCATTCTTTGTTCCTTTCGTCAGGTGAGATTCTGTGTCCAGCTGGCCATTGTCAAAATACACTTTGTAGTTTCCTGTCAGAAATCCGTTCACATAGTTGGCGTCGATATAGAGGACACCCGTCGGGTAATATTCCCGGCTTGGGCCGTTGGGCCTTCCTTTTTTATAGGTGAGTTCCTGCTTCATGATTCCGGACCGGAAGTATTCGATGGCCAATCCTTCAATGGAATCGTTTTCAAACCGGGCTCTGGATTTTAATCCTCCTCCTTTAAACCAGACGATGAGTGAATCATTCAGTTTGTTATTGGCAAAAACTGCTTTCTGAAGGAGCTGTCCTGTGGAATCGTAGGCGATCATCTTTCCTTCTTTTCTTCCGGCTTTGAACTCGGCTTCCAGACGCATTTTGCCATTCGGGAAATACTCGGTAAACGGTCCGTCCTTTTTTCCGTCGGCATACTGGCCGGTCATGGCGATTTTTCCGTTGGGATGATAGCTTTTGTAAGGGCCCACAATCAGGCTGTCGTCCAGGTTGTTGTACGAAAATTCGGCCCGGATCTTTTTGCGGGTCAGGCTGTCGTAGTAGGTTTTAACCGGAACCTGTGCCATGGCTTCGACCGCCCAGAAAAGGACAGGAATCAGAATCAGAAATCTTTTCAATACGGGCATGCCTAGGATTGTGTTTTTTTGCGGCTCAAAAAACGGAAAGTAAACGCATAAACTTGTAAATGATGGAGTCTGACGTAAGGAAAAACCTGCAATTGATTGAAAGCGACCTCTCCGGTTTTTCTGCCAGACTGCTTCCGGTCTCCAAAACCTTCCCGGTGGAACGAATCCTTCCGGCCTATGAGGCAGGTTACAAAGACTTCGGTGAAAACAAAGTCCAGGAAATTATGGCGAAAAAGGAAGAGCTTCCTTCGGACATTCGCTGGCACCTGATTGGCCACCTGCAATCCAATAAGGTGAAATACATCGCACCGTTTATCTACATGATTCATTCGGTGGATTCGGAAAAGCTCCTCACCGAAATCAATAAGCAGGCAGAAAAATGCAATCGTGTGATTCCTTGTCTCCTTCAGGTATTTATCGCCACAGAAGAATCCAAATTCGGGTGGAGTCCGGATGAATTGCTGGCCTGGTATCAAACAGACGGTCCAGCCCGATTTCCATTCATTTCCATTCAGGGCCTGATGGGAATGGCGTCCAATTCGCCACACGAAGCGCAGGTGAGAAAGGAATTCCGGAGCCTGAAAACATTATTTGATCAGCTGAAATCCTACGATGCCCTCCCGAATTCCAAAATGAAGGAGCTATCAATGGGAATGAGTGGTGATTTCCGAATCGCCTGTGAGGAAGGAAGTACGTTGGTGCGAATGGGAACAGCCGTTTTTGGAACCCGATAATTGATTCATATGAAAACACCCAGCGAAAAACGAAGCGAATTACTGGAGCTGGTCACTCAGTACGGTTCACCTCTTTACATATACGACGGCCACATCATTGAAAGACAAGTCAACCGGCTGAAATCAGCTTTTGGTGGGTTTGATCACAAAATCCATTATGCGGCCAAAGCACTGAGCAATCTGTCGGTTTTGCGTCTCGTCCGTTTGCTGGGTTGTGGCCTGGATGCGGTCTCGATTCAGGAAGTGCATCTTGGACTAAAGGCTGGTTTCTTGCCAGACGATATTCTCTTCACGCCCAACAATGCGCCTTTTTCGGAAGTAGAAGAGGCCGTCCGTCTTGGCATTCATGTGAACATCGATTCCTTGTCCGCTCTTCGGAAATTTGGTCAGAAGTTTGGCGACACCTATCCGCTTTTTGTGCGGCTCAATCCTCACATTCTGGCAGGCGGAAATCCGAAAATTCAGACGGGTCACATTGATTCCAAGTTTGGGATTTCCATTTTTCAGTTGCCGGAAGTGGAGGAAATTGTTGCAGAATTTAAAATCAACGTAGAAGGACTGCACGTTCACACCGGTTCTGAATTTCTGGATGCCGGTGTCTTTTTACAGGGCGCTTCGATTTTGTATCGGGCTGCGGCTTCGTTTCCGGATATCCGCTTTATTGACTTTGGGTCCGGATTCAAGGTGGCTTACAAAGACGGCGATGTGGTCACGCCTCTCGAAGAACTCGGAAAACAATTGCAGCAATCGGTGGCAGAGTTTGAGCAGAAGGCGGGTAAGAAAGTCCAGATCTGGTTTGAACCCGGGAAGTTTATTGTGTCGGATTGCGGTCAATTGTTGTGCACGGTGACCACGGTAAAAAAGACCCCGACCTCGATGTTTCTGGGTGTCGATTCCGGCCTCAATCATCTGATCCGACCCATGATGTACGATGCCTATCACACGATTGAAAACATATCAAGAGATGGGGGCAACCATCAGATTTACAATGTGGTGGGGTACATCTGTGAAACCGATACGCTGGGTTATGAACGCTCTCTTCCCGAAACGAAAGAGGGTGATGTGCTGGCGATTCACAATGCCGGTGCCTATGGATTTTCGATGGCGAGTCAATACAACTCGAGGCCCCGTCCGGCTGAAGTATTGCAATGGAAAGGGGTGTCGTCCCTGATAAGGGAAAGAGAAAATCTGGATGATTTGCTGAAAGGGCAGGTGGAGTTTCCTTTCTGACGGAATCTTATTTCCGTCGTCTTCCGAAAATGCTGCTGAGGAAAAAGCTACCGGATTTACGGCGGGACGAGACTTTTGTGCCTTTGGGGCAATCTTTCCAGTACACTTCCATGTCGTCTTTTTTCCGGTTCCGGGTAGCCGCAATATTGGGTTTTTGTGCGAAATCAAGGACCGCATTGTTGCAGTTTTTCCGGTGAGGCTGAATCGAAACACCAATGTAGTGTAGTTTGTCAGAAAGGATATTGGTGGAATATTCTTTTCCGTTTTCGCCCTTCTCCATCAGAAAAGAAAGTACAATATCCAACGGTTCGCCACCACCCTGATAGTAGTTTTCGGCAACTGTGGTGTGGGATGGAAAATACTGCTGAATCCGTTCTGAAAATGACTTACCGTCAGAACTATTGTGGCCTGCTTGTCCGGACATTCCCATATCACGTGCATGAACCAGCGAGGATTTGTAAAGGGAGAAAGCCGGCATTAATGGAAAGGTACTTTTGTGCTGACGGAGCGTTTTGAGCATCCGGCTAAATTCCGGGGCACTGGTGTCGGCACCCGAAGGAATGATCACCTCACGGATAAATGCCTGTGCATCGTAGCGTGCCAGATTGCACAGCGCCACCACCAGTTTTTCCTCCTGTGAGAGATAAAATTCTTTAGCCGCCGTATTCAGACCAGAGTACCGTGGGGCATTGAAAATATTCTGAATTCCGGCTTTGTTGAAAACGACTTTGGGATTCGCTTCCACGACGCCTCTGCCTGTTGCCAGGAAGAAGAAAATCACAAGAAGGAAATGACCCGATAGACGCATAAAGCAAGCTTTGTTATGGACTGTTGTTAATGCTTTCTGTGTCGGTAAAAGTAACCATCATTTCAAAAGAAAAAATTCAATCTCCCACTTTTTCCATACACCAGAGCCTTTGGTGTGGATTTGGTTTTGAATAAGCCTGTCAGTTATAAATGAGGTTTGGGTTATCTTGAAATGTTCGGTTCATTGTTGGCTGCATTCTATGTGTTCCTATTTTCCTATGTGGTTTGAACCGTTTCCTAGATTCGATTTGCGAATGTTTGAATTCAACTGCTTCATCTCCAAAAATCAATTGAATAGTGCCATCAGATCTTATTGTGATTCTTCCGGTTCATTTTGGATGATTCGTATTGTTTGTTCCTTTTATAACTTGCCGGCTCAAATGCGCAATTTATTACTCTCAGTTTGCTTGCTGGCTATGTTGTCCTGTTCAAACGGAACAACAGAAAACAGCCATTCGGACCTGCATACAAGGTTTGATTCGGCCTGGAATTCCTCTTCTCCTGAACAAATTCAACGGATCCGGTCCGGAATCGCTTCTCTTTCGGAGCGAAACGAATTCACCCTTTATTGTCGTGCCTGGGTTTTGTCCCAAAAAAGTGAACCGGCCAAAGCTTTGAAAACTGCGGACTCTCTTGTGATGGGCTTTCCGACTTTTGTTCGGGGCTGGTACCTGCGGGCGAATCTGAGAGCTGAAAACAAAGATGTAGAAGGTGCATTGACCGATTTTGACAAAGCCGTAAAAAAAGATCCGCAGTTCTTTGAAGCGTGGATGAATCGTGGGGCAGTGCATTTCAGCAACCAGCATCCGGATCTGGCACTCAAGGATTTTCAATCCGCTCAAAAACTGAAACCAGCGCACCCGGATGTGTTCCTCAATCTGGCCAATTGCTGGCTGGCTCTGGGTCAGGCCGACAGTGCCTGTGTGTTTTTGGGGAAAGCCGAACAGGCCGGAAATCCAAAAGCAATCGAACTGAAACAACGGTTTTGTGAAACTTCTGTAAAATGACAAACCCGCAGATCCTGTCTTATTTATTTTTATCGCCCGTTCTGGCTCTGCTTCTGTGGATTCTGGTCCCGGTGAAAAAGACCTGGATTTCGGTGGTGCCAACATTAATAAGCCTCAGTTTTCTTGTTTTTCTGATTCTACAGAATCCGGAACCAATGACACTGAGTCCCGGAAGTTTTCTTTCCATACCCGGGAATGTCGATTTTACGACAGGATTCCTTTTGAATCCCATCCGCCTTTCACTTTCGCTACTGGCTGTTTTCTTTACCCTGCTGATCCAGATTTATTCTCTGGGCTATCTGAAAAAGGACGATCCGTCCGGACTCTTTCATTTTCTGATGTCGGTATTTCAGGCCGCGATGATCTGGTTGTTTCTGGCCAATAACCTGTTCACATTGTTTCTGGGCTGGGAAATGGTGGGACTCTGTTCCTATCTGTTGGTTCAGTTCTGGTACGAAAAGCCGGATGTGTTGAGATCCGGTATCCGGGTCATGATGATCAACAAGTTCGGAGATGTGTTTCTGCTTTCCGGAATCGGACTACTTGTGTCTTTTGGGCTTCACAATGTGGTGTTAAACGAAGTGAACTTTCCTCCAGGCTCTGAAGTTTTTCTTGCCTCACCAACCGGACAGGTTTTGTGTCTTTTTCTAGTGATAGCAGCCTTTGTGAAATCAGCCCAGTTTCCGTTTTCGCTCTGGCTGAAAGAAGCCATGTCGGGTCCGACTTCGGTTTCAGCCCTGCTTCATTCGGCTACAATGGTGGTGGCAGGTGTCTGGGTACTCACGTATCTGAGTCCGGTTTTTCCGGAACCTGTGATGTGGATTCTGGTTGTGATCGGAGGAATCACCCTTTTGCTCAGTAATCTGGCTGCGGTTTTTTCACAACACCTAAAAACGACACTGGCCTTTTCTACTCTGGCTCAACTCGGTGTGATGGTGGTATCCATCGGAATTTCTCAAACCGACCAAACGCTTTTACATGTGGGTTCACATGCCTTTTACAAAGCCGCTCTTTTCCTTTTCTGCGGAATCCTGATGCACGATGCCGAAAGGAAGGGGCTGAAAGGAATGGACTCGCAATACATTCCCAATCTGGGTTCGGCGTTTGCAAAACACCCGGTTTACCGCTGGGCCTTTGTGCTTTGCTGTGCCGCACTGGCAGGCTGGCCACTCACATCCGGTTTTATCTCCAAAGAAAACCTCATGCCCGATCCATGGACCGAAACGTTGAAACCTTTGGAATGGCTGGCCTATGGCATTCTGCAAATCGGTAATGGTTTGACTGCCTTCTACAGCATGCGACTGGCATTTTACATTGGTTTTGGGAAACGGGATTCCGGTTCGGCATTGCACATTTCTCCATCCATGGGGATTCCGGTCCTGATCCTGTCGCTCGGAGCGGGCTTCTGGCTCTTCGGACCAAACCCGATGGCATCCACCGGTTGGCTCACCGATTACTGGGGCACCCGTGGAAAATGGCTCCATTCCGATGTGGTGATGGTGATGGTCGGAAGCATTTTCGCCTGGTTAATGACCTGGAAAAAAGACTGGAAAGTCCTGATGATCCGTCCGTTCTGGCAGCGGTTTCTGCTTGGCTTTTCGCTCACCGAATGGCTGGGTGTCCGAATCTGGAATTCGGGATTGCAGTTGGCAAGACTGAATGTGAAAGCAGAAGACATAATCCTCGAAAAACCTCTGATTGCTGGTAGCAAAATCGTGGTCGTGGCCGGTTATTTCACCACTTTTTTCGACCGCTTTTTTGTGGACGGAACTGTTATTTCACTCTCACAACTGGCCAAAGGAACCGGCGGATTTCTCTGGGATCACACCCGTCGGTATCCGCAATATGTGGTCTGGTTTGCCATTACCGTTTTACTCATCCTCATCTATTTCTCTTACTATTAGAACATGCCGATTTCTGACTATCAAACGTTTATCACCGATTCAACAGCACCTTGCCGTTTCATTTCTCAGGATGCCAAAATCGAAAGCTGGGAGGACGTTCTTCCTTATTTTGAAAACCTGAAATCACGGACTGTATCCAATGAGGCCGAACTCTGGACATGGCTCGAAGACCGGTCCGAACTCAACGCATGGTTGGAAGAGGACATGGCCTGGCGTTACATCAAAATGACCTGCGATACGCTCGATAAAACGGCTGTCGATCGCTATACATTTTTTGTGGAGCAGATCGATCCGGAGATTTCCCTCTGGCAAAATGAGCTCGATAAACTTCTCATTACCTTTCCTGGATTCGATACCATTTCGTTTGCCGGTTCTGAGATTCTGAAGAAAAATATCCGGAAAGACCTGGAGATTTTCAGGGAGGAAAACATCGCCCTGCAGACCGAAATTCAAACCAAAGCGCAGGAATTTGCCGCCATTTCCGGTGCCATGGGCATTGACTGGAAAGGTGCCGAAATCACGATGCCTCAGGCCGGTGTCATTCTTCAATCGACCGATAGAGAAGAGCGGAAGGAGGTGTACGAGAAAATCCAGAACCGTCGTTTTCAGGACGGTGAAAAGTTACAGCATCTTTTCACCGATCTGGTGTCACTTCGTCATCAGGTGGCGATAAATGCCGGTTTTGAGAATTTCCGGGACTATATGTTTGTGTCGATGGGCCGGTTTGACTACACGCCGTCCGATTGCAAATCGTTTCACGAAGCGGTGGAAAAACGGGTGGTTCCGTTGGTGACGCGGCAGATTCAGCAGCGGAAAGCAAACCTGAAAGTGGAAAGTCTCCGTCCGTATGATCTGGCGGTCGAAGAAAACGGACGGCCCGCACTGAAAGCCTTTGAGGGAGGACAGGATTTGCTGGACAAAGGAAAAGAAGTGTTCCGTCGTTTGGATCCGGTTCTTGGCAATTGCCTGTCGGCCATGGAAGAAAAGGGCCATTTTGATCTGGAATCGAGAAAGGGGAAAGCACCGGGAGGCTACAACTATCCACTGGATCAGAGTGGATTCCCTTTCATTTTCATGAATGCCAGTAGTACGCTGCGGGATATGGTGACGCTCATGCACGAAGGTGGCCATGCGGTTCACAGCATTGTGACCCGTTTTCTGCCCCTTAGTTTTTTTAAACATACGTCATCTGAAGTGGCCGAACTTGCCAGTATGAGCATGGAGCTGATGTCGATGGATCACTGGGATGTGTACTTTACCAATCCCGAAGACCTGAAACGGGCCAAGTCCGAACATCTGGCTCAGGTGATCGATACGCTTCCCTGGGTGGCGACCATCGATGCGTTCCAGCACTGGTTGTACGAAAATCCGACCCATTCAGAAGAGGAAAGAACCCAAGCCTGGCTCCGGATATCCGAACGATTTTCGAGCGGACTGGTCGATTATTCCGGGTACGAGCATTTCAAGTCGATTGCCTGGCAAAAGCAGCTGCACTTGTTCGAGGTTCCGTTCTATTATATTGAATATGGAATGGCACAACTGGGAGCAATTGCAGTTTGGAGAAATTACAAAACCAATCCCGAAAAAGCCCTTTCCGATTATCTGAAGGCACTTTCCTTAGGTCATACAGCGGGTATCCGGGAAGTATACGAAGCAGCCGGTATCCGGTTCGATTTCTCCGAATCCTACATCAAAGAGCTGATGGATTTTGTGGGAACGGAGCTGGAGGCGATAGGGTAAGGGTTTAGTTTAAAATTCAAAGAAGAAAGTTCAAAGTTGTTTTCTGAATCTGGTTGTTGGCACTTGAACTCTGACAGAGAATGTCCTTAAAAACGGATATACCTGCCAATGAAAAATCGTTCACTAAAATTTGTACATTTGAAATATGAAAACAGTGACTTTGATGGTACCCGATGATTTTGAACTTGACAATCAGGAAGTGGCTCTGTTGGTCGCAACCCGATTGTACGAAAAAGGCCGGCTTTCACTGGGACAGGCTGCTGATCTCGTGGGTTTGACGAAGACCAGGTTCGCTGAAATTCTGGGAAACTATGATGTTTCTTTATTCAATTATCCTGCATCGGATTTGTCCCGTGATATAGCCAATGCATAAAACGATTATATCGGATACCAGTTGTTTAATCGTTTTAGCAAAAATCGGAGAAATGGATCTCCTGAAAAAGGTTTATGGCTCAGTTTTCACCACCCAAGATATCGCAAGTGAATTTGGCGATTCGTTACCAGAATGGATAGAAGTCCTTGAAGTGAAAGATCCTTTCAGACAGCAGTTATTGGAATTACAGATTGATAAAGGAGAATCAAGTGCCATTGCTCTGGCTTTGGAGATACCCGGAAGTACGGTAATTTTAGATGACTTCAAAGCAAGGAAAATTGCAATTAAATTGGGTATTCAGGTAACCGGAACTTTAGGTGTCATCATTCGTGCACGCCAAAAAGGAATCATTTCTTCAATCAAACCGATTCTCGGGAAATTGAAACAAACAAACTTCAGACTTTCTACTGAACTTGAGTCTGAAGCATTGAAAATGGCAGGGGAGTAGTTCAAAATTCAAAGAAGAAAGTTCAAAGGGGAGGAGGTTTAGTTCAAAATTCAAAGAGGAAAGTTCAAAGTGATTTTCTGAATTAGAGGTTGATATCCGAATCCTGACAAAGGAATTTCCCAAAAGAAGTTGGATACTTGATAGCCCCAGCTTCTTTTGGGCACCTCATTGCCTGTTTTCCCGCAGACAGTACCACATTTCTTAACTCACCGCTTCCGGCTTCTTCTTCAAAATAAAAGCTGAAACAACCGATACCACCAGACCCACCGGCAAAATCTCGGTGTAGGTGATCAGGGCAAACATGAGTGGATTCCGGTACATCGCTTCATAAGGCTCCATTTCGGATTTCTTCTTTGTGATTTCCGCAGCGGTTGCTCCGGCTGCTTTTGCCTGTTCGAGGGTATGGGCAGTAAGTTTCTCCATAAAGTCGGGCATGAAGAAATGAAACTCCACCATCCAGGAAATCACATACATTGTGGAGGCAATCAGACTGATGTACAACCCGATCAGAAAGCCCTGGCCGAAAGAAAGAGAACCGGCATTCTGGTCGTCACGCCATTTTTTGATGCCCACAAAAATGAGGGAGAAAGCGAGAATCATGGCCGAAAAGCCAACGAACATATTGCCTTCGAAAGAACCAGATTGATAACACCAGGCCATGCTGCCAACTAAGAACAAAGACACAAGAAGGCCGGCAATCAGGCCGTAGGTGAGAACGATTTTTTTCATGTTTACTTTTTTTGATTTGTGGTGCAAATGTTTGGTTTCGTGTCGGTTGTCAGGTCATCCTTTCGGGTGATTTTTAGAAATCCGGGACAAATCATTCCAAAGAGTGAGTCTATTTTTTTAAGAAAGGATGCCTCGTTTCCGGGCAAAGTCTACTGCCTGAGTTCGTCGGCTCGCTTCCAGTTTTTCAAGTATCCTGGCTGTATGCGTTTTGATCGTGTTGAGCGACACATGCAGTTTTTCAGCGATTTTCTGGTTGCTCAGTCCCTGCGCCATTTGTTCCAGCACATCGAGTTCCCGTTTGCTTAGGCCCGTCCGTGATATTTTTTCTGCCCGCAGCAATTCGGAATAATCATCCTGAATCGTTGCCTGAATTTCCTTTTCGATGATCACCGTCCGGATTTTGGGTGCCGTCAGTTTTCCGGCCAGCCAGATTCCAAGAGCGGTAAACACCAATGCGATGAGGCCGGCATAGATTTCAAAGCTGTGCTGAACCAGAAGAAACCGGTATTCCAGCCATTTCATACCCAACAGAAGTGCTGCCAAAGCAAAGCCATAGGCCAGCAGCATGCGGTATCGTTGGGTTCGGACGAATTGGAATAATGAAACGGCCATGCTGCAAGTTTAAGCAAGACGCACGAAAGGGCAGTTCAAAATTCAAAGGAGAAAGTTCAAAGGGATTTCCCGGAAGTTAAGGGTTGATTCGAGGGATTCGAGCCTGAGTGGTGCTTGATGAAGGAGTCGGAATAACAGGAAATCAGCTTTTCACCTTTGGAGAACCTTGGTATATTTGCCTAAAGATTACTTGTATGGAAGGAATGTTGATTACCCCAAAAAGTGCAGCAGAAAAGAAATTTCTAAGCGACTTATTTAAGCGAATGGGCCTTGTTTCTACCATCATCTCTTTAGAACAGATGGAAGACATCGGGTTGTCCCAAATGATGCATGAAGTAGACAAAAGCGAAAAGACAACCAGGGAAGTCATCATGAAAAAACTCCGGTCCTAAATGAAAGTTGAATTCTCTGCGAAATTTTCAAAAGACCTGGATTCAATTAAAAAGGAAAGTACGAAACAAGCCATTTTGGCGACTATTGAAGAGTTAGAACAAACAGAAAATCTAAGCGGTTTACGCGGGTTGAAAAAGCTGGTTGGGCATTCATCTGCTTTTCGTATTTGAATTGGTGACTACCGACTGGGTTTCTTTTTTGAAAAGGATGGTGTACTCCTCGGTCGGATTGCCCACAGAAAGGACATTTATTCTTTGTTCCCTTAGCACTGGGTTCAAAATTCAAATAGGAGAGTTAAAAGTTAAGAATTAAGGGTTAAAAGTGGTTTTCTTGGAACAGATGATTCTGGCGAGAGAATCGAACCATTGTAGAGTTCAGCGGCACTTTTGATTTTTGTAACACGTTTTACTGCAACACGATTTTTTGTTTTTTCTAAAACTGTTGCAGTGTTTGTAATACGTTTTGCTGCAACACGATTTTTTGTTGCACGAATGACTGTTGCAAACTGATTTCCAACTTTCAATCCCCATCCCCCAAAATCGCAGAAACAATTCCCATTGTCCCCTTTTTTCCGGAAATTCGCGGCCTTAATCGAACTGCAACCATTGGAATTTCAACTCACCTCCGAATACACTCCGGCCGGCGACCAGCCTCAGGCCATTGAGCTTCTGGTCAAAGGCGTCAATAATGGCGATAAATCCCAGACCCTGCTCGGTGCGACGGGAACGGGAAAGACCTTCACCATGGCCAATGTGATTTCCCAAACCCAAAAGCCAACCCTCATTCTCAGTCACAATAAAACCCTGGCCGCCCAGCTCTACGGAGAATTCAAACAGTTTTTTCCTCAGAATGCGGTCGAGTATTACGTTTCCTACTACGATTACTACCAGCCGGAAGCCTTCATTCCCAGCTCCGGAACCTACATAGAAAAGGACCTTGCCATCAACGAGGAAATTGAAAAACTGCGTCTGGCCGCTACCTCAGCCCTGATTTCAGGACGGAGAGATGTGGTCGTGATTGCGTCCGTTTCCAGTATTTACGGCATCGGAAATCCGGAAGAATTCGGAAAGAACGTCGTCAAAATCACAGTCGGTGACGTCATTTCCCGAAGCACTTTTCTCTATGCCCTGGTCGCCATTTTGTACCACCGTACCGAAGTGGAATTCAAACGCGGTACCTTCCGTGTAAAGGGCGATACGGTCGATGTGTTTCCTGCCTATGCCGACTTTGCCTTCCGGGTCTATTTTTTTGGAGATGAAGTCGAAACCATTCATCGAATCGATCCCATCACGGGAACCAAAATCGACCAGGAACTGCACATGGTGTTGTATCCGGCCAATTTGTTTGTGACGGGAAAAGACTCTCTTCAACAGGCAATTAAAGAGATTCAGGACGATCTGGTCCAACAGATTAAGTTCTTTGAATTTGAAGGACGATTGCTGGAAGCATCCCGAATTAAGGAACGAACCGAATTCGATCTGGAAATGATGCGGGAACTGGGTTATTGCTCCGGCATTGAGAACTACAGCCGCTATTTTGATCGACGGGTTCCGGGTACCAGACCGTTCTGTCTGCTCGATTATTTCCCGGACGATTTCCTCATCGTGATTGACGAAAGCCACGTCACCATTCCGCAGATCCGGGCGATGTGGGGAGGAGACAGAAGTCGCAAGGTAAATCTCGTGGATTATGGTTTCCGTCTTCCTTCGGCTCTTGACAACCGACCGCTGACGTTCAACGAGTTTGAAGGATTGGTGAATCAGGTGGTGTATGTGTCGGCGACTCCGTCTGACTATGAGCTGCGTGAGTCAGACGGTGTGGTCGTTCAGCAGATTATCCGCCCGACAGGCTTGCTTGATCCGGTGATCGATGTGCGGCCGAGTCACAATCAGATTGACGATCTGCTCGAAGAAATCCGGATGCGTATTGATGTCAAGGAACGAGTCCTTGTAACCACACTTACAAAGCGGATGGCCGAGGAACTGTCCTTGTTTTTCGACCGTGTCAATGTGAAATGCCGCTACATTCACTCCGAAGTAAAAACGCTGGATCGGGTTGAAATCCTGCGGGATCTCCGGATGGGTGTGTTTGATGTGCTGGTCGGAGTGAACCTTTTGCGGGAAGGTCTGGATTTACCGGAGGTGTCGCTGGTGGCCATTATGGATGCCGACAAAGAAGGATTTCTGCGGGATGGCCGTTCACTGATTCAAACGATCGGACGGGCAGCACGGAATGATAAAGGGATGGTGATCATGTACGCCGACCGGATTACCGATTCCATGGATAGAGCCATTTCTGAAACCAACCGGCGCCGGAGTGTGCAGATGGAATACAATGAAAAACATGGCATTACGCCGAAAACTGTGTTGAAAAGTCATGATGCCATCATGCAGCAAACCAAAGTGGCCGATAGCAAGAAGGGGAGGGATTTCGAACGTAAATACTATGTGGAACCGGAAGAAATCTCAGTTGCTGCGGATCCGGTAACGAGCATGATGAGCAAAGAGGAAATCAAGAAGCTGGCCGACCGTACGAAAAAAGCCATGGAAAAAGCGGCCAAAGAGCTTGATTTTATGGAAGCCGCCAAACTGAGGGATGAACTAAAGGCTTTACAGGCATTGATATAAGCCGATAATCCAAGCGGACCAAACTGCGAAAAATTGGGATTTGTTAAATCGCTATTGATTAGGCTCAAATATTAATTTTTACTAGGAATTGCTTCCTTCCTGTAACGAAAAAACTCTAATTTGCGCCTCTTTTGAACACACGTAAGGGATAAGATTCCATGATTGATTTTTTGCACGGCACAATAAAACAGGTTGAACCTACGTTCATGGTCCTTGCCGTTGGCGGAATCGGTTTTACAATGCGAATTTCCCTTACCAGTTATTCTGGCTTTAAAGACACCAAAGAGCCGGTTGTTGTTCATACGTATCTCCATTATAGTCAGACGGATGGGATGTCCCTGTTCGGGTTTTGCTCTGTCAGTGAACGTACCTTATTTCTGCATCTGATTTCGGTTAACGGAGTCGGTCCGGGAACCGCATTGGTGGCGTTAAGTTCAGCTCTTCCTGACCAATTGATGCAGGCCATCGCCAAAGAGGACGTTAAAGCGATTCAGGCATTGAAAGGAATCGGGCCGAAAACAGCGCAACGTGTTATTCTGGAATTGAAGGACAAAATCCGTAAAGAACTTCAGAATGAAGGAACTCCGTTTGTGGGCGGTTCTTCCAAACCGACGGCTTCGAACGGAATGGAAGATGCACTTTCTGCATTAATCACTTTGGGAATTCCAAAAGCTACCGCCGAAAAATCACTGGAAACAATTGTAAAACAGGCCGATAAAACTTACACAACCGAAGAACTGATCCGATTGGTGCTTCAACGGAGCCATTAATTCTTTTGATTTGAACCATGAACATTTCTCTTTACCCTGTAAAATTTTCCAATATGATCGCCTCGCTCACTGAAAATCAAATGGTTGAGCGAAAAGTGGAAGCATCGTTTCCTGTTTTTTCATCCCATTTATCCTGATCATATCCCCGAAATATCCAGTTGATTTTGTTCCAGGCCAGATTTAAAAGACACCAAAAGCTGTTGCAGAAATTCCTTTTCGGAATTTTATGCCTGCTTTGTTTTGGGTTGTCGACTCAGGCTCAGGGACTTCTTGATGATGACGACAGCACCAAAACAAAAGACTATAAACCAAGCGTCAAACCGAAACTCAACTACAGCGATCGGTTAGGAGACCCTTTTTCCAACCCGCCCAGCCGTTCCCCATTGTACCTGGAAGACCCGGCCAATATCAAAACGAAGGTAGAAGTCGATTCTCAGTCCAGAACCTACACGATTTACGAACAGGTTGGAACCCTCGATTATCGTCCTGTTTCATCCATGACCTTCGAGCAATACGATAAGTACATGGAGAAAAAACTCCAGAAGGGCTACATGAAAGCCAAGTCAGAAGGCAAGGACGGCGAAAGTTCCACTACAGGCCGTTCCCTGATTCCGAAGATTTACCTCAGCCCGATGTTTGATCGGATTTTTGGTGGAAACTATATTGATATCCGTCCCAATGGTTCTGTGATGCTGGACTTTGGAGGACAGTACCAGAAAATCGCCAATCCCAACGTACCCATCCGCCAGCAAAGCTTCGGAAACTTCCAGTTTGACCAACAGATCAACGTATCTGTTCAGGGAAAAATAGGGGAGAAGATGAAGATGAACATCAACTACGACACCAAGGCCGCCTTTGATTTTGACAATCAGATTAAGTTGGATTACAGTGGAAAGGACCACGAAATTATCCAGCGACTGGAGGCAGGTAATGTAAGTATGCCACTGAGTTCAACCCTGATCACAGGTGCACAGAATCTTTTTGGTGTGAAAACCACCATGCAGTTTGGGAAACTAAAAGTGACAGCGGTGGCATCGAACCAAAGGGGAAAGGCCAATCGATTGAAGCTGAAAGGCGGAGTTTCTCAGCGGGAGTTTCTTGTGGCATGTAATCAGTATGAAGCCAATAAGCACTTTTTCCTTAGCCAGGAATTCCGGAATAACTATGAGAAATCGCTCAAAACGATTCCTCAGATTACATCCGGACTCAACATCACAAGGGTTGAAGTCTACGTAACCAACCGGGCAGGAAACACCCAAAGTCTCCGGAACGTCCTTCCGTTGATTGATTTGGGAGAAGCCAATCCAACCAAAACATCCTGGAAAAAAGGCGGGGTCGGACTTCGGGATCCGTCAGATAACAAAAACAATAATCTGTACAGTACCATTCTGGCTCAGGGACAGAATATTCTGGGAGGCGACAACACCAAGGCAAGCCTCGAAGCGCTTGGCATGCAACGCAGTACGGATTATGAATTCCTGAAAGGCGCCCGTAAACTGATTCTGGACCGCGATTTCAAAGTGCAGAAACAACTCGGATACATCTCCCTTAATTTTGCTTTGCGTGATGACGAGGTTTTGGGTGTGGCATATGAATATAGCTACAACGGTGTCATTCATAAAGTAGGTGAACTCCAGGAAGATTATTCCGGAAGGACAGAATCCGAAGTGGTGGTTCTGAAACTGATCCGGCCAGCGGTGATCAACACAAACCTTCCAACCTGGAACCTGCAGATGAAAAACATCTACAACCTGGGAACGTCTCAGATTGGTTCCAACAATTTCCAGCTTCGGGTTATTTACAGAGATGATGCCACCGGGGTAGATAACCCATCCATGCCAACCGGTTCTGGTAAAAATCTGCAGGACAAGCCACTGGTTCAGGTGTTTAATCTTGATAGACTCAATCCGGCAGGTGAACTTCAAGCCGATGGAAACTTTGACTTTGTCGAAGATGTGACCATCGATTCCAAAAACGGACGGATCATCTTTCCGGTTCTGGAGCCATTTGGGGCCACGCTGGAAAAGCAGTTCGTGCTGCCTGAAGAAATCCAGAATGTAGATAAATACGTTTTTAAGGAACTTTACCGCCTCACACAGCCCGACGCTCTTCAGGCAGCGAACAAGGCCAAGTTCTACATAAAAGGACGAATGGAAGGAGCCTCATCTTCCGAGTTCAGTCTGCCGGGTGTCAACATTGCGCCGGGTTCTGTGAAAATTTATTCAGGTGGTTCCACATTACTGACCCCCGAAACCGATTACACCATCGACTACAGTCTGGGTCGTGTGAAAATACTCAACACCGGGCTGCTTACTTCCGGACAGGATCTCGAAGTAGAATTCGAACAAGCCGATCTGTTTTCCTTCCAGCAGCGATCGTTTTTCGGTTCCCGGTTCGATTACGCTTATTCCAAGAACATCAACTTCGGAGGAACCTTCCTTTATTTGAATGAACGCCCGATCATTCGTCGGGTACAGGTAGGAAACGAGCCTTCTCAAAACGTAATGGTGGGTCTGGATGCCAATTACAAATCCGACAGTCGTTTGCTCACCAAAATTGTGGATGCCATACCACTGATTCAGACAAAAGAAACGTCCACCATTACCGCAACAGCAGAATACGCCCACCTTTTTCCTGGAACCAACAAATTTGTGGATGCGACCGGAAAAGGGATTTCATATCTGGATGATTTTGAAGGTGTTCGAACTCCTTATTCGATGGGAGGACAGGCAACCCGCTGGAAGTTGCCTTCTGTTCCTGTGGGTTTTGAAGGAAACGGTTATCGACTTTCAGATACCGCTTCATGGCGGCGTCTCAATTTCCGACGGGCAAAAACGGCATGGTACATTATTGACAATCTTTTCTATAGGGCCAGCGGCGGGGTAAAACCGGGAAATATTGGTCCGGAAGATATCAAATTGCATTATGCCAGAGCGGTTGGTCCTCAGGAAGTCCAAAGAGGAAGAGACTTAAATGCGGTGAACCTGAATGAAACGGTTTTTGATATTGCCTATTATCCCAACGAACGTGGTCAGTACAATTACAATCCCGACCTTAATCCGGACGGTACCCTTAAAAATCCAAGGCAGAACTGGGGAGGTGTGATGCGATCGATCAACACCGATACCGATTTTGATGCCGCCAATATTGAATATGTTGAGTTCTGGATGATGGATCCATTCATTACAGGACCTTTGGGAGCGATTGACGGTAAGCAATATGAAAGCGGTTCCGGATCCAGGGAAGGAACAGTGACATTGGATTTAGGTAATATTTCGGAAGATGTTTTACGGGATAGCAAGCTTTCTTTTGAACAGGGTCTCCCGACAAGAGGTGGCGATCAGGCAGAAGCGGATGTAGACAAAACCCCGTTTGGAAAAGTGGGCCGTGGGCAAATCATTCAATATGCATTTGAAAATGATCCAGCTTCCCGTCCGGTTCAGGATGTGGGTCTGGATGGATTGACCAATACAGAAGAAACCGGTCGTTTTGACTATGTGACCCAGGTAAAACAACTGGTTCCTGATCTCCAGCCGGCGGCTGAAGCAAAAATTACCGCGGACCCAGCTGGTGATGATTTCCGATATTTTCTGGATGCATCTTACGACACCGAAAATGCCAAAATTCTGGAGCGATATAAGAATTTCAATAACCTTCAGGGCAATTCACCCACAGGTGGCAATGCCGCTTTCACGCCCAGCTATACCAACCAGCCGGACATGGAGGACATCAACCAGGACAATACCCTCAGCGACCTGGATGCGTATTACAGCTACAACATCAACCTTCGGGAAAACGAAATGGAGGTGGGTAAAAACTACATCATTGATAAGATCGCAGGAAATGGTTACAACTGGTATCTCTTCCGGATTCCGATTAAAGACCAGACCCATCCCAATTTTGGAGGCGTAACCGGTAATATTTCAGATTATAAGACACTCCGTTTCATGCGGATGCGGATGACAGGAATGAGCGATCCCGTCATTTTACGGTTGGTTCAGTTTCAATATGTGGGTAGCCAGTGGCGGCCTTTCCCGAAACGACTGACCAACGACGGGGTCTTTACCGACAACGAAGACAAAGGCGCATTGCGGATTGGAACTGTCAACATTGAAGAGAACAGTTCGGAGGTGCCTGGTGAGAAAACGCCGTATGTTACTCCGCCCAAAGCACAAGCCCGTGATCGTGATATCACCTCTGGCGTAAACCGGCGTTTGAACGAACAGTCTCTTCAACTTTGTGCCGACAACCTGGCCGACGGTGATGCCAAGGCAGCTTTTAAAAACGTAACCTTCGACTTCCTGAACTACAAGCGTTTGCAAATGTTTGTGCACGCCGAAGCTCCATTGAACAGCAATACAAAAGACAACGAGACGCAGTTGTTTGTCCGGTTGGGAACCGATTTCAATGAAAACTTTTATGAGGTAACCATCCCTTTGAAGCTAACTCCATTGGGAACGCCTGCCACTCGTCCGGAGCAAATATGGCCAGATATAAATGAACTCAATCTGGCCTTTGAAGACCTCATCAAGGCAAAACTGGAGCGAAACGAAAGTGGTGTGAGTTTTCAAACCCGATACAAATATTCCGTCCCCATTATAAATGGAGAGCAACGTTCAGAGATTTATGTGGTGGGAAATCCGGATTTGAATTCGGTGGTGACCATCATGACAGGGATACGGAATCCGAGCAACATTCTCGGCAATGATGGTTTTGCGAAATCGGTTTGTCTCTGGCTGAATGAACTTCGGGTAACTGAATACGATAAAAATGATGGCTGGGCTACAACAGGTAGGGTTAATCTGAAACTGGCCGATTTTGCGGTTGTGAATCTCAGCGGGAAATATTCAACCCCGGGATTCGGCTCCATCGAGCAAAAGATTTCGGAGCGAAGCAGGGAGACATTTGCCACTTTCAACATTTCGTCTAATGT
>CAMCXM010000033.1 GCA_945883425.1 Spirosoma fluviale
CAAACTCTCGTTTCAATGTTACCGTCAATGAAAACTCTACCTTGAGTTGCATTCTGGCTGCAGGTGGAACTTCCGGCAACGCTTCCATTGACGGAGTCGATGGCGGAAATGCGGCGACCACCCGCCAGGGAGGAACCTTTACCATCAACGGAACCATGAACATTCCGGGAATCCTGTACGCCACAACGGATAACGATGCCACCGGCGCCTTTTTCTGCAAATGGGTGATTGGTTCAACCGGAGTAATCAATTGCCGTCAGTTGGACTGTTCCGCTTCAGGAGCAGCTGGACACACACTGGAAATCAAACAGGGTGGAAAACTGAACATCAATAACAACAACGACAATACGGTGAATCCAGTTGTGAACTTTAGCACCACCAACAACACCTTCACGTTTGCAACGGGGTCAATCGTTGAATATTCTTCTTCAGATCTGACGGGTTCTCAGAAGATTTTCATCAATGCCGGATTTCCTTATCAGGATCTTCTCCTTTCCAATGTTTCGACCAAGCAATTGCAGAGCGCTTCCACACTCAATGTAGGTGGTGATCTTCGGATAACAGGAGGAGTTCTGGATATTCAATCCAACAACATTGATCTGAAAGGAAACTGGGAAAATTACAGCCAGGCAGGATTTACTGAAGGAACCAATAAGGTGACCTTCAGCGGAACAGGGCGCCAAACCATTCAGTGTCCGGGAGGAGAACAGTTTTACAATGTAGATGTAACCAATTCTTCCGTTGCGGGAGTTGAACTGAATGCCGATGTGACACTTGCCAATGACCTCGATCTTGGAACAAATGGAAAGCTAACCTTTGGCGCCACACCTCAGATTCTGACCTTGAGTAAAATGGCCTCATCCGCTAATACATTCAAAGGTTCTGGCACTGCCAGCATCGATATGAGTTCGGCTGAGCATACGTTTATTATTGGTTGTCCGGATCCGGGTTATACCGGAACACTCAGTGCCGGAACAACCTCCACCATCATTTACAACCGGGACGAAGATTTTGCAGGCAGCAACGACGATCAGAATATTCTTACCGGATTCAGTTATGCCAATCTCTTACTGACAGGGAAAGGCAACAAGGTGATTTCGGACAATCTGAATGTAAATTCCGGTTTTACAGCCGAAACTCCGGACCTTGTCATTGTTGCTCCGGTTACTGCAAAGAGTTTAACACTGGGAGGGAATTTCCTGTTGAATTCGGGTGCTTCGATGAACGATAACTGCCGTGACAATCTGGAGATTCTTACCACTGGTAACGCTTCACAGGTATTCAACACCAATACAAAAAACCTGAAGGCTTTCAACCTGAAATCCACCAAAACCGCCGGCGGAATCAGTTTAACAGGTGGAGCTACCGATCAGACTACGGTTAACCTTAAGAACGATTTCGCACTGAACTATACCGGAACTGCTGTTTTTTCAGACAATGGAAATACGATGAATGTCGGGGATGATGCAGAGTTGGGATCTGCCGGTTCAACCACTTCGAACTTTGCGTTTTCCGGCCTCATGCAGTTCAACGGACTTGGTGCCTCCACCGATATTCACCTTTCGGATTTTGCCGGAACGGGTGCTGCCAAAGCGGAATTAAACAATGTGGTGGTTCGGGCAGGGGAAAACGTTACAACGGATCAGTTGGAAGTGTATCCGTTGGCAGGAGGACAATCCATCACCATCAAAGGTAATTTCGAAATCATACAGGGAGCCAATAGTTCGGAGTTTGATCTGAACGGCAACAAGCTGTTTCTCAAAGGAAACTGGACCAGTTACGATGAAAATGCATTCAATGAAGGCACCACTTCTTCGGTGGTTTTGAATGGAACGACAACGCAAACCATCACGGTTCCGGTAAAAGAGAAGTTTGCCCAACTGGAATGGAACAATTCGTTGAATCTGGTGATGACATCGGACATTGAGGTTGCCACCGATCTTACAGTAACATCAGGAGAAATTCAGACCGGATCAAACAAAGTGATTCTGGGATCTGCTGCAACCATTGTAGAAGATGAAAACAACCATGTAGCTGGTCGGATCATCACAACCAGAACGTTGACTCTTGCCAATCAGACATTTGGCGGATTGGGTCTGGAGATTGACGCGAATGGAACTGCACCTGGAGTGACGGTAGTGAATCGTTACACCGGCACTCCCGTTTCTGGAGCAGGTAATTCCGGCATCACCCGTAAGTTCAGCATTGTACCTGCAACCAACGCAGGTCTGGATGCAAAACTCACATTTGGGTACTGGGAAACGGAAATAAATGGTCTCGATGAAAACAGCTTCCAGTTGTACCGTTCAACCGATGGTGGAATCACATGGATGGAGCAAATGGGTTCACCGGACGGAATCACCAATACGGTTGTGCAAACGAACATTGATGGATTCTCAGAATGGACGTTGGGCGATGCAAACGTTCCGTTGCTGGTCACCATGACTTCATTTTCAGGAAAACCAGGAAGAGGGTTTTCGGAACTCTTCTGGAATACAGCCACTGAAAAAGAAAATGCCGGATTCCGGATTCTTCGATCAACGGATGGTCACCTTTTCAAAGAAGTGGGTTTTGTGAACAGTATGGGGTCTGGTTCAGAAGCTCATCATTATCAATGGAGGGATGTGAATTTTGATCAGAGCTACTTCTACAAACTGGTTTGGGTGAATCAGGATAAAAAGGAGGAATCATCCAGAACTCTCTTTTTGAATTGTGATTGCAACAAGGTTTTGGATATTACTTTATATCCCAATCCGGTTACAGACAAGTTGAGCCTGGTGGCCAACCAGAACCTGAGTGACCAGGAAGTATTCGAAATGGAACTCACCGGACTGGATGGAAGGAAGATCTATTCCAACCACTCCAACATTGGACACTTAGAAAACCTGCTTCAGGAACGTGTTTTGAATTTGCCTCAGGGGCTTTATCAGATCCGTCTGTACAACTGGCGGTACAATAAGTTGGTCAGATTCAGGAAAGAGTAAGACGGTTTGGTAACGAAATCCGGGTGCAGTAAGACTCCATCCGGAATTTTTTACTGTTCAGTTGGTAACAATTTCATGATATCGGCTTCACCTCCACAAAACCTGTAACGCGGATTATTGCACTGATGATTTCCTCACATCGGAATGAGACAATTAACTAATCGGAATCCAGCTTTACAGATTGATAAGACCTTCATCGGTCTGGGACTTCTCTGTTTTATATTGTTTTGTAAGGTTCAAATTATGGGCCAGCGAAATTCAAATTGGAAAGGGCCATTTACCCAAACCGAGTGGCTGTTTTCACCAAAAGCAACGACCAGTCAGGTTTTAAAAGGAAATTCAGTTTTGGCTGAAATGAAAACAGCAACGCTTTAAGGAGACGTTTGAAAGTTTCTAAGGTGGTGTCGCACACAACCTGATTACTGGTTCCTACTTACTGATTACTGACCACCAACTATCCAGAAAATCGACTGTGGATTTGTGGAAACACAAACCGAGTCGGAGTGAGGCCAAGCTCGTCATCAGACCTGGAGGACGAGCATCTTCCTTTTTTGCATTGGCGAAAGTATGCACTTTGTGCCATGTCTTTGCCTACCGGGACAGCATGCCAAGCCGAAGGCATGGAGTCCCTTTTGACTGATAGAAAGTGCGTAGTCTCGCTTTGCAAAGACTACGCACAAGTTGGTACACAAATCCAGGCAGCGTTGACAATTCCGGTTTTTGGCTTTCGCATTCTCTTTGTACCTATGCGCAAAAATTGCGAGCAAGCAAATCCGTCATCTTTCAAAAACTATGAGAAAAATTATCCTCTTCATTCTTTTCCTATCGGCCTTTACCTTTTCAAAGGCACAGACCAGTCTTCAGGCAGGCGACGTCGCCTTTATGTCTATGCAGAGTGGTCAGAGCGGGCTACCCGCCAAAGACCGTTTTGCGTTTATGCTGTTGAAAGACGTCGATTCGGCTACCCATATTTTCTTCACCGACAATGCCGTTCTCAATTCGTCGCCAGTGAAATTCTGTAAAAACGAAGGATTTTCCCGATGGAAATCCAACAGCAGCCTGCCCGCCGGAACCATCGTTTCCATTTCAGAAGATTCCATTGCCAGTTTCGGAACAGTTGACGGTGGTTTGGCGTTCAGCCAGTCCGGTGATCAGATCCTGGCGCTCCAGGTTCAGGGTGCCGATACCATCATGCTGGCTGGAATCAGTTCCACCGGATGGGAAGCCACCTGTGCCACCGTGTGTGGAGGTGCTGGAAATAGTAAAACCTGTTTGCCTTCACCTTTGGCCGATGGAACCAATGCCGTGGGATTTGCTACTGAAAAAAACAACCTGTTTTTTAACCTCAATCCTTTAACCGGGACTCCTTCTGAGATTCTGGCGGCCATCAACAACCCCGCCAACTGGACACGTTCCGACTCTCTTCAGACCTGGCCAACCTGGTCAGTTTCTGTGCTTACTTCCGTTCAGTCGAAAAAGATACCGTCTGAATTCTCCATCCTTCCGGGTAACCAGACCGGCATGATTCAGGTGCGAAACGACAGACAGGAAACGGTTATGATGGAAATCTTCAATGTATTGGGAATGCCGGTTTATAAAAAGTCCATCACTCCGGGGAACAATCCGGTTTCCATTCCGGGCGCTAATACCGGCATTTATTTTGCCCGGTTCCAGAATGCTTCGTTTAGCTCTGAGTTGGTCCGGTTCCGGGTTTACTGATTTAAATCTGTCCTGAAATAAAAAAGGCTGTCCGTCAACGGGCAGCCTTTTTTATCTGACAGCCATTGATTACTTCCTGCTCCCGGTTTTGGATTGATGACAGGATGAGTTTTATCCGGCAGATCGAAGCCATCCTGCAGTTTGACCGATCAAATCGGAATACTGCAAATTCTATTTTATTCTTGTTGGCAGGTTTTACATTTGGCCAAAACCTGATTGAAAAATGAAAACAGAATTTAATCGCTGGCTCTACCTTGGTTTTTTATTGTTCGGATTGTATCAGTTATTCATTCAGAAAAATTTCAGTGAGGCGGTTATGTTTCTGGGAATCGGTCTGGCCTTTGATCCGTTTGATCAGAAGCAGACATGGAATGACCGACCTGCCTGGCAACGAATTGTGCTGATTGCTCATCTGGCGTTGGTCTTCTTTCTGTTTATTATGGCCATCAGTCCTGATTTTGCCAACCGGGCTTTTCCGGGATATATTCACAAATGAAAACATGGCTGATTTGGGATCAGGAAAACTGAGCGGGTTGATCGCCATTTCAATTTTACCTGAACCTTCCTGAAATTTCGGGTGGTCCATCAAAATGGTAACCCGCACAAAATATTCGGACTCTTTCAGCCTGGTACCTTTGGCCTTCGGTTTTGTTGATTCAAAGGTATTTTGAAGAGTAGTTATTATCTCCATTCGCTTTTTCTGGCCGCTACAGTGTTGTGGTTTCTGTACACATCACTCGTGGGCTACTATTATTTTGGATGGTTTCCATTGGCAACATTAAGTGGCTTTTTCCTCGTCCTGTTTTTTGTGCAGCCACTGTTTCAGTTTTTGCAGGTTGCGTTTCTCAAACTCTTTAAACGACAATCCTGGCGGCTGGAAGTAGATACCAACTCCGTCCTTGTTTTCCGGTTTGAAACAGTAGGATCGGTTTCGGATGTTGAAATCAGAATGGTTCGATGGATTGTATTTCTGCTTGTGCTGGCCCCGATGCTTTACCTTATCGTGACCATGAAAGGTCCTCCTTTTGTTTTCACACTCATGATCCAGGTATTCTGGTTGTGTGCGAGTTCAGAAGATTTTCGAAAGCTTTAATTGTAGCATTGAGGTTGACACATCATTGTTTGTGTCCGTTCACAGAATCATAAACTGTGCTATTTCAGCACTTTGAAATGAAGGATCTGGTCGCCGGTATAAATTCGGAATATGACAAGTCCTTTCGCCCAATGTTCCATGATTCGGGTTCCGGATGTCTCTTCAACCATCTGAAATGACAACGGCCTTTTTTGACTATCAAACACCTCCATCTTATCGAAATTTCCAATAATCCGGATCCCATTGTTGTCCTGAGCAAGGCGAATTTTAGTGAAGGATTTTTGTTTGGATCGGGTTGATGGATTTCCATACAAAAACGCCGCTTTCATCGTTTCGCCTCTGTACCGGGAATGAAAGGAATAAGCCCCTTCCTCCACAAACACTTCCGGACCATATTTCCAGAGCCAGCCTCCTGCATCCCAGAACGGATCGGGACTAAGGTCGTGAACGGTTTGTACACTGTCGATCCGGTTTCCCGACGGGCTGAAAAGCAACAATGTAGTGGTGTCATTATGAACCAGGTCCCGGTAATAATTGGTGAGATAGACCGAATCACCCGACAGATAGACGCTGTCTTTTTTTAGATTTTCAACTTGTGGGCAGGGTGGAAAAACGGGTTCTCCATTAGTGCAGAAACTGCGGATCAGGTCACGATTAAAATAAGGATGTTGTTCTTGCCAAAGTGAAGGCTGACTGTTGTTGCAAGGTCCGTTGTAAGGATCCCTCAGGATTCCGGAATCGTACACTTCAAAATGAAGATGTGGCCCGGTAGAGTTTCCGCTGCTCCCAACCTTTCCCAGGTATTCTCCTTCAGAAACGGTATCGCCCACCTGTTTTGCCGTAACGGAGTTCTTTTTTAAGTGCCCGTACCAGGTGATGAGACTGTCAGAATGCTGGAGGTACACCGCATTCCAGTTGGATGAATTGAAGTTGCATTGCCGGTCGAAATTTCCGTCGACTCGATAAACGATCCGTCCTTTTGCCGCTGCTACCACATTTACTTCTTCGTCGGCCATCATTTTCCACCAGGCTGGCCAGAGGTAAATATCGGTTCCTTTGTGGTTGTAGTTGGATGTATTGTAGGTTCTTACGCCACAGTTGAAATCTCTCACCGCATTGAAAGCAGGGTTGTGGTCCACATAGTTGGAAAGTCCAAAGAAGCTGTTGCCCTCGGTTTGGTTCACCCATTGCACAGGCCATCGAAACCGGATGGAGGATTTGGTCTGGAATTGAACCGGCTGAATCTGTTTCAGGCTGTCTATGTTCTGCCAGGCCCGCTTCAATTCCTGGAGTTCTGTTTCACTGCTGGCGCATTGAATGGCGTCTGGCCGGCGGATCGCTTTTGCTATCCTGTCCTGGCCATGGGCTGCCATTGGTAAAAGAATCAGAAGAATGAATTTCCACATAGGCTGCAAAATAAAATAAGAGGCTGGAATTTCCAGCCTCCTATCTAAGAATCAGAATTATGTTAATCCTAAGTAACAGAAAGCCTAGTGAAAGAATTTCATTGTTTTGGTTACACCTGCAACCTGCACGCGTAACACATACATACCTTGTGGCAGGTCTTTTGTACGGACGACGGATATCCCGTTTTCATCCTTTGTAATTTCAACTGCCATTTTCTTTCCTTCAACAGAAAAGACTCCAACGATTTTCATATCGCTGTCAAATGAATGCTCAACAAACAATTGGTCTTTCGAAGGATTGGGATACATGACGATCCGGGAAGAACCGGACAATTGATCAGGAACCGGCACACAGGTGGTGAAAGAAACTTCATCACCATAAGCGGTTCCAGCTGAATTTGTGGCATAGGCTCTCACATAATAGGTGCCGGCCGATTGCAGTCCTGACAAATACGAAATGAATTGTCCGGTACCAGTCCCATTGATTGTTTTGGTTGGAAGGTCGACAGTAGGAGATGGGTTCAGGCTCCAGCAGACTCCTTTTGCTGATACACTTGCACCTCCATCACTGGAAACATTTCCGCCCGCTTTTGCAGAATCACATGGCAGATTTGAAACCGACACGTTGTTCGTGGTGACCGAAGGAAGTAATACAGCGGCAGCCTGGGTTGTAAACGTGATTTCGTTTCCGTAACCATATCCGGTACTGTTTTGTGCATATGCCCGCACATAATATGTTGTATTGGCTGTAAATGGCCCCATGTTGCTGATAAAAGATCCTGTTCCAACACCATCACCGGTGCTGTTTGTTGCATTGTACACAGGCGATGGCGATGTGCTCCAGCAAACACCTCTTGCTGTTACTTCGGAGTTACCGTCAAATGTGATGTTACCACCTGAAATGGCAGCCGTCTCTGTGATGTCGGTAACCGGATTTGTTGTTAAAACCGGCACCTGATCCGCCAGGCTGGTTGAGAAACTTAATTCCTCACCATAGGCAGTTCCGTTTGCGTTGCTGGCATAGGCCCGAACGTAATACAATGTGCCAGCCGTTAAACCGGTCATCGTACTCACAAATGTTCCGTTTCCGGTTCCATCGGTCGTTTTAGTTGTAAGGCTGGTGGTCGGTGCAGGACTGGTACTCCAGACAACACCCCGGCTGATGATGGGCGAACCACCATCCACAAGAATTTCTCCACCGGAAACAGCGGAAGTCTGGGTAATGCTTTCAACCGGTTTGGTGTTGATGATGATTACATTACTGTTTTGATTTGGAATCACAGTAATGTCATGCCCATTGCCAGAAGTTTGTCTTCCAACGGAAACTGAAACACCGTCGATGTAAGGTTTCAGGCGGTAACGGTTGCCATACGAAAGTGTATCAGGAATCACCACTTTTACGATGAAGGAATCCAGTAAAGAGCTTGCCGTGAATGTAGTCGGAACTCCGGAAAAAAGGTTGGTTGTAAATCCGGCAGTAAATTCAGTATTGCGGCCCGAAAGCTCGATCCGAAGGTTGTTTCCTGGCGTGTATGGGAAATCCGGGTTTTTATAAACCGTCAGCGTAAGGGTATCTCCGCGTTGATAGTTTTGTTTGTATGGACGGGCAGTACTCAGGTAAACCCGTGGTTCACCACCGGCCAGACCGCAAAATTTCACATCGGTTTCACCGAAGTTTGGACTTTCATAATAAGGTTTTGTCGAAACGACACGGAACCGGTATCGGTTGGTTGACTGTGTCAAAGGCACCGGATTCATGTACGAAATGTTGTCCGGAATGAAGGCATCTTTAATGCTGTCCAGCAAAGAAGCGGAGGTTGTTGTTCCAAAGAAACGGGCTGGAAAAAGCGGGTTGTCAAAATTTCCGTTGATGTCAGACATTTCAATACGGAAGAAATTGTTGGCATCCATTTGCAGGCCATTTTGCAACTTGATGTTGGCGTTGATGGACGAAGGTCTTTGACCAGCGCAATAAGGAACAGCCGGAAGTGGTGTGGGGCTCAAACCAGCTGAATCAAACACTGTTTTTTGAAAATTGAGCCAGTCATTTGCATTCGCCTGATCCATAAACCAAAACGATTGAGCCGGTACCAAAGGGCCAGAAAATGCAGAAACCGAGTAGTTCGATGCCTTAAAGATATTCCAGACATCACTTTTTCCAAGGTATCCGGTATTGGCTGCAAGCGTGTTTAGGGTAACCGGTCCCGCAACTGGATTGCTTCCGGCAGGAATGCGTTTTTCAGCGGCTTTCTGGATAAAGGAGAAAATGTAAGCCCAGGTTTTCGCTTTCAATGTGCTTTGACTCGCGTTCATTTCAACCGCCTGGTGAACCAGTTCGCCTGTCGCTCTTCGTGCAATTACATTGGTTCGGATCTGAGCAGAAAAGAAAACACCTGCATTATTCCGAACATCCGGACCCGATACTTCACCTGTCAGTACCATATGTGGAATTCCCTGAATATTGGTGAAAGCCGGATTAAGACGGTAAGCCCTGATGGAGCCAATTCCCATTGTTTTGGAAGGCATTGCCGAAGCTGTTGCCATTGCAAAGCCAGAAGCAGCCGCAAATCCTGCCGCAAAAATCGGCGTGTTCTTAAGTTCAACGTGGTTGGATTTTACACCCAGCCTGTTAAGTCCGGCATTGATAGAATCGGCCAGAACGGCTGAACTTGTGAGTCTGGCGAAACTCGTATCCAACGTAGTGGTAATCATAATCAACGCCACTTTGCTTTGTGCCGAAAAGGTCAACGCTTCAGCACTGGACAGGTCATTATGAACCTGTGTGTTTTTCGATAACGGAGTCGCAAAAAGCATTGCTGACTGGTAAACTCCCACCGAAGGAACCGGTTGTGAGAGTTTCATTTTGAAAGAGATGATTCCGGCACTTGTTGGCAGTCCGACAAAAACGGAGTCGGCAACTCCTGCCGCCTGGACACTCTTGCCCCAGAGGGAAATCAGAGCCAGAAAAAGGACAATATATTTTTTCATTTCAGTAATGTTCATTTTGTTGTTAGATAAGTTGGTTCAAGCGGCCTATGAATCGGAAACGGATGAAATCCTTAATTCCTGTAAGCCATTTTGTTTTTGGATCATTTCCATACAGGACCCAGTAAAACCACATGGCAATCACCACTGTGTACACGATGATCTGGAACGCGTATTTGTGATTGAAGTAGAAGTAGTCTGCATAATAAATGGAGATGTAAGACAGGAAAATAATGCGCATGATGTTCAGAACATGAATAATCAGTACACCAGCCGTGATGAATGTTATTTTCCGCTTTACAGTGCCAGGATAGGCAATAATGAAAGATGCAAACAGATACAACATTGGTAAACCGTTGCATGGAGTGTCGATGGATATGATCGGCTTATTGTCCAGGTACATAAGGTGCGGATAAATCTGATAGGTGATCACTTTTGCATCGTAACCAAAAAGTGAAAACCAGGCAGCCGTTTCGTAACCCAGGAGCCGGTTTAGGTTCCAGTCTATCCCAGAGCTGGTCGTGTTTTTAGCCAGAAATTCTTCGTAACCAAAATGCCAGGCGGAATAGAGTAAAATGGCAGATAAAACCATATTGATTTTATCGCTGTGAGTCTTATAAAATTGTAACATAAAATCTGATTCAAATAAAAAAAAGAGGGTTCCCCCCATGATGAGGAGAACCCTGTATTGTATTAAGCGTTCGCTTTTTTCTTGCGAAGGGCTTTGCGTGCTCCTAGAGCACCACCTACTGCAAGCATGATGGAAAGACCACCATCGATCGGAACACCACCGCTACCGCCTGGGCCTCCACCGATACCAATTGGAGTACCAACTGTACCTCCGTTTGCTGCACAATCAGCGGCATCAAAATCGGGATCACTTGGTACGCAGATATCTGCTTTCGCCTGCTGAACTGCGATTGGAGCGGTTACAGCAAAACCAGCTACCAGAACGAATGATAAAAAGAACTTTTTCATGATTGTTTATATGTCGATTGATTTATAAGGGTCTGGATTTGAGATCCAGACCCTTGGTTAAATTAGTTTGAACCTAAGATTACTTTTTGTGTCTTGACCATTGTTCCGTTGGAAACGGTGATTGTGTAAACACCAGCAGGGGCATTTACTACGGTTGAGAAAGTATCACCTTCAAAAGTTGACTGAGATACTTTTCTTCCTGTAAGATCAGAAATGGTTACAGTGCTTGTTGCTGCATCTGAAAGACGAACAGTTGCTACGTTACCAGAAGCGTAGATCAAAGCTGATTCATTCAATGAAGAAGAAGCGGAAGAAGACTGGATGTGAAGAGCAAAACGAGCTGCATCAGATGTTGTAGCATTGAAGCTATATACTGAACCTTCGTTCAATTCCTGGAAACGGTTCGACGTTTTATCTTCGATGAACACTTTTGCGTTTGAAGGAAGACCTTTGATAGAAGAAGCAGAAATGGTGTAGAAACCATCTGTTGCTACTTTAATCGATACAGGGATCACGTTGTCGTTCAATTCAGTAGCCAAAGCAGTCAAAGGCTCGTTTCCGTTCGGAATGAACATAGAAACTGCATTGTCAGCTGGTGAGAAGAATTTCTCAACAATCATAGCTACATCTCCAGAAGCAATCATGATTTCATCAGCACTTTCAGAACCGTTCAGGTTCAGTCTGATTTCCTGAGAAAGACCAGAAACTGACTCACGAACATATGTCTGAGTTGAGCTGGATACTCTCATAGATGGCTCAAACGTAACGTTACCAGTTCCAACTGATGAGCGACGAATCAAAATTCCTTGTCCTGGGGCAACTGTATTGTTTGCACCACCTGTTACTACACCAGCAGGAGAAATAGTTCCGTAATTTGACGTAAGTGAATTCCATACATATCCAATGCAGCTTGACTGTCCAAGGTTTCCTGGAGTATCAAATGTTGACCATGAAATTGGAGCAGCATAAGGATTGCTAAGTGCATTCCAACCTCTTGCTACGAAAGCAGCTGGAGGAACTGTACCTGTACTTCTTGTGATGGAACGTACCTGATTGCCTGTTTGAGGCAAACCTGAATAGGTGTAAATTTTACCACCATAACCAAACGCTAACAGACTGTTTCCAGAAAGAACGGAAGGAGTATTTACCATTGGATCTGCACAGGCACCACCTCCGATATCAACTGGAATCCATGAGTTAGAAAACTCATCAAATTCTTTCACACCGCTACAGCTAGGACCAGTTGGTACTACTACGCTATTGATTGTGTTGGCATTGCTGATTACAGCAGGTGCAACACTTGTCAAAATTCCGCTTCCAGCAAAACGCTTGAAAAGGATAGAAGTTGCACTAAGCGTACCTGAACCTGTGAAGTCATCGATGATACCCTGACGAGTAGCTGAAGAGCCAATTGTAAGCAAGTTGTTACCAGCTGTGAATGTACCGGAAGTCAAACCAAGGATTCCACCAACTGTAGCAGCAGAACTCAATGTAACACCAGCAGCATTGTTGATCGTTACATTACGACCTCCTGTCCAGAAACCACCTGTGTTTTGAGCAGTTGTACCATTGAAGGTATAGTTCGCATCGTTGCTCAAAGTTTTCGTTCCTGAGTTACGGGTTACACCGTTACCAGCATTAGCAAAACCACCAGCAGCAGCGGTAGAAACGTTTGCACCTGAATTGATCACCATTGTTCCAGTTCCCTGAATGTTGTTTGTTCCCAAAACAGCGGTTCCACCGTTTTGTACAGTAAAGGCACCTGAAACGGCAACGTTACCACTCAAAGTAGCGGTTCCTGTTCCGGTTACGGTTACGTTTACATACGTTCCGAACAATGTCTGAGGAGAGCTGATGGTAATGCTTGGTACACTTGCAATGCCCAATCTTGGGTGAGTAAACGCAGCACCTGTAGCAAATGGTGAACCACCTGTAAGGGTAGGATCGATTGAAGCAAAGCTGATCGGTCCGTTTGTGAAGTTACCAACGGTTGGAGGTACTGTCGTCAATGTTCCAGTGTAATAAGGAGCGGTCAAACCGATTGTTCCAGCTGCAGTAGAAGATTTGTCAATCAGGTTTGAGTTAGAACCATTCTCAAGGAATGTTTCCAGTTCAGCGATGGTTTTGGTTGGGAATGCATTCTGGCAATCAGCAGCAGTTCCTGCCTGTCCACCAACTGAAACAGTTGCACTTGAGTTGGCTGGATCAAGTAAGAAAGCATTGTTCCGGTAAACCAATGAATCACATGAAAACTTAGTCCAGTTAGATGGATTAGCTACTGTAGAAGCACCAGTAATAGAAGGTGTGTTTGATACGACAACTGCTCCTCTTGCATTCATGATGATGGAGTTAAATACAGCAGTCGCTGGATTTGTTCGGGCGTTAACGCCAGATCCAAAACGATCACTTACAGATGTAATGGCTTCACCGGCACGCAAAGGTCCGATGGCTGTGATGTTTGAGAATACACAGCTTGTTGTTGGCTGTGGGCTGTACTGTGTCTGATCGGAAGTTGCGTTACCACCTGAAGTAGTATTGTTGTCCATCTCAAGGAAGTTGGAAGAACCAGCAGAACTACCGTAATCGCAGAAACGTGGGTCACGAAGGATAAATCCAAACTGAATACGTCCGCGGAATCCCTCATCCACATCAAAATCATCATCGGTACCTCCGAATGCAACCAGATATTTACCATCTACAGTTCCACCGAACCACTCGAAGCTGTCATCTTTTGAGTACGAAACCTGAACGTGATCGAAAGCAGTTCCGCTTCCAACTCCCGCAAGCATGATACCGTTCAATTCTAGGTTGGCTACAGTAGCATCACCTGCGAATTCAACACGTACATAGCGGATTGTTCCGGAGTTGTCGGCGTCATTAATTGTCGAACTTCCGTTTCCAGTACCATAGTAAGAAGCCGTTCCAGGAGCAGTTGTTACGGTTCCTTCTACGTGACGACCACCTAAGTTTGGTGATTTGTTCAAGTTTACTTTTGCTTTACCGCAAACAACCAAACCACCCCAGTCTCCTGTATTCCGGCTACCGTTTGGAGCGGCAGACGTCATTACGATTGGCTGAGAAGCAGTACCGATTGCATTAAGTTTTCCACCTCTTGATACAACAAGGCAGGTTGGGATTGCATTGTTCAATCCTCTTACATAAGTACCAGCCTGAATTGTCAACGTAACACCATCATCAACTGCTACCGGGTTATTCAAGTAGTACACATTGGTATTTGACCAGGTTGTGTTTGAGGTGATGTGGAAGTAACCATCTGCATCAGTAGTGGTACCAACATCAACTCTTGTTTTGCCAGCGAGACTCTCGCCAGCACCGTTACCAGGGTAAACGGCATTTGCCGGGTCGAAGTTCGTCCAACCCGTCATCCAGTTTGCACCAGATCCTACACCAAACGCACCGCGGTACGTAGTAGATGTAAAGAACTGTCCGAAGGAAGCTGCAGAGATCAGCACAGCCGCCATGGAGAGGAAAGTTTTTTTCATTTGAATTTTTTAATAGTGTTTAAATTCTGCCCAAAAGTACATGCATGCCTTGGCGTGGGTTTTTGCGCATTTCTAAGGATTGGTAAGCCTGATGTTATCAATTTTTCATTTTGGCCTTTTAAATTCAGGATTGATTAACATCAACACAGGCCACGGTAAGGATTTCGTAACATTGGGTCAAAAAAATAAACCCGGTGTACTGAAACCGGGTTTATTTGTCAGGCATTTCTTACCTGATTTTGTGCTTGTTCTGATGCGTTAAGAGCTTATCTTCCAGGTGATAGCAAAACGAATGGTCCTTCCGTTTGTAAATCTGAAGTACGGAATGTCCTGACCTTTCTGGTACTTTGGCACATTTGATACCCATCCGAATAAACCCGATTGGTCTGGCTTCCGGTTGCCTCTGTCCAGCACAATATATTGGATCAGTTCTTGACTTAGCAGATCTCCCGCAATCAGTTTGAAGTTGAATTTTTTGTAGGTTTTTCCGATCGAAAAGTCAATAACATCACGTGGCTTTTCCCAAATCAATGCGCCAAAATTCTGATCATCCAGAAACGCTACTCGTGGTCCAATCCGGTTGTAGGTAAACAAAAAGTCCAGTGCTGTTTTTTCATCACTGTACTGAATTCCGGCATTGATTATATAAGGCGATTGTCCATGGATCGGTCGCTTGAAGTTGGTTTGTGCATACACCACCTCCGAACGAATCCAGGAGAAGTTTGAAAATACCGATAAGCCTGAGAAGAACTTGCTGTGGAACGCACTGTCAAGAAAATTAAACCGGAGTTTTCCTTCCAGTTCGGCTCCATAACTGGTGGCATTGTCCCGGTTGGAATAAGTAAATGTTGGTAAGGTTGTCACCGAACCCCTCGTTACTTCAATCGGGTTCCAGAACTTTTTATAGAAGCCGTTCAACGAAAGGAAGGTACTCTGATTTGGATAGTACTCCAGTTTCAGGTCCATGTTGCGGATCTTGGCACGCACCAGATTGGGGTTACCATAATAATAGACGTTCTGGCTGGGCTCGAAAAAGGTAAAGCCTGCCAGTTCTCTTAATTCTGGTCTGTTCACTGTGTGCGCATAGGCCGCACGAAGGGTAAACGTACTGCTTAGATTCAGGTTCAGATTCACAGACGGAAACCAATCACCTACGGTACTTTCGATTGTCTGACGTGGTCCTTTTCCCTGCGGTGCAGCCGTGATCGATTGGTAATAGCTTTCATACCGGACGCCATATATAATACGACTGCCCTTTGAGTCAAAGTGGGTTTCGTTCATGATGTAGGCGGCCTGCAGTCCGGTTTCCGCTTCATAAAAATCGGAGTTGAGGGTCGTTTCAGAAAGTGTGAGCAGGTCGGCACCGAAGTTCTCATTTCTGAAGATTGAGTCGGCCGGTTGATGAAGAATTCTTGATGCTCCATTTCCTTTGGTATACAGGTAGTTCCGTCCTGAAAATGTACGGTTTCTGGTTTGATACATGAGGCCGGTTTTAAAGTTGTTTTTAATCTTATGAACCGTAAATGGAGCCGTGAAATTGACACTTGGGCTTAGCGAGATCTCCTGAAGGTTGGAAAAGAATTTACCGGAAAGATCCTGATTAAAGGAAACAGGCGGCAAATTTCCAAGTGTGGCTGTGTATTGTTGCTGTTTCACCTTTCCGATGGTATCGTTTCCAGAGCGATCATAATAAAGTCGGCTGTAGTCCGGCGTGGAGCGGTAAAATAGATTTCCTCCGGCGATGATCTCCAGTTTGGTGCCGTCTGTACCAAAGAACTTATCAAACCCCAGCTGAGACGATACCAGACTGCTTTGCTCGTAAAAACTGACAATAGATTTCTTATCTACATACTCTGACACGGCCGAATCAACCTGGTTAATGTTGGAGTATTGCGTGAACTGGCTTTGGTTTGACCCCGTTTGCGAATAGAAATTACGAAGATAGATCTTAGTTGATGAAGTGGGCTTTATCGAGCCATTCAATACAGTTGAAATACTGGAAGTTGTTTTGTACCGGTCCTGATCAGTTGAAATAAATTCTGTGATGGGCTCACCGGGGCTGTATGATGGAAAATAGTAATAAAACTTGTTTCTCAATTGGGTTTTGTAGTAGTTGATGCTGGCAATAAGACCAGCTGTTTTTCCAAAAACTTTCCCACGGCGACCAACCGAAACCTGAGCCGAAAAGTTAGGTGCCGCATTCTTGTTTTTCGAAGTTACGTTGTGATTAAAGGCAAGACTCTGGGATGCCTTTAGTTGTGCATTCTGGCTCGAGTTGTTGTCATCCGTTGACGATACACCGTTTGGAATCTGTCGTAAACCATTGTCAAATCCCAGCCAATCGGTTGAGGATTTATTAATCTGAGCAAAGTCTTTTCCGGTTGTTAAAGAATGATGTTCGGCACCGAGAGTTACCTGTAACGAATTAGAATACGGAATATCCAGGGTTTGAATCTTGATTAATCCACCGGCAATATCACCTGGCTGGTCTGGAGTGGCTGTTTTGGACACCACAATTTTGTCGATCAGGTTGCTTGGGAAAAGTTCGAGACTGAAGGCCTTCCTGTCTGACTCGGTACTGGGAATGGAAACGCCGTTTAGTTGTCCCATGTTGTATCGTTCACTCAATCCGCGAACCATGGCAAACTTTCCTTCCCTGATCGATGTGCCACTGATTCGTCGAAATGATTCGGAAAGGTTACGGTCTGGTGTTTTCGATAACAACTCAGCCGACACACCACTGTTGATGCTGTTGCTGGCTCGTTGTTCCTTTAATAAGGCGTTGTCATTGTTGTTGCTTACATCCGCTACCACCTCAACTGCTTTTGTTTGCAAGGTCTGAACCGACAGATAAACAGTGAGCGTTTTTGTGTCATTCAGTCCGACCTGCACATTTGGTAGTATCTGAGCCTGATAACCGAGGAATTTTACTTCCAGCTCGTACGTGCCGGGAGCCACCGACATTTGAAACTTTCCGTCGAAATCGGTGGTGGCTCCAACGTTCAGCGATTTCACAATGGCGGCTGCTCCAAAGATGGGTTCATTCGTTCCGGCATCTAAGACCCGTCCGGCAATTTTTCCCGTGTTTTTTGTCTGAGCCCGGACAATCTGTTGCAGATTCGGCAAAAGCAACAGTATAAAAATCAAGCGTTTGAAAATGATGGTATGACAGAATTTCATCCGGCCATATTCAGGCAAATGCGCAAGATTTCTGTGACCAAAACTTTAACTTAGTATTGATTTCAGATAAAATTTCCGTAACAATTCCTTAAAAAGTTGTCGGAATCATTCCAATGGCTTAAGTATTCAATAACATTGGCTATTTTATTCTTTACCGGCCTTCTGTTGCTTAGCATCATTAAATAATGTCCTGTTAAAGGGCGAAAAAATGAAGCAAATACAGTTTTTGGTTTTATGGATTTCCGCAACCGTCTTCCTTTTATCGGGCTGCAAGATGAATTCATTTGAGGTAGATGTGGTGCCGGATTTCAAAGGGAATGGTGCGAAAGTATATCCTTTGAATGTTGTGATTAAGCAAGGATTGTCAGGCTCGCTTCGGATTGAAAAACATACAGACGGCACTGCCCTTTCTGAATTGACGGTAACAGGCATGGAAGCGGGAAAGCGCTACTTTGGCAAAATATCAAAGTCGAATGCGTCAGATTTTTCGGCTGTCACCGACATAGCCGATTTGGGTGAACTCGACTTCTCTACCGGAAAATGTAAATCCTGGATCCGATTGGATTATCTAAACAGGAAAATTCTGTTCGATAGTCTTGTCACTGCAAATGCAATGGTTCGGGTTCTGGAAGTTCAACTCAATTCGAATAACAATAAAGCATCAGAAGTAATACGCGGGGACATTGGCTCGAATGTACTCACCAATGATTCCAGCAAATTCCAGTTTGAGCAAAAAGATGCCAGCGGAATTTCCGGCTCTTTGGGAATACGCCAAAGGGAAAATGGAGTTTTCCTTCTTACCGCTTCTATTGCAGGTTTAACGGGTTCGCAAAGTTTGCCACTTTCCTATTTCCGTGGAGATTTCGCAACGGGAGACTATGTTAAAGTAGCCCAGATTACAAAGTATTCTGTAGGAACGGGTTCTGTAACCTTTGGCTTTCCGTGGATCAACGGGAATATTGCTGCATTTGACACAACCAAAGGATTTCTCGCACTGGAGTCAGATACGGCTCAGCCTGGAAATCTGGTTTTGCTTTCCATCTGTAATTTTGGAGGAAACAAAGTATCGGGTAACCAAAAAGAATATTCTCTGTACAATCCGTCTGACTCGTCTCTCACAGCCAAGCTTCTTTTTCAGGAGATTGGAGCAGTGGGCAGTCCATTACGGGTAACGTATATTCCGGTGAAGCCAGACGATGGTCTTACCCGCTATCTTTCATTTCATGTTGGAACCACTCTTGATCCGACAGATTCCATTTTTGTGCGCAAGGTTTCGAATACGGAGGCAACTGTATTTCAAAAAGTTCGTGATGGCAACGGCAATGATCTTACCTATGATAAGCTCATGCAATGGAACGTCAATGCCCGGATTGTGGAAGACCCCTTGGGTTTCAGCAATGTTTCCGGAAGTGCAGATCTTGGCCTGAATGAAGTATTGTCAACCGACTCCATCGTCCGAAGTCTCGATATGCCAGGCCCTGATTTTCCAACATATGGTGGAACCTTGATTTTCCGTCCCAGGAAAAACGGAAACGTCATTATTCATATTCGGTTGAATGAATCATACGCCGGCGTTGAGAACTTCGTTGAAATCAAATCCGGCCCAATGCCTTCTAATTTTGATCCTTATATATCGAATGGTTCACTTTTTAAAGTGACGTTCAATGGAACGTCCGTTGGGCAGGCAGTAAAAGAATCGAAGAATCTCACGACAGGAAGCGGCCTTCCGGCTATTTGGTCAGACCTCAAATCAGCCTCTGGTGCTGGCCCGGGAAATTTTGCGGAACACAACTTTCTGGATGAGCCTACTATTTATCCATTGTGCAGAGGCCAGTTTTAAAGACATGGTACAACAAAAAACACTGTTTCTTTTGTCAGGGCCTTCCCAATCGGGTAAGACACAGGCGATAAAACTTTTAAGTCGTCTTATTCCCAAAGATTCGAGCAATCAACTGTTCCGGGCAAAGAAGTGGATTGAATGTCTTGAGGTTGTTGAGATCAATGGCATCAGGATTGGCATTACCAGCCGCAGCGATAAATTCCCTTCCTTCAAGGAGAATTTTGAGTTTCTGGTGAACGAGATGCAATGCTCGATTGTTGTGTCGGCTGCAAATGAGAAGACGAAAGGAATGGAGACTTTTATCGAGCAGATTCAGATAGAGGGATGGCAATTGAAGTCAGTTCAAAAGTACCCGGAGTTCTGTAACCGGGTAAACAAGGAAATTCAGCTGACGTTAAATCTGGAATCGGCAAAAGCTCTTTGGAACTTAGTGGAAGAAGAGCTTGAGCATCGAAATAAGGATGTAAGTTGTTTAGACGATTAGTTACAGAAATGATTCAATTTGGTAAAATTAAAGTAAAATACAACTCTCAAATTGGCGGCTACTATGGAACATGTTAATTCATTGATTGGGACTTCCGAAGGAGATCGTCCTGCTCAGCTTAATACTGAAAAGAAAGGAGGTGGGTTTATTGGTTTTGTAGTGAAGCAGCTATTGCTTGCAAATTACTCTTTATCAGTATATTTAAATAATTGGAGGGAAGAGTTGTACACTCCTTTGGCGGCGAGAATCACGTGCTTTGAGTTGTTCTCAGTTTTACTAATGCTTCAATGTATTTTCTATCCAAAACTGAGAAACCAGCAGGACGTTATATACTTCTGTTCCATAGCGACTTTTGTGTTCTATCTTAGTTTTTTTTACATACGAAACTACGTAGTTCTTTTGATAAAGAACTACAAGATTAAGATGGAGTATCAGTTAAACTCCAATGAATTGCCCTCCAGAACCACGGCTGTCTTTTTACTTGGAAATTCTATTCTTATTTTATTGACGTTTACGGCGAAAGAATTTTATGAGTACCACACCCGGTTTTTCTGGTGGAACTGATCTGCTTTCTTTTCGATCTGATCGCTCAAATTTTCTCCTGATAGCAGGATTTTATCTTAGCTAACTAATACTCACATTATCAGTTTGTAAACAGGGTTTTAAAATCCTAACAGACTCGTAACCCTCCCGGAATCCTGGGTTGATATTCCATGATTTCATTTGATTCCGAAATCAATTCTCATTTTATGCGAAAACTTTTGGATTCGTTCTTCGTCTTGCTGTTTCGTTTTCATCTACTGTTTTAATAAGGTTCCGTTTGCAGAAAGAAGTAAAGCGAAGAAAAATCGAGGTCGTGGTATTGTCTGATATCCACCTCGGAACCTACGGATGCCGGGCAAAGGCATTGGAAAGCTATCTCAAGTCAATTCAACCCAAAACCTTAATTCTAAACGGAGACATTGTCGACATGTGGCAATTCTCAAAACGATACTGGCCCAAAAGTCATATGAAGGTTGTACGAAGGATTTTCACCTTTCTCAGCCGTAAAACGGAAGTGATTTACATTCCAGGTAACCACGATGAACTGGTCCGTAAATTCAGCGGTACCACCATTGGCCGGCTCTCCATCAAGAACAAGGCCGTTCTCGAATTAGACAGTGAACGGGTTTGGATCTTTCATGGTGACGCATTTGATGTGACGATGCAGCATTCCCGATGGTTGGTGAAATTGGGCGCCATCGGTTATGATACGCTTATTCTCATTAATACAGCATTGAATGCCCTCTTGCAGATGATGGGGAAAAGTCGGATTTCGTTTTCCGGCAAAATCAAAGCATCCGTAAAAAAGGCTGTTTCTTTTATCAACTCGTTTGAGGAAACCGTCGCCAGAATAGCCGTTGACCAGGGTTTCGATACCGTCATTTGTGGCCACATTCACCAGCCTGCCGACAAAGTATTTTCTTTTGGTGGTAAGGAGGTGCGCTATCTCAATTCTGGTGACTGGATCGAAAATCTGACCGCACTCGAATACAACAAAGGGGAATGGTCGCTTTACCAGCACCCATCCGAAGACGAAACGTCTCATGATGAAGACCCGATTCCCGATAAATCTGAATTGTTTTTCCTTTTACAAAAGGAGTTAAAAGAGTCCGCTGCTTTCTCACGGAAGGAATCGTTTTCAACACATATGTGATCGAATGAATATACTATATGGCATTCAGGGTACAGGAAACGGACACATCAGTCGTGCCCGTGACATCATTCCGGAACTGAAAAAATACGGAAAGGTAGATGTTTTGGTATCGGGCATTCAGGCCGATGTGAGTCTTGGTTTTGACATCGACTACCGGTTGAACGGCATGGGTTTCATTTTTGGAAAAAAAGGAAATGTGGACCTTGTCAGTACTTTTCGAAAGTGTGTTACCCGCCAGTTCATCAGGGAGATAAAGGAATTTCCGGTGAAGAAGTACGATCTTGTTGTGAACGATTTTGAACCGGTTTCGGCCTGGGCAGCAAGAAAAGCGGGCGTTCCTTGTGTGTCGTTAAGCCATCAGTTCGCTGTCTTGCAGCCCGAATCGCCCCGTCCTGAAAATAAGGACTGGATTGGCAAAATGGTTCTTTCAAACTATGCCCCGGTTCAATCAGGATACGGCTTCCATTTCAAGCAATACGCTGACAATATTTTTAAACCGGTCATTCGTGAGCAGGTTCGCCAACTGGACCCGGTTTCCGGCGATTACATAACCGTGTATCTTCCATCTTATGACAATGAACGAATCATTAAAGTTCTTTCCAATATAGAGAGTGAAGATTGGCATGTTTTCTCAAAACACACAACAAGGGAATTCCGCGTGGGGAATATCTGGATTCGGCCCATTCAAAACGAAAAGTTCCTGAAAAGTATGGCATCCGGGAAAGCAGTTTTATGCGGAGCCGGTTTTGAAACGCCGGCAGAGGCTATGTTTCTGCAAAAGAATCTGCTGGTTATTCCTATGAAAAACCAGTACGAGCAACAATGCAACGCAGCCGCACTTTCTGAAATGGGCGTTCCCATGCTCAAAAGTTTGAAGAAAAAGCACATTCCTCTGATTGAAAACTGGCTTCACAACGGCAAGCCGGTTCCGGTGGATTATCCAAATGAAACAGAAATGATTGTTGAAAAGCTGATTTCTGAATATTTGAAAAACAAGAAAGAGGAAGTGGAATTTCCATTTTTTATGGAAACTGAAGTGCTGTCTGGCTTTTAATCCGAATATCATATCGAATCCCATTTGACTCCTGTCCGGAACGAGTTCCCCGACTCCTTTGCCTGGGGTGTTTCAACGGCAGCCCTGCAAACAGAAGGTGCCTGGAATCTGGATGGTAAAAGTCCGTCGGTTTGGGATACCTTTTCTACCAGGAAAGGAAAGATTCATAGAGGACAGCACCCCAAAGTGGCCTGTGATTTTTACAATCGCTATGAGGATGATGTCGAACTGCTACGGATTTTGGGAATTCCGAATTTCCGGTTCTCCATTGCCTGGTCCCGGGTGCTGCCAAATGGAACCGGTCGGATCAACGATAAGGGAATGGATTTTTACAAGTCGCTGGTCGATAAGCTTCTCGAAAATGAGATCGCTCCCTGGCCAACTTTGTATCATTGGGACCTTCCACAATTGCTTGAAGATAAAGGTGGATGGACAAATCGTGATATTCTTCATTGGTTTGAAGACTTTGCAAACACCGTTGGACTTTCTCTCGGTAACCGTGGAATTCAGAACTGGATGGTTTTAAATGAACCCATGGTTTTTACCGGGGCCGGTTATTTTTTAGGATACCATGCTCCCGGAAAGCGGGGTTTTGCCAACTTTATTCCAGCCATGCTTCATGCAGCATTGTGTACCAGAATAGGAGAGGAGGTGCTGAGAAGTCACCAGTCCGAAATTACCATTGGTTCAACCTATTCGTGTTCCTACATCACCCCGAAAACAATAAGAGAAAAGGATCTGATTGCCGCCAAAAGAGCCGATGCCTTGCTGAACCGGCTTTTTGTAGAACCAGCCGTTGGCCTGGGCTTTCCTCTGGAAGATCTTCCAATGTTGAGGCCTGTGGAAAAATGGATGAAACAGGGGGATGATGCCAGACTTAAGGCCAATCTCGATTTTATCGGTGTCCAGAATTATACGAGAGAAGTGGCCGAAGCCTGCTGGTATGTTCCATATTTGAAAGCTCGTTTGGTGAATGCGAAAAAGCGGGGTGTTCCACATACGGAAATGCAATGGGAAATTTATCCGGAAGCGCTGTATGAAATGCTGGTTCAGTTTGGCCGCTATCAGCCTGACAAACCTGTGATTGTAACCGAAAATGGGGCTGCTTTTCCGGATGTATACGACGGTTCAGATGCGGTGCAGGATCCATTGAGGGTTCAGTATCTACAGAAGCATATTGCTCAGGTAAGCCGGGCAATCAAAGATGGAGTTCCGGTTTCTGGCTATTTCGTCTGGACGTTGATGGATAATTTCGAATGGGCGGAAGGTTACAGGCCACGGTTTGGGTTGATTTACAATGATTTTGACACTCAAAAACGGATCATTAAAGATTCAGGTCGGTGGTATTCTGATTTTCTTTCAGGAACGGATTCAGGCGATTTGTCATCAAGGGCCGTCCTTATGGATTCTTCTGCCAAATAGCTTTTTGATTTTTTTCCGAAAGCCTGTTTGGCCATAGACAACAAAAAAGGCTGTCCGTTTTCAGACAGCCTTTTTTGTTGGTCATCCCTGATTATTTTATTGTTTAATCAGAGTGGACTGGAATACATCATTCCCCATTGTAATTTTTGCCATGAATATTCCGGCTGGAACAGAGGAGAGATATGCTGAAACTTCCTTGTTCCACACATCTGAATCTCCCATGGAGACGAGGATTTCTTTGCCCTGTGAATTGTAAAGATGAAGTTCGCCTGACACTGATTTTAATTCCTGAGGAATGAGTAAGCGTACTGCTCCAGTCGTAGGATTGGGGAAGAACGTAAGACGGTTCCGTTTTTCTGCAGTGGATACACTTGTGTTCAGGACAATGTCGCTCGCTTTTCTCGGAAGGAGCTGAAACCCTGAATTTCGCGGAATGCTGCTATCGAATTGCCCGCCCAAACCTGTTATGCTAATTATCTGAGTAGTTGGAACCGGTTGATTAAACAGCTCGCAATCGTTGTCAATTCGTAGATCGATGGTGCGGGTTCCATTGCTTACCTGTACAGTAAAACCAGTTCCTGTTCCAGTGGCCCATTGCGCAGGATTTACGATTTGGAACCCGGTAATGGTAACCAGGTTTGACTCTGTCAGTTCGGAAAGTGAATCCACAGGAACGGAAGCCTGAAGCGGGCGACCGGTGGCCAATACAATTGCAGAATCCAGATTCAGCTGGCTCAACCCATTGAACTGGTTCACTTTGCCGATTGCCCGGATGGAGTCACCTTCCTGAAGTGTGAGACCGAAATTGACACTGCTTTTGAAAATATTAATACCGCCAGTCGCATCTTTGATGGTAAACTGGATGCCATTGTTCAGTCCACGGAGGTTGTATCCGTATAAGGTTCCCTGAATTTTACATGACACGTTCAGTGAATCGGCCACTCCTCCTTCAATGCTGTTGTTACCACGGATCGTACCGATGTTGTATGTAGGTACGAATGCACCCGGCTGGTCGTTGTCCACAATTGTAATGGTAAAAATTGAATCATTGGAGATCTGGCTTCCGTTCACACTTCTTATAACCAGAATAATGGTTTCGTCTGGTTCCTGGTCTGAATCATTGATTATGGTTACTCCAGCCTGTTGCGTAGTGATTCCAGGGTTAAAAGACAATAGAGGATTTGTGGAAATGATAAAATCGGAACCTACAGTTGCAGTTCCTCCTTTTATCGCCAATCTTGCCTGGGTAATGGCTGCGCCAGCGGTCACAAGATTTATGTTGAAGATGAGTGTACCCGCATCTTCGTTTCCTTGCGTGGTGGCTTGAGGAAATTTCAAACTTGGATTTGCCGCTATCAATTGAATATCGATTCCTCCTCTTGGCATGATTTGGTATCCGCTATTGAAAGGATTTGAAATATCGGACTGCCAGCCAATACCTGTGAGATTGAAAGCACTTGGAGGCGCAGGTTCAAAAAACAATGAAGAATTATCGTCTACTCTCATTCTTAAAGTATCCAACCCTTTAAAAATCCGGACTGAAAATCCGGAAGCACCGACACCTGTGGTCCATTCTGCCGGGTTTACCAATTGAAAACCCAATAATTTTATTAAGTCCGATTCAGTTTGTTCACCCAATCCGCTTACAACAGTCGGAGTTTTTAAAGGCCTCCCGACAGCAAACCTGCGCATAGAATCAACCCTCATTTGAGCCAATCCATTCAGGTGTACGATTTTCCCAACAGCAGAAACTGAATCGCCTTCGGCCATGTTGCCAAGCAGTGTAATTGGTGATGAAATGCTAATCCCCCCAGTGGCGTCCCTTAGGGTATATTGAAATCCATTGGTTGGTGAAACAAGATTGGAGCCATAAACGGTTCCTCTGATTCTGCAATACAGATTTAAAGAATCCGGAAGGCCGCCGTTGATACTGTTGTTTCCTCTTATTGCACCAATATTTCGGGTAGGAATTAATGCTGCACCTCCATCATTGTCTGAAATGGACAACACAAAAACCGAATCTGCACCTATTAAACTTGCTGATGTTCCATTACCAGGTCTTATTACCAGAGTTAAACTTTCAGGAAGTTCTGGTGTGGCATCATCTATTATTGAAACGGAAAAGGTTTTACTTGTCTGGTTGGGCCCAAAAGTTATGGTAGTTGGATTTGAAAAATTATAATCTTGTCCAATTGTTGCATCTGAGGATTTTAGGAAAACTTTGAATTCATTGCTGGTTGAACTGGTTATATTCAGATTAATGCCAATGTTGGAGGTGCCGGCCCCTTCTGAAACTCCGGTACTTGTTACCGGGAAGAATGCTTTCAAGGTAGTGCCTTGAACAAAAATATCAGAAAGCCGGCGTGGCAAAAGCTGATATCCCGAATTTCGGGGAACAGAAGGGTCAAACTGACCTCCCAGACCAATGATGTCCAAAAGACCAGTCGGCGCCGGTTGGTTAAACCATTGACAATCGTTGTCTATTCTCAAATCAATGGTATCTGTTCCTTTGTTAATCCGAACCGTAAATCCACTCCCAGAACCGGAGGTCCACTCGGCCGGGTTGATGATGTTCCAACCTACCAGTTTTACAAGTCTGGATTCGGTTGATTCGTTTAATGATGTTACAACCTGAGGTTCTGCCAATGGTTGATTGCTGCCCAATACTTTTAAAGAATCTAAAGATATCTGGCTTAATCCATTAAAACCGGTAACTGTGCCAATGGCCCTCACCGAATCACCTTCCTGAAGATTGATTCCGAAATTCGAATTGTCTCTGAAAAGGCCTATCCAACCGGTCTGGTCCTTTAGGGAATAAGTTATTCCATTGCTGCTGGCTCTAAAGTTATCGCCATAGATAACCCCAACTACTTTACATTTTTTGCCAATGGAGTCGGCCATACCTCCCTCAAAAGAATTAGCACCCCTTACCTTGGCAATGGTGTAGGTGGGAATGGTTTGAGCAACGGTTTTGTAATAAAAGCCTGTTGTTATTACAAAAAACAAGAGTTTGAAATATGTTTTCATTTTGCAAAAGAATGCGGAATCTTGTTAATTTATCATTATGAGACTTTTTATTAAAATCTTTTTCAAAGTTTTTTCATTCTGGCCCCAAAAATCAGCGTCTGTGATTGAGCATTTCTTTTCTCAAAACTCAGAGAGTGATAAATGGACCTTTCGGATTTGGTCAGTTTTCTTTTAACACACCCCTCCAATGTTAACTGTATGTTATCAAGATATTATAGAGTTGGAATTTTTTGTTCTCTGTTCAGACATTTGAAGGCAACGAAATTGGCATAAAAAACTGTATATCAGCAATTTGATCTTTTTGATCTTTTATCAATTTCCTCAATTTAAGCTTAACAGAATTATAACAAGTCCTTTCCGTTTAGTACTACATTTAAGGTCTAATTTTGCATTTGATTCAACATACAATCAATCGGATGACAAAATTCTACAAATTTCAGTGGAACAATTGGAGCAAAGGCCAGGCTGTTTCACGCTCAGTTTTCACCCTTTTAATAGCTGTGCTATTCAACCTGGGTGCAAATGCCCAAACGCCATATCCCATGCAAAATGGGAATTATCTGGAAGATTTTAACGCCATTACCAACTGGACAACCAGTTTTGCCAGTTCAGGTGGAGAGGCTGTACCAAACCACAGCCATTGGGGGTTGGCTTCTGTACTTCCTGTTGTAGTTCCAACTGGCCCTAATGTCAATCAATTCATCGTTTTCTCAACAGGTACTTCATCAGGCGTTCAAAAATTTCCAGCTGCTGGCTCTAATTCCATAGCTTTTCAAACTTCTGGTTCAGGATCTGGTGCTACAGGACCTCCGGGAACCAATGCTGTTGGCGCCCAGCTTTATCTTGATTTCAGAAACCGAATAGCCGGGACCATTAACTTTGATTGGGCAATGGGAAACAACCCAACAGGTGGCCGACGAGGCACTTTCAGATTGTTTGCAATAGATGCCGCTGGTACGGCATGGCAGCAGGTTGGTTCCGACATTGTTGTTACCAATGGAGTAACTGCATCCGGAACCTTTGGCTCCGTAGCACTTCCAAGTCATTTTAACTACAATCAGAATGCAAGACTTTTGTTTTATTTCTGTAATGCAGATATTACAGTCGGAACTGGTAACAGACCAAAAATTGTATTAGATAATGTGGCTGTTACTTCTACGCCATGTACACCAACAAAATTGGTAGTAACATCTGTAAACAGTGGTAACTGCCCCGTTGTAGGTGTTCCGTTCAACACAGTGGTTCAATCTCAGGCTGCTACCAATGATGCATGTGCTGTTACAGCCAATACCAACATCTCCTTAACTGTAAATACAGGAACAGGCTCTTTAGGTGGAACAACTACCACTACTTTAGACGCTGCCACATTCCAAAATACATTTACGTTCACCGGTTTAACGTATGATGCCGCTGAAACTGGTGTAAGCTTAAATATCGCCCGTACATCAGGCAATACCTTAACGGCGGGAAATTCTTCTACTTTTGAAGTGATTGCTACTACGGCTGCAGAACCAACAACACAGGGAACTGTGGCTGCGGGAACTCCTGCTTTTAACTCAATTGCTTTAACCTTAACTCCAGGAAATGGAGCAAACAGAATCGTAGTTGCAAAAGCGGGTTCCGCAGTAACGACAGCACCAACAGATGCAACACCTTACGCTGCCAATAGTATTTTTGGTAGTGGAGCTACAACCGCCGCAGGTGAATTTGTTGTTTACAATGGAAATGGAACAAATGTAACGGTAACAGGCCTTTCCCAAGGAGTTACGTACCATTTTGCTGAATTTGAATACAATGGAACCGGTTGTGCATTGAATTACAAACCGAATCTAACAGGTATTGTGAACGCGGCTACGCCAGTTCAAACTTTGGCCGCTGGAGACATTGCCATGG
>CAMCXM010000034.1 GCA_945883425.1 Spirosoma fluviale
AATTTCAAATTCGGATTGAGTCAAACCTGTAGCAAATATAATGTACAGATGTGCCGGTACAATTATCAGAATCCGGCTGTGCCACCACCAGCCGGAGCTACTCCTGTAGCCTGTGGAGTACGAAACAGTATGTCGGCCTATGTACCAACAACGGCTGAGCGTTCAGCCAATCTCATTCAACGCGTCGCCAGTCCTCAGCCATCCAGTGCGGTTACGCCTGGAATGGGGAGTTATTGGTACAGCATTGATGTACTTTGTACCGGAACCGGTTGCACCACAACCAACCGAACAAGGACTTATATTTTTGTCCCAGGAATTTAGATTGAACAACTAACTAAGCCACACAGACCAGCTTATGAGTTTCTTATAAGCTGGTTTTTTGTTTATAGTGGTTTCACTTTACGAAAGGTAGAAGGAAAAAGCCTGTTGCGGTATGTCTGATATTTCTTCTATTCCACCTTTCTGCATTCCGTAATCTCTTGAAATACCCTTCCTTTGGGTTCCTTTAGAAACGACTCAATCTTTGAAAAACGATGCAGATTTTAGATTCAACAGAGAGTAAAGCTGCTGATCAGTTTACCATTTCCAGACAGAACATTTCATCCCTCGATTTAATGGAGAGGGCCAGTAATGCGTTTGCCCAGGCATTGGAAACCCGGTTTCCGAAACTCAAAAACGGGATCATCGTGTGCGGACCGGGCAACAATGGCGGAGATGGACTCGCACTGGCCAGAATCCTCTCAGCAAACAAAGCCATCACCGTTTTTCTCCCGGAAGATTGTCTTGAACTTTCGCCGGATGCCCAAGCCAATTTTGTCCGTTTACCAGATTCTGTCCAGGTAATCAGAGGCAATCATCAGAAGCTGCTTGAAATTCTGGTTGGATTCGACTGGCTCTGTGATGCGCTGTTCGGGTCCGGACTGAACCGTCCTTTAGAAGGTGAAATGGCCGAACTGGTAAAAACCATGAATTCTTTTTCCGGAATCAGGGTGTCCATCGATGTGCCGTCCGGGCTACTTCTTCAAATGACGGCATCGTCAGTTGCCTTTAAAGCCGATTGGGTGGGAACGTTTCACTCACCGAAGCTTGCCTTTTTATTTCCGTCTCATTTCTCGTTTGTACCGGAGTTTACGGTCATTGATATTGGTCTTTCCTTGCCAGAAACCGATTCTTCCAGCATTGAATTTCTCGAACGGTCACAAATCGCAGGCATCCTGAAAAAAAGGAAACGATTTTCCCATAAGGGCACATTTGGTCATGGGCTGATTATGGCTGGCTCGGAAGGAAAAATGGGAGCCGCTATTCTGGCAACCAAGGCCATGCTTCGGTCCGGAGTCGGGTTGGCAACGGTGTGTACGCCGAAAGGAGGGAGGGAGATTCTTCAGATTTCGGTACCGGAAGCCATGCACATTTCGGATATGGAAAAGCACTTTCTCACGATTGTCCCGCCATTGGGATCGTATGTTTCCATTGGGATTGGACCTGGAATCGGCACGCATCCGGCGACGGCAGAAATGCTGAAAAAAGTTCTGGAACGAGTCATTAGTCCTGTCGTTCTGGATGCCGATGCGCTCAATTTGATCAGTGAGAACAAACATCTCCTGTCAAAAATTCATCCTTATTCAATTCTCACGCCACATCCAAAAGAATTCGAACGCCTTGCAGGAAAATCGTCATCCGATTACGATGTCTTTCTCAAAGCCAGGGAATTTGCCCGAAAGCACTCGGTGATGCTGGTGCTGAAAGGAGCCTACACGTTGATCTGCAGTCCGGATGGAAAGGCCTGGGTCAATTCCACTGGAAATCCCGGCATGAGTACAGCCGGCAGCGGAGACGTACTCACCGGGTTGTTAGCCGGACTGCTCACGCAAGGATACACTCCGGTGGAGGCTTGTCTGCTGGGTGTTTATCTGCATGGTCTGGCTGGAGATCTGGCGGCGGCAAGACTTGGACAGAACGCCATGATCGCCGGCGACCTGATCGATGGATTTTCGTCTGCCTTTTTGGAACTGGAAAAGAATCTTTCTGATGAGAAAACAGTTCGGTAATCTTTTCACCGAAATTCAGATCCATGGAAAAATTGAAAAAAATGGATGAATACAAATCTCAATCTTACGTTTCAAATAACCGGATTGGAACAAGCCGTTCGGATTTTCCCCGAATGATTGGTAAACTTGTTCACCCAAATGACAGAACACATTGATTTTTTCATTTGCTACTCCACTACTTAAATAAATGAGGGTCTACTTTCTGGCTCTGTTTTGCCTCCTTCTCACCCTGATGACCAGCTCCTGTGCTGTTCATTCTCTTTGCCCCATTCCAGGGTGCCAGGTGAGATTGCTTCATGCGCATAACGGAGTAACATTCAGAGGACAACCCTGGTGGAAGCCCAAAAAGCAGAACCCCAAAGTAGGCCAGCATTATGTTTTCACTAAGGATAAAAACCTGATTAAAAAGGAGTACTGGTGGAATCGCAAGAAGAAGAAGGAGGAAGAGAAGAAATCCTCGCATCTGGCCGGCATCAAAGCACGGGATCCAAGCAAAAGAAACCGGGACAAAAACCTTGAAGTAGAGGAGCCTGAAGAAGATAAAGAAGAAAAAGAAGGCTATTAGTCTACGTTTCTTCCGAATAAAGCACAAAAGAGATTAATTTGCGGCCTTTCAAGAATTGATTCTAACGGAATGGCCGAAAACGAAAATATCATCCCCATCAACATAGAGGAGGAAATGCGGACTGCGTACATCGATTATTCGATGTCTGTAATCGTAAGCCGTGCACTTCCTGACGTCCGTGACGGACTGAAACCTGTTCACCGACGGGTTCTGTACAGTATGGACGAACTGGGGGTTAATTATAACAAACCTCATAAGAAATCAGCCCGTATCGTTGGCGAGTGCCTTGGGAAATTCCACCCTCATGGCGACAGTTCAGTGTACGACACCATGGTCCGGATGGCCCAGCCCTGGTCGCTTCGGTACCCATTGGTCGACGGACAAGGTAACTTCGGATCCATCGATGGTGATGAACCGGCCGCGATGCGTTATACCGAGGCACGACTGAAAAGAATGGCGGAAGAACTTCTGGCCGACATTCAGAAAAACACCGTCCGCTTCCAGCCAAACTTTGATGACTCGCTGGAAGAACCAACAGTCCTTCCTGCCAAATTCCCCAATCTGATTGTCAATGGTTCCTCTGGTATTGCGGTAGGGATGGCCACCAACATGGCACCACACAATCTGGGTGAGGTAATCGACGGCATCAAAGCCTTCATCGACAACAAAGACATTACCATTCAGGAACTTTGTAAATATATCAAAGGACCTGATTTTCCGACGGGCGGGACCATTTATGGCTACACCGGCATTCGGAATGCCCTCGAAACCGGAAGAGGCCGGATTGTGATCCGTGCCAACCACCGGTTCGAAACAAGTAAAACCGGAAGGGAGCAGGTTATCTTTTATGACATTCCATATCAGGTAAACAAAGCCACCATGATCGAGCGGATCGGGGATATGATCAACGAGAAAATTCTCGAAGGCATTTCCGATGTGCGGGATGAGTCTGACCGCGATGGTATCCGGATGGTATTCGATCTGAAGAAAGATGCCAATTCGCAAGTTGTTGTCAACACACTTTATAAACTGACCGCTCTTCAAACTTCCTTCAGCGTAAACAATGTGGCCCTTGTAAAAGGAAAGCCAATGACGCTGAACATGAAGGACATGATTTTCTACTTTGTGGAGCACCGCCATGAAGTAGTGATCAAACGGACCGAATACGATCTGAACGAAGCCGAAAAGCGTGCCCACATTCTCGAAGGCTATCTGATTGCGCTCGATAATCTGGATGCCGTCATTTCATTGATCCGTAGCTCGGTGGATCCGGAAGAAGCCCGGAACGGTTTGATGACACAGTTCGGAATGTCTGAAATTCAGGCCAAAGCCGTTCTGGAAATGCGACTTCAGCGGTTAACCGGACTCGAGAGAGACAAGATCATTGAAGAATACAAAGAGATCCAGGCTTTGATCGCCCGTTTGAAAGAAATTCTGGGAGACGAAACCATCCGTATGCAAATCATCAAAGACGAGCTGGATGAAATGAAGGACCGTTACGGTGATGAGCGCAGAACCGAAATCGTTCACGCATCCGACGATCTGACCATTGAAGATATGATTTCCGATGATGAGATGGTGATTACCATTTCGCATCAGGGTTACATCAAACGGACACCACTCACCGAATACCGGGTTCAGACCAGGGGAGGAGTTGGTTCCAAAGCAACTGCGGTGAAAGACAATGATTTCACGGAACATTTGTTTGTGGCCACCATGCACAATTCCCTTCTGATCTTCACCAACTCCGGACGCATGTTCTGGGTACGGGTGTACGAATTACCGGAAGGAAACAAAACAGCCAAAGGTCGTCCGCTTCAGAACATCATCAACATTGATAAAGAAGACAAGGTACGGGCTGTGATTAATGTGAAGAGTCTCAAAGACGACGATTACATTAATAACAACTACCTGGTAATGTGTACAGTAAAAGGTACCATTAAGAAAACCACGCTGGAAGCATTCAGTCGTCCACGTCAGGCCGGTATCATTGCCATCAGCATCAACGAAGGCGATCAATTACACGATGTCAAAATGACGTCAGGCAATGACGAAATCATCATCGCTACCTACAAAGGTCGTGCGGTTCGATTCCCTGAAGCCACCGTCCGTCCGATGGGCCGTGGTGCTGCCGGTGTTCGTGGTGTCAGTCTGAACGGAGCCGAAGATCACGTAGTGGGTCTGGTTTGCGTATCGGATAAAGCGACTACTCTTCTGGTTGTTTCTGAAAAAGGATATGGCAAGCGTACCTATCTGGTTGATCCGGAAGATGGAACCGATGTGTATCGTGTCACCAACCGTGGAACGAAAGGCGTTCTCACCCTGAATATTACCGACAAAACCGGAAATGTGGTGGGCGTACTGGACGTAACCGACAAGGACAACCTGATGATCATCAACAAATCGGGCATCATGATCCGGACCCGCGTTTCGGAACTCAGAGTGATGGGCCGAAATACACAGGGAGTTCGCCTGATCCGTCTGAATAACGACGACGAGATTTCATCCATCGCAAAAATTGAAATGGAAGATGAGGAAGAAGTGATCATCGACGGAGCGGTGACCGATGTAACAGACGGAGAAACTCCGGATGTTGCCGGTGACGCACCAGCCGCTGATGCAACTGAAGAAAATTCACCAACTGAATAAGTTCCACCATAGCACACAATCAGGAAATATGAAAAAGCAATTACTGGCATTCGGGCTACTTTTTTCATCGCTGGCCTATGCACAAAATGATGCGGTTACCAACGCCTTCTTTTTTAACAAAGACGGCGAACTGGATAAAGCAAAGGTAGAAATCGACAAAGCAGCCGTTCACGAGAAGACATCTGGGAAAGCCAAAACCTGGTATTTCCGGGGGATGATATATGAGAATATTCTGGTCTCTGCCAAGCCTCAGTTTGCAGGATTAGCACCAGATGCGGGCAAACAGGCCTATGAATCATATGCCAAAGCAATGAGTCTTTCTTCAAAAGGAGAGGAATACTTCGATCAATCACAATCAAGAATCAATAACCTTTGGGGATCATTTCTTAATGACGGAGTCAAGAAATACGAAGCGAAGGATTTTGCTGGTTCCATCACCTCGTATGAGCTGGCCCAGACCATCAAGCCAGCGGATTCAACCGCGTTCGTTTATGCGCTTTATTCTGCTGAGTCTTTGAAGGACTATGAAAAGTGTAAAACCTTCACGAACAAGTTGTTTTCGATGGGTAAGCAACAGCCTTTTATGTACCTTTCTCTTGCGAGGCAGGCTCGGATGGCAAATAAAAACCAAGAGGCGTTAGGTCATGTTGAAGATGGACGGAAAGTTTATCCAAACGACAAAAATCTGGCAAACGAAGAACTGGATTTGTATTTTGCCATGGGTCGGGGAAATGAAGCCAAGTCAAAGCTTGAGGATGCCATTAAAATGGATTCAACCCGTGCCGATCTGTATGCGATTCTTGGAAATATGTATGACCAGGAATCTGCTGATGTAAAACGCCCGGCGAAGGAAAGAGATGCCAGTAAGCAAAAAGCACTTTCATCTTACCGCACAGCGATTAAGCTGGATAAAGATAACATGGAATCAAACTTTAACCTGGGTGTCTATTACTTCAATCGTGGAGCGGAAGCCTTGAAAAAAGTGAATGATCTTGATATCAATACCTATCAGAAAGTAGGCAAGAAAATGGAAGCGGATGCGCAAAACGAATTCAAAAAGTCGATTCCGTTTTTTGAAGAATGTTATCGCATAAAACCAACCGATGAAGATTCTAAGCGCTCATTGAGAAATGCGTATGAGCGTGTTGGGCGCTCTGCCGATGCGGAGAAAATCAAGTAGATTTATTCTACTTTTTTAGAAAGAAGCCACGCCAAAAACGTGGCTTCTTTCATTTTCAAGCCAGTTCGAAAGATGAGCAAAACCAAAATAAAGGTCGAAACAAGAGGCTAATCCTCCACCCAACTTTTCACAATCTCCAAAGAATACCGGCTTGCCACATGCCGGATAAAAGATGGAAAATCGACAGGGGAATTGTGATCGGCTGTATCGGAAATGGTGCGTATAACCGCGTATGGAATCTTGTATTCATAACAAACCTGCGCCACGGCTGCCCCTTCCATTTCAACACAAATCACAGACGGAAGGAGTCGCTGCAATTCAGCTTTATCATCCGGATCGGCAATGAAACGGTCGCCACTGGCAATGTCGCCAACCCAGACGATTGGCGCTTGAACATTAAATGCATGTCGGTACTCTTCATCCAGCCAGCTATGGAAAACAGACGGTACCGTCCTTTCTTTGAGCAGTCTTTCTGCTTTTTGAACTAATCTGGAATCCGCCTCAAAAAAGGAGATGCCTTCCAGCGGAATCTCAAACCGCGGCAAAATCGGACGGGAATCCATATCGTGCTGAATCAATCGGCTGGCAATCACCACATCGCCAATCTTTAATTCCGGATGAAACCCTCCAGCCACTCCGGTAAACAATAGTTCAGTGATGCCAAATCGCAGGATGAGTGTTGTTACTGTAGTTGCCGCTGCTACTTTCCCCCATCTTGAAAAAACAACCACAACTGGTTTTCCTTTCAGTGTTCCTGTATAGTAGGTTCTCTGTCCCAAAACCACTTCTTTTCTGTTTTCAAGAAGATCAGCAATCCCTTTAATTTCTTCGGGCATGGCGCCCATAATTCCCAAAATAGAATCCATCATAAATAAATCAGAATAAATACTGGATCAGAATATCCGAAAAACAAAAATGTCTTGTTTGCTACTCACAACTTCGGATCAGTTGTAACGGCAATCTTGTTCTTATAAACGGGAGAAAGTTTCCGGATGATAAATGTAGCCACATAGGCTTCCAGCAAACTGAGTGGCAGAACGGTGGGGAAAATTGCAATTGGCAGCACCTTCATATACCAGATTACGATCCACGTCATCCCAAATCCAGCAAACCATGCAAGAAGAGTGGTTTCGTTTTGGGTAAACCTTCGGGTCAAAGCAAAAATGAGTATCGCAAAAAACAGTGACCAGATTCCCCAGAAAGCCCCATTGTTCGGGTCGGCAGGAAAGATCATTTCGAGTTTTCGGTAGTGTTCAATCCAGATGTGTTTGAAAAGGAGTTCATTCCGGCAGAATTCGGAAATACAGATCCAGATTGAGGCGATAAAAACGGGAAGAAGGGTGCGTCGGATAAAAACCATATTTCCGGAACAGGAGTAAATCTGAGAAGGACTGGATAAAATTAGATTTTTTGAATCGGAACGAAATACTTCGGTTTAAGGATTAATAATCTCGCCAAGGAAAACTTCAGGAAGATGCGATTTCAATCCTGTGGTCGATCATCAATAAAAAAGAGATATCTCGGATTTTAGTTCGCTCATGGCTTTCTGAATGAGGTCACCTTCTTTATTCATCTGAATTTCAAATATTTTCCTGGCCAGTTCGATGGAAGGCCTGTCCGATTCGATCTGCTGCGCACAGGTATTAATCGTTGAGGTAATGTCTTCTGTGGCATTCCGGATTAAAGTCCAAACCACTTCCGTCATATAAATCTGTTGGCTGAGATTGTGGTTCAATTCTTCCCGGATCTCATGCAACATAATAGACTGCATTTCTCCTGCCGTCATATTGGGTTGGTTGATGCGGATAATCAGATTGTGCGGTGAAATTCGTTCCAGAAACAAGGCCATTCGCTCATATGCCTGAAGACGGACAGGAAGGATGATTTCTGTGTTTTTTGCTCTGATTTCCAGTACGTTTTTCTCAAATTGCTTTTTGAGAACCGATTCGATGGTGAGATAAATTCCCAGCAATACAAGGCTGGCAGGCAACAAAATTTTGATCAGATCGCTGATGATTTCCATTTCGAGAGATAAACTTTAATGCTGCGAAAGTAGTTTTGAATTTCATTCCGTTTGGAAGTTTCTTTACAGTCATGATCAACCGCCATCTTCCAGTCCTTCTCACCGAACGGGCAAAAGAGGAAGTCCACCATATTTTTCTCCACAAAAACATCCCGGCCGGCTATGGTTTGCGGATTGGAGCAAAAGGAGGGGGCTGCGCTGGTGTTACCTACGTGATAGGGTTTGACAAGCCCAAGCCAAACGACGATGTTTTCGAAACAGATGTGTTTCAGGTCCTGATTGAAAAGAAGCACTTTATGCATCTATTGGGACTCAAGGTTGATTTCATTGATACAGAAAAGGAGAGGGGGTTTCTCTTCACTCATCCGGAAGCGGAACCGGTGAAAAAAGAATAACGGACCGTCCGTTATCAGGCTTTAGATTATTTCAGTCTGCTGCCCATGTTTGCACAACCTACGGCTGGGGCGGATTCCCAACATGCTGAATGTCATCTAATTTTTTTTAAATCAATTATTTATAAATTTCTACCTTTGCGGTCCTTTTGAAATTCAAAGGGGTACAAATTTATTGTTTCACTAAAACCTTTGTGGTCCGGCTGAGCCTCAATTGTATATAAGCCAACACGTTATCATGAGTATTACTCCAGAAGTTTTTGATTGGGACCGCATTGAGTCCAAAAAAGGTTTTGGCTCCGGCTACACAAAAGAAGAGATGGCTCAGTTGGAATCGATGTATTCCGAGACTCTTTTCGTAGTTGAAGAAAAAGCAGTAGTTAAAGGAATTGTAGTGGATATTACAGACCGCGATGTGGTTTTGAATATCGGTTACAAATCAGATGGTCTTGTTGCCCTGTCTGAATTCCGGGATCTTGAAGGTCTTAAAATTGGCGATGAAGTAGACGTTTACGTTGAAAATCAGGAAGACAGAAACGGTCACCTGGTCATCAGCCGCAAGAAAGCAAGAGTAGTAAGTGCCTGGAACCAGATCCGGGAGGCTCTTGAGAGCGACATTATCATTGAAGGACTTGTAAAACGCAGAACCAAAGGTGGTTTGATCGTGGATATCTTCGGAGTGGAATCATTCCTTCCAGGATCTCAGATCGATGTAAAACCAATCCGTGATTTTGATATTTACGTTGGAAAGAAAATGGAGGTGAAAGTTGTGAAAATCAACAACACCAACGACAACGTAGTGGTAAGTCACAAAGTTCTGATTGAGAAAGATATTGAAGAGCAGAAATCACTCATCCTCAACAACCTTGAAAAAGGTCAGGTTCTGGAAGGTGTGGTTAAAAACATGACCAACTTCGGTGTGTTCATCGATTTGGGTGGTGTTGATGGTCTCCTCCACATTACTGATATTTCATGGGGTCGCGTAAATCATCCGGAAGAAGTTCTGAAACTGGATGATAAAATCAACATCGTAGTTCTTGACTTTGATGAAGATAAGAAGCGTATCTCTTTGGGTATGAAACAACTTACTCCTCATCCTTGGGATGCTCTTACTGAAGAGGTTGTTGTGGGAAGCAAAATCAAAGGCAAAGTGGTGAACGTTGCTGATTACGGTGCATTCCTTGAAATCATCCCGGGTGTTGAAGGCTTGATCCACGTATCGGAAATGAGCTGGAGCCAGCATCTTCGTAACCCATCTGACTTCATGAAAGTGGGAGACGAAATCGAAGCGGTTGTTCTCACTCTTGACAGAGAAGAGCGCAAGATGTCTCTTGGTATCAAACAACTGACTGAAGATCCTTGGACTAAAGCTGACGTTCTTACCCGTTATGCCGTAGGAACCAAGCATACAGGTACTGTCCGTAACCTGACCAACTTTGGTCTGTTCCTTGAAATGGAAGAAGGTATCGATGGTCTTGTTCACTTAACCGACCTTAGCTGGACAAGAAAAATCAAGCATCCATCAGAAGTAGTGAAAGTAAATGAGCCGTTGGATGTTCAGGTACTGGAACTGGATGTTGAAAACCGTCGTCTTGCTTTGGGACACAAGCAATTGGAGGAAAATCCTTGGGATACGTTTGAAACCATCTTCTATGTGGGATCAACGCACAAAGGAACCATCAACAGCAAAAACGATAAAATTGCCATCATCGAACTTCCTTACGGAATCGAAGGTATCGCTTCACTGAAGACTTTGACTAAAGAAGACAATACGCATTCTGAAGTAGGAGAGGCTCTTGATTTCAAAGTTGTTGAATTCTCTAAAGAAGACAAGAAAATTGTGGTTTCTCACTCTGCTACCTACCAATCGGAAGAAGCCGTTGAGAAAAAATCAAAAAGTACTTCTACAGCGAAAAAGAAAACAACCAAAGGAGATTCCGAAGGAAATGATTCAGGAAATGCTGCATCCAGCAATGCACCTGCAACATCTACATTGGGAGATCTTGAAGCACTGTCTGCTTTGAAAGAGCAAATGGACGCTGCAAAAGGTTAATTCTTATTTACCTGCAAACAAAAAAGAGGCTCCAATTGGGGCCTCTTTTGTTTTGTGGCGGTAGTAAAAGTTGTGGGAATATCTGCGTTAAACCCAGATTATGCAATAGGATGTAAATGATTGATTTTCTAAGTTTTATAACCTCACCTAAATCCTCCCGAAGCCAGTTCGGGACAGGTCCTCCAAGGTAGAGGACCTAAGGTGAAAAACGAAGTTGGAGCTTTAGCAACATCAATCATTTATGAACTAAAAGCTTTTTCTATTGCGGAAATTGGGTTAACATATTCGAAAGGCCATCTTCGCTATTTTGCCAGACGGAAACGAAAGGGTACCCGCATTCGGACTTTCACTGGATGTCCGTTCATTTCACCGGGTTTCCATTTTGGCAGACTTTTAATCACCCGAATGGCTTCTTCGTCACACCCATAGCCAATTCCCTTTAGTACCTCAGGCCGGGTTACTTTACCAGTTTCATCCACGATAAAGCAAATAAATACCTGTCCTTCAATGCCTTCCTGAACTGCTTTGTCCGGATAGCGAAGAGATTTGGCAAGAAAAGATTCCAGATTGCCTTCGAACTCAGGATCCTTTTCGGCGAAGTCTGTAATGGTTTCGCTGCTCCCAAGAGGATTACCTCCTCCGGGTCCTCCTGTTCCTGTTCCGATTGGCCCGCCGACTGATGACCCGCCTGGGTTTCCTGTTGGACCTGCTGGATCTCCGGTAGCTGGAGTGATCGCAGCAATTGGAGCTACATCAGATGATTTTTTAACCGAGTCGATTACAAGATGTTCATCCTTTGATACTTCAAATGGAAGTTTGCCATCAACATTTTTGGGAGGTTCTACTTTTTCGGCAGGAGGGGAGTTTACCGCCTGTTTCGGACCTTTATCTGCCTTCTCTTTGATAACCTCCAGAATAGGGAGCTCAACCTCAATATTCCGGATTTCGGGCTTGCAAATCATTGGGTCATCATCCGCTTTGAGTTCCGGACTTAGCCAGATTCCTCCTATGGTGAGCGAAGCGAAAGAGGTTATAACCCAAATAGAAGCCCGTAAGATTCGGTCCGGGTATCGTGTGCGGAGCTCATATTGTCCGAACGATTTATTGCGATTCTCAGAAATAGCATCACAATACGATGGTTTAAGTAGTGTTTCCATGGCGTTTAAATTTTCATGGAAACGCCACCATACCATAATTATTTCTGTGTTCAGAATTATTTCTGGTCCGGCTGCACACGTGGTCCATTCCACAGACTGCGGTTTTCAATGCGGGAAGGTCTGCGCATTTGGTTGGTGGCGGTTCGCTCTGGAAGATGCCCCATGACCATGTAGATCTTTTCAAAATCTCCATTTCCTGAAAAGTTAGTAATCAGGCTTAATACAGGAGTTCCGGCGAAAAATTGATTGTTTTCCATAAAGATTATCTGTTTGAAATTAAAAAATTATAAGGAGTGTGTTGTGTTTTACCTGGCGCCATAATAGAGGCGGGCTTTAATGATGCGATGCCATACTTGAGCCGTATCCGGTCCATGGCCATATATAAAGGAGCAGTAAGAGCGGAGTTGTCAAAGAGATTCAGCTGCATACCTCCCGATACGAGTTTACTCAACCGAATCCCGATCAGACGAATCATAATCCGGCGGTTATAGAGTTTTTGAAACAGGTCAAGGGCATACTTGCGCAGAACCTGATCAGAGGCTGTATAAGGAACCGAAGCCTGTTTTGTCTGTGTATCAAAATCGGCATAACGGATTTTAACGGTAATGCAGCCGGTTGTGTGCTTCATATTCCGGAGATCATAGCTCAGTTCGCTGACCATACGGATAATTTCCTGCCGCAGAAAAGCCACATCACTGGTATCTTTTTCATAGGTACTTTCCTTGGACATGGATTTTTGTGCACTGTAAGGAACAATGGTCGACATGTCAATTCCGTTGGCCTTCTCCCACATCCAGCTTCCGTTTTTACCAAATACCTTTTCCAGCGTTCTCTGGGGAATCTGAGCCAGTGTGCCAACCGTCTGAACGCCCATCGTCCGAAGAAGATGGGTAGTCTTATCACCAATCATCGGCAACCGCTCGATTCGGAGAGGTTCCAGAAACCGTCGCTCAGTGCCGATTGGTATGTAGATTTGTCCGTTGGGTTTGGATTCACCCACTGCCACTTTGGAAACTGTTTTACTGGTTGATAGTGCGACGGATATATTCAGGCCAATTTCAGTTTGAACGCGTTTTTTTACATCCAGCGCCCATTTATAGCATCCCATGAAACGATCCATTCCCGACATGTCCACATAAAACTCATCGACGGAGGCTTTCTCTAGCAGAGGGGCCCTGTGCTGAACCAGATCGGTAACCATATCCGAATACTGGCTGTAGGATTCGTAATCGCCCCGGATAAAAACCGCATCCGGACAAAGAAGTCTGGCCATTCGTCCCGGCATAGCAGAATGAACACCAAACCGCCGGGCCTCATAACTGCAGGCCGATACAACTCCGCGATCACCTGTGCCACCTACAATAACAGGTTTGCCCAGCAGACGACTGTCCTTCAGGCACTCGACCGCTACGAAGAACGAATCGAGATCCATATGTACAATTGAGCGCTGCATAACGATCCTGAATATTATTGGTACTATTGTCAAGTGATTTCTAAAAATATTGGCAAATGTAAAAAGTGGTTTTATATTTGCCAAAAATAACGGAAATAAAATCTAAAATAATTGGCAATGGCAGATTCATTACTTGCGTCAAATCTCAAATATCTCCGCAAAAAGCACTCGCTCCGCTCTACACAGTCGGATATGGCTAACCTATTGGGAGTCAGCATCTCTACTTATGGATCTTATGAAGAGGGAAGAGCTGAACCAAAGCTCGAGAACCTTCAGAAGCTTACCAGTTATTTTGGTATTTCCATAGAAGCGCTGCTTACCCGGAATTGCAGCGAAGAAGGAGCAGGGGAGAGGGTTCCTTCTGAAAATACCAGAATTTCCGGTACGCCAGCGGGGCCGTCTGTGCTCACGGTTACTCTTGACAAAGAGGGAAAGGATAACATTGAATGGGTGCCGGTTAAGGCGGCTGCCGGTTATACAGCTGGGCTTGGTGATCCGGATTATATTCAGAATCTACCGGCTTTCCAGATTCCGTTTCTGGATCAGCGAAAGAAATACAGAGCCTTTACCATTGAAGGAGACAGTATGCTGCCCATTCCATCCGGTTCCATGATTTTCGCGGAGTATCTGGATAACTGGAGTTCGATTAAAGACGATACCGCCTGCATCGTGATTACCCGATCCGAAGGAATTGTTTTTAAGAAAGTGTACAATTACCTGAAAAGCCAGAACTGCCTGCTGCTGGTTTCCAGCAATCCTGTATATGCTCCCTACATTGTGGGAGCCGCCGACGTACTTGAGATCTGGAAATTCGCCGGCTTTTTTACGGATAAGCTATTGAATTCCTGATGTAGGAAACTGATACCGTCCTTCTTTTGAGACGGTGAATTCAAGTGGCTTGCGTTGAGACTGGTATTGCTGAAAGCCTTCTTTCAGATTCTCCCAGAATGAACTCAGTTGTGGGTGCTGTTTTTTCAGTTGGTTGTATTGATTTGTTCCAGGCTCTGCCGGAAAGATGTAGACCGGAATTCGCATTTGTCCGTTTGACCGGGCTTTGATGGCATAAAGGTAAATTTCTTCGATTCCCTCATTGGTCATGGGCAGGCAGCCAATGGTGACGCAGGCTCCGTGAATCATAATCTGTCCACCAGGTTTCTTTTTATTGCCCAGAATTCGATCGGATGCATTCGGATAATTTATCCCCAGAGCCAGATGATACGAGCTCATCGGATTGAACCGATCGACATGATAGAATCCTTCCGGCACCTGCCAGTCACCTTCAAATCGTTTGGGACCTGGTTTTCCAGACGATGCACAAATTTCAAATTCCTTTATTTTTCGTTGTCGTTCTCCAGAATTCCCGGCATGGATTTCCAGACGATTTTCGGCTTTAAAAGCCAGGATGGTCATCGTAAACCGATCTGGCCGGATTTGATTTTCTTTGAGTTTTTGTATGACGGTGGCTTCTTTGTTCTGGCAAGCCTGTCGCACCCGTCCGTATTTTTTTTGTTCCTGTTCAAATGTTGATCCAGGCTGAATCAACAAGGCAGTGAAGTTTATGAGAATGAATGAAATCCAGTTCATCGCGTTTTTTTTACAAAACGTATCTGAAGCCAGTTTGGTTTTGCTCTATCGTATTTTATATAATTTTTAAGTTTTATAATTTATATTATGTTAAGTAATGGTATGCAATCAACCTATCCTCTCGCCGCTCTCGGATCGGTCTTTCTGGGCATCTTGACCATCTCGGTTACTTCCAGACTCAGAAAACCAAATTCATCCACCACTTTTCCGGAAAGCCGGTAAACACCCATGCCGCGAAACGGTGAATGAACCAGACTGGGTGGAAAATGAATCGTATCCAGGAAATGACCTTCGTGATCAATAAAACATCCGAAATTCATCCGATCACCACGAACGGTACGCACAGGCTTGATGGTGACCAGATAACCATACATTTCAACGCGCTTTCCTTTAAACGGCAGCAGATTCCCCGCTGTACAGCTTTGCTCAAGGACGGCACGCCCTACCCGGTCCAGGCCGGCGGCTGGCTTCAGATCAATTGCCGTCTGGGGAGCTATCCAGTTCTCCGCTGAAATTCCAGTCGGCGAATCCGGACTGAGATGCAGAATTTCCTGTTCCATTTTATTCGTCACTTTACGTTCAGGAATCAAGATGAAGAATGACGGTTTTTGCATTATTGACCTTACCTGCTTTCTTCACGGTTCCACTACGGGCAAATACAGTTGTATTTGCAGATGACTCAGTCTGCTCAGAGATCAAAGGCATAGTCTTATCATCCGATGCTCTGGATTCCGGAAGTCGAATATTGAGCCGCTCTGCCTCTTCCTTCCAGTCAGTTAAAGAAAAAGGCGATGTAAGCGGGAATCCCAGGAGCTCGATCTCATCGTAGGCATTTTCGACATAGTGCTCGGGAGTCAGCTCCGGCAGAGAAATATTCTGGTTATACTCCTCTCCTGCCTGAAAGTCAAACAGTTCGGGCACAACCGGCCCGGGTCGTTTTCCATGATATTGCAGATGTGCTTCCCAGAGAAGTTCCTTTTTGGTTTGGCCAGTAAAGCGAAATGCACCAATACGGATGAGAATGATGATTTGCTCCAGCCCCATTGAAACCCGTTTGATCAGGTTGGATAAACTTCGGAAAGCTCCTCCCCTTTCCCGCTCATTTACAATGTCTTGTGCTACTTTACTTTCAAGACTTTTCAGATGAACAAAGCCAAGAAAGATTCGGTCCTTTTTAATGCAGGTTTTAATACGCGACTGGTTGATGCACGGCGCCTCAACGATGGCTCCGCAGCGCCGGGCTTCGTGAATGTAGATTTCTGTTTTGTAAAATCCTCCGAAATTATTGATCACGGCCACCATGAATTCCTTGGGATAGTAGGCCTTGAGAAAGAGGCTCTGATAGCTTTCGACCGCAAAGCTGGCCGAGTGAGCCTTACTGAAGGAGTAGCCGGAAAAGCTCTCGATTTGTCGCCAGACTTCTGCCGTGATTTCCTCTGGATACCCTTTTCGGGCACAGCAATTGAAAAACTTGTCACGGATTTTCTGGAATTCATCCCGGGACCGGAACTTACCGCTCATTCCCCGCCGGAGTACGTCAGCTTCGGCAAGTGACAGACCCGCAAAGTGATGCGCCACCTTGATGACATCTTCCTGGTAAACCATTACTCCATACGTTTCCTTCAGAAGAGGCTCCATTGCCGGATGGATGTAGGTAAAACTACCGGGGTTGTGAAACCGGAAAATATACTCCTTCATCATCCCACTTTTCGACACACCTGGCCGGATAATTGAAGAAGCGGCAACCAGTGTGAGGTAGTCATCACAACGAAGTTTGCTCAGCAGTTGTCTCATTCCGGGCGATTCGATGTAAAAGCAGCCCAACGTTTCTGAACTCCGTATCTGATTACGGATGATCTCATCTTTCTTAAACCGCTGAACAGCATGTACATCTACCTGAATACCTCTGTTCTCATAAATGATATCAACCGCTTCTTTAATGTGCCCCAACCCACGCTGGCTCAGGATATCAAATTTGGCATAGCCGATTTCTTCCGCCGTGTACATATCAAACTGTGTTGTGGCAAATCCCTTTGGTGGCATATGAACAGCAGTATAGCGGTAAATACTTTCCTCCGAAATCAGAATTCCGCCGGCATGAATGGACAGGTGACCCGGCATATCTTTCATCATACCGGCAAATCGGTGAATCCACTGCATCGTCCGGCTGTCCTGAAATGCCGCAGGATTATCCGACATCCGGTCAATATCGGCCTTGGGCATACCAAAAACCTTTCCCAGTTCCCGGAATATGGAGTTTTCCTGATAGGTTACATAGGTTCCGAGCATCACCACATGCTCTTTTCCATACGAATCAAAGATGTAGGACTGAATCTTTTCGCGTTCATCCCAGCTGAAATCCACATCAAAATCGGGCGGCGAAGTTCGGTGAGGATTGATAAAACGCTCAAAGTATAAGTCCAGCTCAATCGGGTCAACATCGGTGATGCCCAGGCAATACGCCACAATTGAATTTGCGCCGGATCCACGACCTACATGAAAGTACCCCAGATTTCGGGCAAAGCGGATGATGTCCCAGGTAATGAGAAAATAGCCGGTAAAGCCCAGCTGGTCGATCACTTCCAACTCCTTACGTACCCTTGCTTCGGCCTCTTTGTTTCCCGGGCCATACCGATATACAAGACCATCGTCAGCCAGACTCCAGAGTTGTGCCCTGTCTTCTTCATGAGTTTTGCCAAAGAGTTTCCGGTTTTTGGATTCATGAAAAACAAAAGGAAATTCACATTTGGACAGAATCATCTCAGCTCTGAAAATCAGTTCAGGGGTCTCTTCAAACCATTTCAGCATTTCTTCCGGAGAAGCAAAAAAATCATCCGGACCGGCGTGCGTATCCGGACTCAACTTGCTCAGGAGTGTGTTTTGCTCAATGCATCGCAGCAGACGGTGAAGATCAAAACCTTTCCGGTCGGTAAAAACAACCGGTTGCCAGGCAAGGGCTTTGCTTTGCCAGTCAGTGCCGGATGGAATGTGGTGCTGATTTTTAAAGGCCCACTGTCGGAGGTCCGCAGCCCGGATGCCAAGCCACTCCCCTTCCAATGGCTGTCTTTTAGGAACATTTGTCAATGGATAGATCCAGAACACATCCTCCAGTACAGGAGCTTCCTTTGGGAATTTCTTTTTTTGGATCATAAAAGAACTCAGCCAACGGTTCAGATGTTCAAAACCATCCTGAGACCGGGCAAGTCCGATATAGCAAAGTTCAAAGTGATTCCGGAACTCAACACCTGCAATTGCTTCTATGTGTGAACGTTGACAGAAGCTAAGAAAATCAAAAAAGCCAGATGTATTATTAATATCGGTAAGCGCCATCCGGGTTATGCCACGTGCAGTTGCCGCCTTCACCAGATCTTCCGGCGAAAGAACCCCGTGATTCAGACTAAAGTGCGTGTGGCAATTCAAATACATAATCCCAATAATTTCGGCATTTCGACTTCAAAAATACCAGAATTATTAGAATTTAAGACCAATTTAATTGGAAATATTTTCCGCTATTTTTTTTGAGGCTTGCTAAAAATCAGACAATGAGAACGAAAGACGGAATAAAAAAAAGGACTCAGCCCCTGGAAAGGATGAAAAAAGTGAATACAGAAAGGTGGGGAACGATGCGGGCCGATTCAGGATTTGAGAATACGGCTCCACTGATGCTGCAGATGGAGATTGTAGCTGTGGGCTGATATCAGAAGAATACTCCCTATATACGAGACGAAATGTTCGGAATCGGTATACAATTCATACCCGAGACCTAATGAGAAAATCGCGAATGCGATCCAGAGAAAAAATGAAGATCGACTGTAAAGTGTCTTTCGTGCAGATTGCCAGACTGCCACCAGACAGGTAATCCAGAAGAATAAATTCCAGGCTTCTCCTGCAAAGAAAGATCCGATTCCAAGACCAACAGAGCCCAATGCGATTAGTTGGGGCGCAAGGCAATGGATCAGACAAAGAAAGCTGCCACCTGCTCCAACATAATCAGGGTTAATAACTGCCTCAGCAACGGTTTTCATCTCCGGATGATGCGGAGTGCCTGTGACGGCTAAGTCTTTTTCCAGAAGGGAGGCGCTTGTTTCCAAAATTGTCTTTTGCAACTGTGTCGCAAAAATAGAAAACTTATTTCACCCGCAAGCAGAATCCCTAAAATAATTTCCCTGCCGAAATTTAAGTTTCACTCCGATTACTTTCATGTCTTCTGTTATGAAGTGAAACTCATAAATATTAGGAAATTAAAAAACAGTATCCCTATTTTGTTTGTTGGTACGGTGTCCGGTTTTTGATTCCGGTACATCATTTTCAAATTTAACACACAGTTACTCCGTGATTATCATTCTCTTTTTTGTCCTTCACTGGTATCTTTCTCTGTTTTCTCAAACCTTCTTCCTGCATCGCTACTCAGCTCACGGAATGTTTGTTATGAACAAATTCTGGGAGAAGTTCTTCTACGCCTTCACCTACATTACACAAGGGTCTTCTTATTTGAGTCCACGTGCTTATGCTGTGCTTCACCGCATGCACCACGCTTATTCGGATACCGAAAAAGATCCGCACACTCCTCATCATGCGTCCAATGTTTTTACCATGATGTGGAAAACCAAAGCTATTTACAATAATATTCTGAGCTATAAAGAAGTGGCAGAAAAGCGCTTTACATCCAATCTTCCGGACTGGAAATTCATCGAAAATCTGGGAGATAGCTGGTACAGCCGTGTTGGATGGGGAACGTTTTATGTTCTGTTCTACATTAAGTTTGTGCCTGCAGATATGTGGTATCTTTTCCTTCTTCTTCCGGTTCATTTCCTGATGGGTCCTGTTCATGGAGCGATTGTGAACTGGAGTGGTCACATGTACGGATATCAGAATTTTGACAACAACGACAAGAGCCGGAACTCACTGGCTATGGACTTTCTGATGATGGGCGAACTCTATCAGAACAACCACCACAAATTACCAAACCGGGTAAATTTCGGTGTGAAATGGTTTGAGTTTGATCCTACGTATCCAGTAATTAAAGTTCTGGACCTTTTGGGAATCATTAAGTTAAAAACCGTCAAAGCCTGATTACAGAATTAAAGCCTCAAAAAATTTGCATTGCATAATAGTTTGCATACTTTTGCGGCCCGTTTGCGGATGTGGCGAAATTGGTAGACGCACTAGACTTAGGATCTAGCGCCGCGAGGCATGGGGGTTCGAGTCCCTTCATCCGCACAATCAACAAACAGCCCCATTTTTAACAAGATGGGGTTTTTTGTTTCAAACAAAACCATACGAACAGTGGAAATTTTATTCGAAAAGAAAGAAAACTCATCAGCCCTTTTAACCATCTCAATTGAGCAGGGTGATTATCAGTCCGATTACCAATCAAAAGTAAAAGACTATTCCAAAAGAGTTCAGATGAAAGGCTTCCGGCCTGGAAAAGTTCCACCGGCTTTGGTTGAAAAAATGTACGGTTCAGCCCTGAAAAGTGAGGCCATTAATTCTGTCCTTAATAAATCCATTGATCAATATCTGAAGGACAACGACATTGATGTATTGGGGGATCTGATCGCTGAAGAATCGTTTGCCGACCCGGCGACTTCCACTCCAGACCTCATTCACTTCTCTTTCCTTCTTGCGATCCGTCCTGAAATTACGTATCCCGCCCTCGAGACCATTTCTCTGGTGTATCCGGAAATCGAAGTGGCTGAAGATCGGATCAACGATTTTATCACGGATCTTCAGAAACGATACGGTCAGATGACAGATGGAGAAGCCATTGTGGAAGGCGACCTGATTAAAGGTCAGCTGGTGGCCAAAGACGGTAGTTTTGAAACCGAATCATCTTTTCCGTTCAGCAAAATAAAAGAAGGATACCAGTCTCAGTTTCTTGGAAAAAAAGTGGGTGAATCCATTGAGTTTCCGATCGAAGAAGCATTTGAAAAGGATGAAATCCGTTTTGTTACCGGAACATTCAAAGAAAAAGATCGTGAGTTCTCCGGTTTGTTTACACTTACCATTACAAATATCAGCACCTCCTCCCCTGCTGAATTGACAACCGATTTCTTTGATAAAGCGGTTGGAAAAGGTCGGGCAGCAGACGAGGCCGAGTTTAGACAGAGCGTTCGTGAATTGTTTGCTGAAACCTATTCCGGTGAATCAGAAGCCTATTTTCAGATGGCTGTCGAGAAATTCTTCTATGAAAATTCTCAGTTGGTATTGGCTGAAGATGTTGTAAACAAGGTGATTACAAGGAGAAGTGAAGGTAAGATGTCGGCCGAAGAGTTGGCTTCATTCCTTCCCCGCTATATCCGTTCAATGAAAATGAGCCTGATCAAAGGTAAATTAGCGGAAGACTTTAACCTCCGGATTACCGAGGAAGACCTTCTGGAAGCTGCACGAAAGCAGATTGCGTCTGATTTCCAGCAGATGGGTTATGGCAATCTGGGTGATGATTTTATTGAAAAGTACGCTGCGACCTATCTGGATGAGAAAGACAAAAACAACCGGGATCGCATGGCAGAGAAATCATTGACTGCCAAAATCTCTTCTTTATTGCTCGAAAAAGGCAAAATTGTCAGAAATGTTGTGACGATTGAAAAATTCAATCAATTGGTTGAAGAATTGAATTAGTCTTGCAGAACCATTTCTAAATTTATGAATCTGCAAAACGAGTTCAGAAAATATGCGGTCCACCACCAGGGGATGAGTGGACACACCATTGACGATTACATGAACCACATAGGTGACATTGGCCGTCCGATGGTTGAAAATACAACACAGTACATCATTGAAGAGCGGCCTGTCCGGTTTGCTCAGATTGATGTGTTCTCCAGACTGATTATGGACAGGATCATTTTCTTCGGAACCCCTGTCGATGATCAGATTGCCAATATTGTGATTGCACAGATGTTGTTTCTGGAGTCTTCGGATCCAAAGAAAGACATTATGATGTATATCAATTCTCCGGGAGGTTCGGTGTATGCGGGTATGGGAATCTATGATACCATGCAGTTTATTCGTCCGGAAGTAGCCACCATTTGTACATCTCTGGCTGCATCAATGGGTGCCGTCCTTCTGGCAGGTGGTGCAAAAGGAAAGCGAACGGCTCTTCCCCACGCCCGTGTTATGATTCATCAGCCTTCAGGTGGGGCACAGGGAAAGTCAACCGATATTGAAATTACAGCCAAAGAGATTGTGAAACTTCGGGGTGAACTGTACGAAATTCTGGCTTCACACACAGGCCAGACCATCGAACAGATCGAGATTGATTCTGAACGCGATAAGTGGTTCCGGGCTTCCGAAGCAAAAGAATATGGATTAATTGATGAGGTTTTATCCAAATCCTGATCCGATTAATTCTTCCATTATCATTTGTCATCAGGTTTATTTGCAGTCGGTTATCGTATAACCGACTGCTTACCTTTCACTCACACACTAAAATAAACAAAATTTGGCCAGATCCATTAGCTGTTCCTTCTGCGGACGAAACAAGAAAGATGTCGTACTGATGGTTTCCGGACCTGATGTTCACATCTGCAATTTCTGTATCGAGAAGGCATACGAAATTCTGGAAGACGAACTGAACTCCCAGCAGAAAACGTCCCTTACACCGCATTCCGGTGGGTTTCATCTGGTAAAGCCAGCGGAGATGAAGCGGTTCCTTGATGAATTTGTTATTGGCCAGGACGAAGCCAAGAAAATCCTTTCTGTAGCCGTTTATAACCACTATAAACGATTGGAGCAAAGTCGCTTAAAAGACGACGATGTACTCATTGAAAAATCGAACATCATCATGGTGGGAGAAACCGGTACCGGAAAAACCTATCTGGCCCGGACACTGGCGAAAAAACTGAACGTGCCTTTCTGTATAGCTGATGCTACTGTGATCACAGAAGCCGGTTATGTTGGAGAAGATGTGGAAACCATTCTTACCCGACTCCTTCAGGCTGCCGATTACGATGCAAAAGCCGCAGAACGCGGAATTGTCTACATCGATGAGATTGACAAAATCGCGAGGAAAGGCGACAATGCTTCCATCACCCGTGATGTGAGTGGTGAAGGTGTTCAACAGGCTCTTCTCAAATTACTGGAAGGCTCGATTGTAAATGTACCACCTCAGGGCGGACGGAAACATCCGGAGCAAAAGATGATTCCGCTCAATACGGAAAACATCCTATTTATCTGCGGTGGTGCATTCGACGGCATTTCGAAAATGATTGCCAACCGAATGAATACCAAACCCATCGGATTTTCCAGCACAACTGATGAGCGGACAGAGATTCATAAAAATGATCTACTCTCCTTCATCACATCACAGGATCTTAAGGCTTTTGGCCTGATTCCTGAACTGATCGGCCGGCTTCCGGTTGTGTCGTATTTGAATCCTTTGGATGCAGAGGCACTCAAGCGAATCCTGATTGAGCCTAAAAATGCGATTGTAAAACAATATCAGAAGCTCTTCAAAATGGAAGATGTGGAGCTGGAGTTTACCGATTCCGGCGTAGAGTACATTGTCGAAAAAGCCATGGAATTCAATCTCGGTGCCCGTGGACTTCGTTCCATTTGTGAAGCAATTCTAACGGATGCTATGTTTGAGATTCCGTCAAAAACGGATCAGACCTTGGTTTCAATCGACCGGGCCTATGCGGAAGCAAAAATCAGCAAATCGAAATACGCCAAGCGAATGATGGTTGCCTGATTTCTTTATAAGAATTTTAACTAAGAATGGCTTTCCGAGTGGAGGGCCATTTTAGTTTCCACGGATGATGACAGAAAACGTATTTATCGTTGCTCTTGTCTTGCTATCCATTTAATATTGAGAAAATTTTTTGAACAATGCACATCGAGCTTCGATCCGATACATTTACCAAACCAGGTCCTGCCATGTTGGAAGCCATGCTTCATGCCGAGGTTGGAGATGATGTATTTGGAGAAGATCCCACAACCAACCGACTTGAACAATATGCAGCAGAGCTGTTCGGATATGAAGCCGGGCTGTATTGTGTATCCGGAACCATGGCCAACCAGATTGCCATTTCAGTTTATGTGAGACCCGGCGACGAAGTAATCTGCGATGCCTTGTCGCACATCTATTTGTATGAGGGCGGAGGAATTGCGGCCAATTCCATGGCTTCAGTTACTTTGCTGGAAGGAGACCGGGGCCGATTAAAAGCCTCTCAGATTGCAGATGTCATCAAAGAAGACAATGTCCATTATCCGGTTTCAAGGCTTGTTTCGCTTGAGAATACCGTAAATAAAGGAGGTGGAAGTATTTATGAGATGGAAGATTTGACAGAGATAAGGAAACTTTGCTCCAGCCGAAATCTATCCCTTCATTTGGATGGTGCACGGCTCTGCAATGCGATTGTTGCCCGAAATCAATCCACCGCAGATTTTGCCCCCATCTTCGATTCCATTTCTGTTTGTCTTTCGAAAGGCCTCGGTGCACCGATGGGTTCGGTTTTATTGGGAACAAAAGAGTTTATCCACAAAGCCAGAAGAGTTAGAAAGCGCTGGGGCGGAGGATGGCGACAATCGGGCTTTATGGCCGCCGCGGGACTTTTCGCTCTGCAACATAATATTAAAGGTCTGGAGAAGGATCACGAGCGAGCCAGACAGCTGGCAACCATGCTGAAAACTCGATCCGAAATAACCAGTATCCTACCGGTAGATACCAACATTGTGATTTTCTCTGTTGATCCGGATCATTCCACTTCAACAGAATACGTAAAGAAACTGGCGGCCAAAGGACTTTTCGCTTCTCCATTCGGAGCACAGAAAATCCGGCTCGTTACGCATCTTGATTTCACCGATTCGGACCTTTCGGAGGCCGAAAATGTCCTGAAAGCTCTTTGATTCCGGAGGGGTTTTTTATTTTTTTTCTGGTTTTCAGTTGGTTAAGAAATTAATTGATTGAAATTCCTTTTGAAAACACAAGACTCAAAAGGCATTTGCAGATCGGACAGGTGGACTAAAAAAATCATGAAAGGTTCATTTGCTTTTTCACTGATTCCAATTAGCTTTACGAGCCTAAATCCCTTGGATTGCTTATGGTTAAACTTTACACTACACGTTCATACTTCCGGCATTTTTTTCGTTTTTCTTTTGTATTATTTTCGACATCTGCGTTCTGCCAGTTACCATCTGGATCGGGCGTGAAGCAGACCGGAAGTCAATTAGAATCAATAGAGCTGTTCACGGGTGGTCTACCTGATCAGATTGCTGATATTGATTCTACGCACAAGGCATCTCATTCAACTCAATCGGTTACCCTCACAATCTGGAATGGAACCAGTTGGGATTTTGGGATTCCTGATGAATCAGTAAATGCCCAGATTGATGGCAACTATTCAGGGCCTGGTTTCATCTGTGCGAATCTGACCATTGCTTCAGGTAAATCATTTTTTCCAACCTCACCGGTAGAAATTAGAAAGAATGCGGTTTGTAATTCAGAAGCAATCAGCGGCAAGCTGATTTTCAATGGGTCAGAGCAACAGAAATTTCAGGGTTTTGCGTTTGATCTTACTTTGAACAATTCTTTTGGTCTTGTCATGGAATCGACAGGCACTATAAAAGGAACACTCAAGCTCCAGTCTGGCATTCTAACTACAAACAATAACCTTGTTCTACAATCTTCTGCCACAGGTACGGCCAGAGTTGCTACGATTGAATCCGCCGCTGGAATTACAGGAAATGTTTTGACGAAAAGATACGTACCCGGTAATACTGCATCCTGGCATTTGATGGGGGTGCCAGTAACAGGTCAGTCTGTATCTGATTGGTCGGATGATTTTCAGATTCTTTCAAATTTCATTTACCGATACAGAGAATCCGGCTCGATCAATGTAGATGACCAAATCAATGGTTGGGAGCAGATGGCGGGTAGTCTCAATCCTGGTCAGGGATATCGTACTTTTCTGAATCAGTCTTTCTTTAACGCGAATTCTACGTTTGACAATTCAGGACCTCTTCTAACAGGTGATTTTTCATTTCCTGTCACATTTAATTCTTCTGGTTATGATGGTGGTGGCTGGAATTTGCTGGCTAACCCATACGCCTGTGAAGTGGACTGGCATGAGTTTTCAAAAAATCTGGTGAATGGTCAGGTTCATGTGTGGAACAATGATAAATACGGTTCTTATTCAGAAGGTGCCGGAATTGGTGTCAACGGTGGTTCACGATATCTTTCCTCGTTTCAAGGCTTTTTTGTGAAAGCATCCGGAACCGGGGCGTCGATGTCAGTAACCGAATCATCCAAACCCGCTACACCTCAAGCCAACACTTTTATGCGAATTGCATCCGATCCTTCGGATATGGCAAGAATCACATTACGTGGACCAGATGGAGACAATGACGAAACCGCCATCCGTTGGATTCCGGGAACGCTTCCTTCATTTGAATCATTTTATGATGCTGATAAGCTAATTAATCCAACAATATCCTTGTTTTCAAATACACAGGATGGACGAAGGACCAGCATTCAAGCCCGTGATTACAATGAATCTGATATTGTAGATTTGGGTATTTCAGCAAATCACGCTGGTTCATATTTTCTGGAATTACATATCGGTGCTGATATTTATGCTGGTAAAACCTGGGAAATCCGGGATAATGAAACTGGCTTTATATTTCCATTGACCGCTGATATGCTCCTCCCCTTTCAGGTGATTGATGGAAGTGAATATTCTCCTTACCGGTTTTCCATTATAGCACAAACTCCAACCGGAACAGCACAACTTCTGGGAATAAGCAGCAATTTGAATATTTACCCGAATCCGGCATCAGAAACAGTTACTGTGGTAAGCAAGAATAATTATGCTGCCTATACTCTGACAGATGTATTGGGCCGGGTTGTAAAATCAGGCTTTCTCGACCAGGTTGGAAGCAAGACCATTCGAATTTCTGATTTAGGTTCTGGAATTTATCAGTTGAAAGTGGGTAGTTCCGTTTCAAAACTGGAGGTAAAATAGAAATTCTCTGACACCAAAAAGAAAGCCCTGATTCGCAAAAATCAGGGCTTTCTTTTTGTAATAATTATTTTTGTCTATCAGGCCAAGGCCTTCACTTTTTCTACCAACACATCAAAGTTCAAAGGCTTTTGAAGGAAGTCAGTAAAGCCCTGAGCCTTGAATTCTTCCAGGGAATAATTCCGGGCATTCCCGGTAATGGCTATGATGGGAACATTGGCTTTTTTCGAATCTGCCAGCTTCCTAATTTGCCCGGTACATTCGATTCCATCCATTCCTGGCATATTGATATCCATCAGAATTACCTGGTAGTCACTCGTTTCCAACATTTCCAGCACTACATGACCGTTCTTGGCTGAGAATATTTCACAATTCTGAAATTCAAGAATTTTCTTGGTCAGATTCAAAATTACTGAGCTGTCCTCAGCAATCAATACTTTAATTTTTCCACTCATGGTTTTTGTTTAATAGATTATACGTAGTTAAGAACTGTTTCGCTGCTTCGGTGATGAATTCCATTTTTTCCTGAACAGCGGCAATTTTATCGCTTTTTAATTCATTTTCTAAATCTCTTGCCAAGTCACTTAATTTATTGACACCAAAAGTTCCTGCATTTCCTTTTAAGGTATGTGCATGGCTCTTCATGGTTTGCCAGTCTCCCATTAAAAGAGCGGCATTCATTTCCAGAATCATGTTCTCTGTTTCGGTGGCAAATTCTTCCAGACTGGCCAATAAAATATCTTCTCCGAGATGTTTTAAAAGGCTCTTCAAAGTTTCGAAACTAAATACAGCTTCCAGCTCCGATCGTTGCGTAACAACAGCGGATTTTTGAATACCAACACTTTCTTCATAACGTGAGGAGAAGTAACTTTTCTCGGTCCAGTATTTTACCTTGGAAAGAATTTTGTCTCCCGAAATTGGTTTCGCTATAAAATCATCCATTCCGGCTTCTACAAATCTCTTTTTGTCCTCTTTGAGACAATAGGCCGTCATTGCTACAATGGCCGGATTGTAATCCAGATCCAGATTTTTAATGATTTGGGTTGCTGTTACACCGTCCATTACTGGCATTTGAATGTCCATGAGGATAACATGAAAGAAACCCGTTTTTGTTTTTTCAACAGCTTCTTCGCCATTAGTTGCTACTTCCACTTTACAGCCCGCTTTCACCAGAATTTCGTAGGCTACTTTCAGATTCACCGCATTGTCATCAACCAATAAAACTTCTGGCATCTGGGCATCGAACATAATGAATTTTTCCCCAGGAAACAATGGTGCTTCGACTAGATTTTCTGCCTTCACAAGAGGAAATTTCACCCAAAAGGTTGATCCACTTCCCGGGGCAGACACAAATCCCAGTTGACCATGCAAAGCATCGGCAATCAGTTTTGTAGTGAGCAATCCAAGACCACCTCTGGTTGCCTGAAAAGCATATTCCGGGTTTTCAGACAGGATCAATTGCTGAATGGACAATTGTTCAGAGCTGGACAATCCGCTACCGGTATCGGTTACTTCAATCACCACAAATGCCTGACCAGACAATTCTTCCATATTGGCCTTGAGCCGGATTTGACCCTGAATGGTGAATTTAAAGGCATTTGAAATGAGATTATTTACAAGCTGGTATAAGCGGCTTTCATCCGATATAATATTCTGTAATTCAGCACTAATTTCAGTATGGAACCCTATGTTTTTCAATCGGGCCTGATCTGCATACAAACGAGTGACGCCATTGAGCATTGTTGGCAAATGCACATTGGTTTGCTTCAGGATGATTTTTCCTGTTTCTGCCGAACTGAGGTCGATTAACTGATTGAGGATGTGAAGCAAAGAATCCCCTGATTTATAAATAATCTGAAGGTACTCACTCTGCTCTTTATCCAGATGGGTATCATTAAGCAATTGCGCCATTCCGAGAATGCCGTTTAATGGAGTCCGGATTTCATGGCTTATATTGGCCAGGAATCGCTCTTTCACCTTCAATGCATCCGTGGCTTCGAGCCGAGATTTCGACTCGTTCCACTGGGCTTTGCGGACAGCGGAATTATCACGGGCAATTCCCTCAAAGCCAACCCACTCATTCCAGGCTGTGTGCCTTGGCTTCAAGTTACAAATGAGCCAGAC
>CAMCXM010000035.1 GCA_945883425.1 Spirosoma fluviale
AATATTACCAAACCAAAAACGACGATATTCTGTTCCTCCCTGCCGAAAAGTACCATAATAAAAGCCTCTTTGAAATTGGTTTGACAGAAGAAATTACAGAACAGTTCCGTCGGGCCGTTGAATCATCGAAAGTCACTGGTAAAAATTCAGAGATTGAATACTCCCTTGAGATTAATGGTGTGGTGGAATACTTTGCCGGTTATGTGTCCTGTATGCTTGACGACGAAGGAACACTGATCGAGAATATCTTCATTGCACGCAACATTTCAGAGAAAAAGAAAGCCGAAGCCCGTCTGAATGAACTGGCTCTGGTGGTTTCGAAAACCTCGGATGCCATTGTCATTACCAATAGTGAGGGCCGGATCGTGTGGGTAAACAATTCATTTGGCAAACTCACCGGATATCAGGTTCCCGAAATTTTTGATCAGAATCCATTCGATCTACTTATTGATGCATCACGGAATCCGGAACTCTATGATGAAATGCGGGAAAGCCTGAAAACAACTGGTCTGTTTTCAGGAATTACCCAAAGCCGGACCAAAGAAGGAAAGTTGTTCTGGTCCGATATTACCATCACCAAAGTGCTGGATGATGTAGGTGTCTGTACCAACTACATTGCCTCTGTCCGTGACATCAGTATCCGCAAAAAAGCGGAAGAAGAACTCGCCATCACACGGGAAATGCTGCAGGAAACCAATCAGGTGGCCAGAATCGGTGGATGGAGTTACGATCTGAAACAGAATAAAATTACCTGGTCTGATGTAACCCGGGAAATCCATGGTGTTGGAAAAGATGTGGTGTTGGAGATGGATCAGATTTTTGGTTTCTACAAAGAAGGTGAAAGCAGAGATAAAGTCGAAAAGGCTGTCAAAAAGGCCATTGAAGACGGAACTCCATATGATCTCGAATTGCAGATCGTGAACGACCGGAACGAAGACATCTGGATCAGAGCCATCGGGAAGACCGAATGGAAAAATGGGCGATTCTCCAGGCTGTATGGTACGTTTCAGAATATTGATTCGTTCAAACGGACGGAGTTGGAAATCCAGAAATCATCCCAATTTCTTAAAAATATAACCGATCAGGTTCCCGGATGTGTGTTTCAGTTTGAAATGAAACAAGACAAATCCTATTGCTTTCCCTATATGTCGGAAGGTCTTTACGAAACTTTTGGTTTGCAGGTCGAGGATGTCTTCCGGAATCCAGAGCTCATGTACGACCGGATTCTGAATGAAGATCAGCCACAGGTAAAGCAATCGATTCTGGAATCTTTTCAAACAAGCAGCAAATGGGAAGTGGACTTTCGCATTCGCACATCAAACAATAAAGAAAGATGGATTCGTGGGGAAGCCATGCCGGCACAGCAGGATAACAAAGTGATCTGGTATGGCTTTTTGCAGGACATAAGCCATTACAAAGCTGCCGAACAGGCACTTGTATTATCAGAACTCACCTATCGGGGTCTGTTCCAATCAACCGGTGATGCCGTTATGTTGCTCGGTGACAAAGGATTTTTCGATTGTAACCCGGCCACCATGAGTATGTTCGGTGTGAAGTCCAAAGACGAATTCTGCCAGCTTCATCCAGCTGATGTTTCACCGTGGTTACAGGCCGACGGTGGTCTCAGTAAAGACCTGGCCAATGAGCGTATTGCCAAAGCCTACGAACTGGGAAGTCTTGATTTTGAATGGATTCATAAAAGAATAGATACCCAGGAGAATTTCAAGGCAGAGGTATCTCTCACTGTCATGAACCTAAACGGACAGGATGTGCTGCAGGCAGTGGTGCGGGACATCACAAAGCGGAAGGAAGAAGAAATCGCCATTCTAAATGCAAGAGAACAAGCCATTGCAGCCAGTAAATCGAAATCTGAATTTCTGGCCAATATGAGTCACGAAATCCGTACTCCCCTCAATGGAGTCATTGGATTTTCAGATCAACTGGTGAAAACCAATCTGGATCCGGTGCAGACACGTTTTGCACAGACCATTCATCAGTCCGCACATTCTCTTCTTGAAATCATCAACGATATTCTTGATTTCTCTAAAATAGAAGCCGGAAAACTGGAGCTGGAACCTGTAGCTACTGATCTCTATGATTTGATTTCTCAGGTAGTGGATTCTGTAAAATACCAGTCGCACAAGAAAAACCTGGAATTACTTCTGGACTTCTCACCGGATTGCAATCGATTTGCTGTCGCAGATCCGGTACGCCTGAGGCAAATCCTGGTCAATCTGCTTGGTAATGCCGTGAAATTCACAAGAGAAGGCGAAATAGAACTAAAGATTCAGATTCTCCCTTCTTCAGAAACGGACAGGATCCAATACCGGTTTTCTGTACGGGACACAGGTATTGGGATCAATCCCGAAAAGCTGGATACGATTTTTGAAGCGTTTTCGCAGGCTGATGCTTCCACCACCCGGAAATATGGCGGAACCGGATTAGGACTGGCCATATCAAACTCAATTCTTGATTTGATGGGTTCACAGCTCCAAGTGGAAAGTAAACCAGATAGTGGCAGCACATTTTATTTTGACATCTGCCTTCCTGTCCTTGCTGAGCCATCCATTGTTTTTCCTGACTGGACGGGCAAAACGGTTCTGGTAGCAGAGCGTAATCCTGGGCAGGTTCAGATTCTAACCCATGCTCTGGAGAGTTGCCAAATCCGGGCCGTATCCGTGCCATCACCTGAACTTTTCATTCAGCAAACCAGCGAATCACAATTTGATGCAATTCTGATGAATTCTTCTTTCCTGATGGTGTCGGGTGCATTGGATGTACAGAATCAATTATTTGACAGACTGGCTTCCATACCACTGATCTTATTAATTCCGTCTGTTGAATCATCTGAGCTCCAGAATGTGCCTTTTTTCGGCAACCATGTGCTCGAAATGGTAAAGCCTGTTATGCCCCACAAACTTGTTGTGGAACTAAGTCAGATTTTCTCTGGATTGAAAAGTGCAAAACAGACCTATTCTGCTAATTCGGTCAGCAATAAAGAGCCACAGCCGGAAATCCGCGTACTGATCGCCGAAGACAATCCGGTGAATATGCTTCTGGCGGAAACCATCATCCGGCATCATGCACCCAAAGCCCGGCTTTTCCAGGCAGAAACCGGAATCGAGGCTGTCGCTTTCTTTCTTGAAGAGCGCCCGGACATCATCTTTATGGATGTCCAGATGCCGGAAATGAATGGTTTTGATGCGACTAAGGCAATACGAAACCTCCTGGGCATGCAACATATTCCAATTATTGCACTCACTGCCGGTACTACATCAGAAGAAAAAGACTTTTGCTTTGAGGCCGGAATGGATGATTTCATTTCAAAGCCAGTACGTCCGGGAATGCTTGAAAAAGCACTGGATCACTGGCTATTCGGGGAATCTGGCAAACGGCCGGAACCAGAAATTGTGGAAAAAATGCACTTCAATCTCATAGCACTAAAAAGCAAAACGGCTGGTAATGTTGATCTGATGTCGAAGCTGCTCAGTATGTCGAAAAAACAACTCATGCATTTTAAGTCGGAGCTGATGCAGATCGCGAATGGAGAAAAGGGAATTCGAACCAGTGAACTTACCCATTCGATTAAAGGAATGGCGTTGAACATGGGCTTTGAAAAGCTTTTGCATCTTTCGATTGAATGGCAACAGTCGCAAACTATGGGGCAGGAAGACATGCGCAATTTGCAGATTGAACTGGTGAACGAAATTAGCTACCTTCTCCAGAATGTACCGTTCGACGAACCGTCCAGCAACAATTCTGCAGCGAAAAGAAGTCAGTTGCTCTGAGTTCGATTTACGATTTCAGAAACAGAGCCGCTTTTTCGAGGTCTTCAGGTGTGTCGATGCCCAGACTCTCCCACTCTGTTTCTGCGGCATACAGTTCATAACCAGCCTCCATCCAGCGAAGTTGCTCCAGGCTTTCGGCTTTTTCAAGATCTCCAACCGGAAGTTTTGCCAGTTTGGTAAGCACTTCTTTTTTGTATCCATACAACCCAATGTGTTTGAAAAAAGGAGCCGAGTCCAGCCAATGTTCCGCATCCGATCCCCGCACAAACGGAATTGGATTTCGGCTGAAATACAGTGCCTTGCCAGAACTGGCTTTCACCAGTTTCACCACATTGGGATTAAATACCGACCCCTGTTCGGTTATTCTTTTGGCAAGAGTTCCAATCTCAATATGATCTGGCTGCATCAGACGAACCAGTTCTGATATCTGCTCGGGCTTAATAAATGGCTCATCTCCCTGAATATTGATGATGATTTCTTCACTGATCTCCCGGCTGCTGATTACTTCAGCACAACGGTCCGTTCCCGACTGGCAATCAGGAGATGTCATCACGACATCACCACCAAATGAACGTACGGTATCAAAAATTTCATCACTGTCGGTGGCCACCAGAATCCGGGATACATCGCTGCATTGGGTCGCTTGCCGGTAAACCCGCTCAATCATCGGAATGCCTCCGATTTTTACCAACGGTTTTCCCGGAAAGCGTGTACTGGCAAAACGGGCTGGGATAATGACGGCTGCCTTTTTCATGACGGTTTGCATTCGAAGTTTTTTAGCGTCTTTAATTCTCTCAGACTGTTTTACGATTGAAGACAGTAGTGGATGCCTGGTCCAGAGGCATGAGCAGAACTTCCGCAATATTCACATGTTTCGGGGCTTCTACCATATATACAATTACCTCGGCCACATCTTTTCCCGATAAAGGAGTAACGCCTTTATACACATTCTCCGCTCTGCTCTGATCGCCCTTAAACCGCACCAGTGAAAATTCGGTCTCCACCATGCCTGGTTTAATCTCACTTACTTTGATGCCTTCCGCATTCAGGTCAATCCTAAGGCATTCTGTAATCATTGAAACCGCTGATTTAGAGGCACAATACAAAGAACCTTTGGGATAGGCCTGATCGCCGGCAATGCTGCTCACATTTATTATGTGACCTGATTTCCGGGCAAGCATCAGAGGCAGCACGGCTTCGGTAACGGCAACCAGTCCTTTGATGTTGATGTCGATCATGGCTTCCCAGTCGGCCCAGTTTCCTTCCTGGAATGGTTCCATGCCATGTGCATTTCCAGCGTTGTTGATCAGCACATCAATGGCTTTCCATTCTTCGGACAGCGATTGGATTTGTGATTGCAGTTCTTCCCGGTTCCGAACATCAAAGCAGCAGGTGAAAATCCGATCATTGCTGAACTCTGATTTTAACGCATCCAGCCTTTCCTGTCTTCGACCGGTGGCTATGATGGAGTAGCCTTTCGCGTGTAAAATCCGGGCTGTCTCGAGTCCGATCCCGGAGGTGGCTCCTGTAATCAGGGCAGTTTTCGTTTGCATGAATTCAAAATGAACCGCAAAAGTGGTGAATAAAAGAATTCACATTTTGGGTTCGTCTGTAAATTCCATTTCCATACTTTTACGCACCATAATCGGAACCTTCCACTCCATCCAAAACAACATATTGGTAGAAAAAGTAATCACCCTGGAAAATGTGTCATTGGTTGACTTTCTGGGCGTAGAAAACCGGAATCTGCGGGAAATATCGCAGGCGTTTCCGGAAAGCAAAATCATTTGCCGGGGCAACGAAATCAGAATTCGGGGAACCGGAACCGAAATCATTAAAATTTCGGATATTCTCACAAGCCTGCTTGAATACTACAACCACTACGGTAAAATATCGGAGGATAAGTTGAAGTCGCTTATCCAGCACGATCAGATTGCGGCCGAAATAGAAGGGCAGGAAGACGTCATTATTTATTCGGCCAAAGGATTTCCGATCAAGGCCCGAACGCCCAATCAGAAACGAATGGTGGATGCCTGCCTCAAACATGATCTGGTCTTTGCCACCGGTCCGGCCGGAACAGGAAAGACCTACACAGCCGTTGCAATTGCTGTGAGGGCATTGAAAAATAAAGAGGTAAAGAAAATCATCATTACCCGTCCGGCTGTGGAGGCGGGTGAAAATCTTGGGTTTCTGCCCGGCGATCTGAAGGAGAAAATAGATCCCTATCTACGGCCGGTGTACGATGCCCTCGACGATATGCTTCCGCCTGAAAAGATGAAGTTTTATCAGGAGAACCGGGTAATCGAAATTGCTCCTCTGGCCTACATGCGGGGCCGTACTCTGAACAACGCCTTCATACTTCTGGATGAGGCTCAGAATACTACACCCAGCCAGATCAAAATGTTTCTCACCCGGATGGGACCCAATTCGAAAGTAATTGTGACCGGAGACATGACCCAGGTGGATTTGCCAAGGCATCAGCAATCGGGTCTCACCGAGGCCTATCACATTCTGAAATCCATCAAAGGCATCGCATTTATTCACCTCGATTCCACGGATGTGGTTCGCCATAAGCTGGTGCAGGAAATCATCCGGGCCTATGAAAAGGAAGACGAGAACCGAAGGCCGCCTGGTAATTAACTAACGGAAGGTATGTTTGATTTCACCACACAGATACGTGTACGCTATGCCGACACCGACCAGATGGGCTATGTTTATTACGGAAATTACGCCCGGTATTTCGAAATCGGCCGGGTAGAAGCGCTCCGCAGTCTGGGAATTTCGTACAAAAACCTCGAAGAACAGGGCATAATGATGCCGGTTCTGGAGAATTTTTCGAAATATTTGAGGCCGGCTTACTACGATGATTTGCTTTCACTTCGGGTAATGATTAAGGAAATTCCGGGTACCCGAATCCGGTTTGAATACGAAATACACAACGAGGAGGGCACTTTGATCCACATCGGCCATACGGTTCTGGTTTTTATTTCCGCTGAAACAAAGAAAGTTGTGTCGTTTCCTGGGTACATAAAAGAGGCCATTCAAAGATTTTTTGAAAAAACTCTTGAATAACATTTGGCAGAAAAAAAATCAAAGTTTACTTTTGCACCCCCATAGAGAGATGGCAGAGTGGTCGATTGCGGCGGTCTTGAAAACCGTTGACTGTTAAAGGTCCGGGGGTTCGAATCCCTCTCTCTCTGCAGATTTATAATAAAGTAAAGATTATCAATGGCAAATCATAAGTCCGCCCTCAAGAAAATTCGTGCCGATAAGGTTAAGAGGTTACGTAACAAATACCAGCTTACCACTGCACGTACTTTCGAAAAGAAACTTCGGAAGACTAACTCTAAATCTGAGGCAGTAGAACTTTTGAAAAAATGCGCCTCTCTTTTCGACAAACTGGCGAAGAGAAACGTAATTCACAAAAACAAAGCAGCTGGCCACAAGTCACGTCTTGCCAAGTTTGTGAATCAACTGGCAGCCTAAGACAAACTACCAAAATAACCTGAGAGGTCATACCGTTGTATGGCCTCTTTTTTTTTGTCTTTTTTGGATGAAATTCAGATGATGAACCCGTTCCGGCTTTGTTGTATATTCCTGTGTTTTCTGTCAATGTCGCATTCACAGGCAGAAAACACACCCTGTCATTGCCGGGCCAATCTGGATTCCGTCGTTCGGCACATCCGCGTCAACTATCCCGGATATCCGCTGAAGAATACCGGAAGCAAGGAATTCGACCTGTTCCTTTTAAAGGCAAGAGAAGCAGCAGACGGTACCGTCCTTTCAAAAGAATGCCAGAAGGTGATCAATTCATTTCTGAGTTGGTTTGCCGACGGACATCTGGGCATATCGTATTCGGGTGATGTGTTTAAACCCAAACAGGTCCGGACCCAGAATACACCGGTCTGGGAAGGACTCACCGAAGAAAAAGCAAAACGGTTTATCGACAGCCTTCCGGTAAAAGATTCCATGACCGGGATTTGGGAAGGCTATGAATCTTTTTACAAAGCCCTGATTTGCAAATCGGAAGACGGTAAAGGATACAGAGCATTTCTGATTGAAACCATCAACCACAACTGGAAGCCAGGTGAAGTTAAGATGGAGTTTTTCCCGGATGAGAAAGGAAAGATGATCTGTACATTTTATGCATCCGACCACAAACCAGAACACCCGAAATTTGTGCACCGGAAAAACATTCTTGAAATTAAAAAAACCACCGTCTGGAACCGGATCTATCCGGCAGACGAAAACCCCGAATCAGTGGAAGCGTATGTGTCGGCCCGGTACAAATGGACACAGGAATTCCGCCCCTGGAACGACGACGTTTTTTATGTTCAGTTGCAGAATATCACCGCAGGTGTAAAACCATTAATCGATAGTCTGGTGAGGGAATACCGCAAACAGATTCTGTCAACCAAAATTCTGATTCTCGATCTGAGAGATAACGAAGGAGGCGATCTCACCGCATTCGAATCGTTCTGGCCCATTCTTCTCGACAGCAAGGCCGTTATTCATGGCACTACCTACTTGTGCACACCTTTCAATGTGGCGGCGTATTCAAAGCAGATTGAATCGATGAAGGGGCAGATTGATCCGGAATATCTGGAAATGGCCAGAGAAATGGCCGCTCACACAGGAGGAACCTGGACAATCCCAAACGACACCCTCGTTCCTGAATCGAAAAACTCCCTCCCTGAAAAAATCATTTTACTGGTCAATGGTGTTTGCAAAAGCAGCACAGAAGACTTCATTCTTGCATTAAAGCCTGGCAAACGGGTGATTGTAGCGGGAGAGCGCACGGGCGGTGTCGCCGATTTTGAAGAAACAGTCGATGTGAATCTACCCTGCTCAAGTCTTATTCTGTATCACCCGATTGGGATCAGCAACCGATTGCCATTGCAGCCCATCGATGGTACAGGGATAGTGCCGGATATCATTCTTCATTCCAGAAGTAAAGCCTGGCAACCCTGGGTGCGTGAGGTGCTCAAAGAAATTGGCTCTGGTAACCATTGAATGAATTGCATAGATCATCAACGGAGCTCACCCACCTCTACCTATGCCCAATAAAATTGCTTAATTCATAAATAAATCTTTGAGTATTTGCCTCGATCAGACCTAATTGCATACCTGTTGTATGAATGCATATCTAAGCAACAAGCTTCGTAATCTTTCTTTTCTGCTCATGATTCTGGTGGCCTTTATTCATGGCTACAATGTGAATCTGAAGTTCAGTGATGGAGAACATTTCCGTCCGGCTTTTTGGCTGCAATTTTTAGAAGGATTTGTATCAGATGGAATTTGCCGGGTTGCTGTACCAATGTTTTTTGCCATTTCCGGGTATCTGGCAACGCAAAGCCTGAAAGGCAGATTCAACGCCGGCATATACGGAAAGATGCTCCGCAAGCGATTTTCATCCTTACTTCTGCCCTATATTTTTGTCAGTGCATTGGGTATTCTCACCGTTGTGGTGCTGCAACTCATTCCATTCTCCCGGCCCTACTTTAATAATTTCAATCTTAAATACACAACTGCCGGTGAATGGGTTTGGATTTGGCTGGTATCCCCTGTCCCCTATCAGCTCTGGTTTCTCCGTTTTCTTTGCATTTATTTTATCCTGTATCCTGCCATTTATTTTCTGGCTAAATACCTGAAGCTGATCTATATTTTTTATCTCCTGTATTTCTGGTCCAGCGTTGGATTGCAGCAACAGATTGGTGTCTCAAAGATTGAAGTTGAAGGACTTCTGTTTTTCAGCATTGGCGTATTTGCTGCGACAAGCCAAATGAATCTGCTTTACAGGATGCCTGCGAAACCATTTTATCTTTTGATGACGATCTGGATTTTTTGGGTCGGATACCGAACCTGGATCTACTTGGTGCCCGAACTTTTCGACCACTATGCAGTGCATTATCATCTGATTGGATTCACAACATTGGGTTTTGTGCTCTTCTGGTTTCTATATGATCGGATGGAGGAGACCATATCTAAATCAAAGTGGATCAAAGAATACGCCCATTATTCCATTGGTATTTTTCTATTTCATGAACCCTGTCTGACCATCATAAAAAAGCTTCTGGTCCGCATAGGAGCAAATAATGACATCACTCTTTTGCTAACGTTCATCGTTACCCCTGTTTTAGGATTTGGGTTTGGCTTATTAATTTCCAGACTGTTATTCCGGTTTATTCCGGGATTTTATTCCTTTCTCACCGGGAACCGGAGGCCTGACCTTTCGTCCCGATAAAAGGCTTCATTTCGTCAATCCACTTCTGATAGCCTACCGCTGACAGGTGGACGCCATCAGCAGAAAAAGGAAGAAGAAGTGTTTCATTTTCAGCAATGGTTTGATTTAGATCGATGAACTGAATTTTCCTTTTTAAAAGTTCGGCCCCAATCAATTGGTTCAGTTCTGAAACAGCAGGGTTCACATCCGGAATGTACCGGACATAAAAAATTAGGGTCGGAACCACGGTATAATGTTTCAATGCGATTTGATCCAGTATGAGTTTATAAGACTCAAAAACATCAATGGGTTTTCTTCCGCCAAGCAGATCGTTTACTCCAATCTGGAGGAACACAATTTTTGAAGGATTTCCTGGTGGTAATACGGACAAGCGGGAATGCAGGCCCTCGGTTGTCTCACCTCCTATTCCACGGTTTGCAATGTGGAAATCAGGAAAAACCTCCTGCCATTCGCACTGTTCCATGTGAGAATCGCCCACGAAAATCATGTCAGCATCCGTCTTCTTATACAGGGTATTCTGCTTTTCCACTTCGTTTTTCCAGTTTTTTCCAAACACGGGCTGGGTGGTGAAAATTGAAATCCTCTCCCAGAGTTTGAAATGAATCATGATCCAGCTGCCAACCAGAATGATGAAACACACGCCAATTCCCGCTACTGTTTTCACCTTTTATAGATTTTACCCTCGTATCCTTTGGGCACTTCAATTTTAATTTTCGAGAGCAGGCTGCTTAGATTTTGAGCTGTATTTCCTGATCTGGGAACAATAATTGATCCAACCTCTTTGTGAGTCTGAGACTTAAAATACCATTCCAGTTCGAAAGGATTGGCAGCTGGATTTCGTACGATAATGTAATCGTACTTATACTGATTTTTGTGATAGTCTATCCGTTGGGGTGTTGAGGCTCCACGATCCAGGTATTGAAAATCAGAACCCGCCTTCATCACAAAATAATAATACGCTTCATCTCCGATCACCCTACTCCCCTTGGGAATCAATTGTGATACTTGCTTCTGCACGATTTCTGTATCTCGGGAAGCGGCAAAAAGCCAGATCACCGTATTCTTCAAAGTGAAAATTGAAATATTCAAAACAACCAGGCCTATCATCCCGATCTTTAACAACTTCTCCTGGAAAACAAAAGTGGTGAAACTCTGACCAATACAGGCAAGGCAGATATACGCCCATGGCATGGAAAAAATGGAATAAATCCCGGTATCATTCACCATTGTGTAAAAGGCAACAAGGTTGAACATCGAAATCCAGAATATCCAGACCATCGCCCTTCTGTAATAAACCGTCAGACTTATAAATACTCCGAGAATGATAAGAACAGGTATCTGGAAAACAGGTATATATTTTTTATATGATATGTATCCATCTGCCAGGCTTTTGAAATACAACACCTCTTTGGGCTTCCCAAAGAAATACTGATACGCCTCCTGATATCCTCCAAAACCCCAGAAAACCCAAATGGAATACAATGCAGCAATTAAAATTGCGACTGAAAGAGAGAAGAAAAACTGTTTGGTGGTCGGTTTTGAGAAAAAGAACAGGATCAAAGCCACAACCGGACCTATCAGAGAAACGGCTATCCGGGGAGTGGTGAGCAAGGCTACACCAAAAGACAAACCACAACCAAGATAGAAGATAAATGAATTCTGACTAAAACCTTTTAACAGAAAATAAATTCCTCCAAAAGCGAAAAACAGGGCCATGGAGTCCATCCGGCCGGAGTGAATGTTCTGCAGGTAAATCGGATCAAATAAAGCAAGGACAAATACGAAGTTTCTGAATCCGGCCTGAATGTTACTCAAGCCAAGGATTTTATAAACTACTGGTATCGAGAAGAATCCAAAGAGTAGAGCTGGAATCCTCATTTGAATCATACCAAAACCAAAAACTTTAAAACTGGCCGCAATCACAAGAAAATAGGCCGGACCATAGGCTTTGGATTGTGGATAATAATACTCCAGCATTGGACCGATCTGCGGCATAAACTCCCCCGTCTTCTGAAAATGAAGGGTCATGCTGGCGAAATAGGTTTCATCGAACCAGGGCATCGGTGAGATATCAATGGTCAACAAATGATAGACCAGGGCCAATGCCCAAATAACCCAAAGCCATACGGGTATCTTTCCGGAATCAACTGTCATTTTTACCGGTATAATACACCTTGTCGATCAGATAATTAGGTCGGTTTCGACTGGCATCGAGGGTTCGCCAGAGATATTCTCCGAGTACTCCCAGCGAAATCATCTGGAAACTGGAAACGAACAAAAGCACCATCATCAGGCTCGACCAACCAGTCGCTGCAATGAGTCCCGTCATTTTTGCGAAGACCACAAAGAGCCCATACAGCAAAGCGCCCAATCCCAGAAAAAAGCCGGTGGTGGTAATGGCCCGGATGGGCAAAAAAGAAAAGGAGACAAACGAGTCGACAAAAAGCTTCAGCTTCTTTTTCAATGTCCAGCGGCTTTTCCCGATTTTCCGCTCCTGTCGAACATACGGAATACTCACATAGTCAAATCCAAGCCAGACCATCAGAAAGAGACTGTTCGTGTTTTTCTCCTTCATTTTCACGACCTCATCCCGAACCATGGCATCAAAGAGCACGTAGTCAAACCCACCATCCGGCAGATTCGAAAGGGCGAAGTTTTTCATCAGGTAGTGGAATGTATTGGCAAACAGGTTTTTAAAAAAGCCCTCCTGTCGTTCCTCCCGATTGGCGATCACCAGTTTCAGACCTTTGCACCAGTATTCATACATTTTTACCATGAGCGAGGGCGGATCCTGCAAGTCTGCAGTTATAACCACATTGCAGTCGCCTGTGGCATTTTCCATTCCGGCTACGATGGCATTATAGGAACCGGAATTCGCTACCAGCTTCACCACTTTTACTTTACCCGGATTTTCCCTTTCAAATCGGAGAAGGGCACCCAACGTACCGTCCTTTGAACCGTCATCTACCATAACGTATTCGAATTCAACCTCCTGAGGAAATAATCTCTCATTTTCCAAAAGTGCCTGTGTGGTGACAGGAATGTTGTCTTCGTTGTAATAGCAAGGAATTATGACGGAAATTTTTGGCATATAATTTCGCTCTGTACGGTTGACGAACCGTTTCTGCAATGCAAAACAATTAAAAAATCCCGAAGCTTCTTTCATTACGATTCCGGCTTTCGCTTATTTGTACCTGCAATCACATTCTATTCTATGCTGAAACGCCTCTCGCATCGGGCCAAAAAATCGATTCTTCTTCTACTGACAGCATTTGCCATCAGTAGTCTGGACACGTTTGCTCAGAATTTCACAGGCAAATTGATCGTTGGTATGAACGGCTGCCAGATCGATGGAGATGGCCTGGCTGGGTATTACAAAGCCGGACTCGTTTTCGGTGCAGGGGTTCGTTTTCCGTTGAGTGAAAAACTGAGTATTGGGCCTGAAATCATGTATTCCATGAAAGGCGCCAAAACTTCATTTGATCAGGTGACACAGTTTAATTTTCCCCGACTGATTTACCGGCTGAATTATGTGGATTTGCCTCTGGTGGCCGAATACAAAGTGAACGATGGGCTTCAGGTTGAAGGAGGCTTTCTGGTCGGCTATTTGCTCAATTCGGAGTTTGACAATGGAACCAATCTGGGTTTTGTCAATGTAGATTATCTGTTCAAAAAGCTCGACTATCAAGGTTTTATTGGACTGAAATACAAGATCTTCGATGATTTCTGGATCAACGGCCGGATGTTGTATTCGATTGTTTCGACCAACGCAATAGGTCTCAACAACTTCAACAACGGCATCATTGGTGCTCGAACTCAGGGAGGGTACTTCAATAATGTACTTCAATTTACACTCAGCTACCGTTTGTTTGGAGCGCACAGTAATTCTGAATAATCTCCATTCACCAATCGTATCGTTCATTCTGATTTTCTGAAAGTGAAGTCACGCTGCATGCATCCAAAATTGAAAGGACACAAGGCAACATTCTTTATAAGCCCTGCCTGTTTTCCTTCCTTTCCCAACCACTGCCTCATTCCATGCTGGAGATACTTCTAATCTGGATTCTCACAGCAGCATTGGCTTTGCTTTGGGGTGGATTGCTGGATTCGCTGGTGGGAAAATTCTTTACCGAAGGGAGGGCTAACATCTGGCTCCGGTTTTGGAGTGGACTTGCAGTTCTCTCATTTCTGCTGGGTATTGTCACATTTCTCACTCCGTTCACTCCGGTTGTAAAAGCGGTTTTATGGACTGGCTTACTTTTTCCCGCTTTTTTCAACGCACAGTTGCTACCATTACTGGTGAAGGAAATTTTTCAAAAGTTGTCATCACTTAAATTGGCATCATGGATTCTTCTTTTGCTTACATTGGGGATTTCATTATTGAAATCAAGTGGAAGACCTGAGATTTTTGATGAAGGAGCTTATCACCTTCCGTTGATCCGCATGTGGGAAAACCAGGGATTGGTGATGGGAATGGCCAATCTCAACGGTCACTATGGATTAAATTCCACCTGGCACATTCTATCGGCCTTTACCAATCTCAGTTTCCTTCCTTTCTGGAAAACCGAAATGTCGCTGAATGGTCTGGTCGCTGTCGTTCTTGGAATGTATTCGGCAACACGAATCCGGAATATCCTCAATGGCTCCCGTTTCATCTCCCATTGGATTGTGGTATTTCTCCCATTTCTGGTTTTCCGGAATCTCCTGAGTTCACCTTCAACGGATATTCCGGCCATTATCTGTACCTGGTTTATCCTCACACAATGGCTGGAAACTATTGAGAACGAAGAATCACCATGGCAAATCTGGCCTGCATTTGTATTGCTTCCAATCTGGATTGTAATTCTGAAAACATCTTCAGCTGCTTTACTTTTTATTCCGGCCGGAGCTCTATATCTGGCGGTTCAGGAAGAAAGCTGGGTGAGAATTCGATGGATGGTTCTGATAGGCGGTCTTTTGCTTTGTCCCTGGATTTTGCAAAACTGGCTGATTTCAGGCTACGCCGTTTTTCCGATCCGCATTACGGCCATTGGGCATCCGGTCTGGCAGGTTCCGTTAGAAGCTATTGATAAGAAATTTTATCTGGCTCAGTTTGGTGACTTTGCCCCACCGTCATCCTTTTCCTGGAACTGGTTTTTACATTGGATTCGTGCTCAGAATGCCGACTCCCGGCTGATCATTCTTTTGTCATTCACCACCATCATTTCCGGCATTGCCGTATTTTCATTCCAACGCCAGCAGCGTAACATCATCACTATGTTCCTTTACCTTTCCGTTCTGGCGCTGGTTCTCAGCTGGTTTCTCACCATCACTGAGCCACGGTACGGGTTTGGAGCGTTGGTATTTTCAGCACTTTTTCCGGTTGGTTATTTCCTGACACTTGTAGCCGCCCGGTGGAAATGGATGAAATATGCAGCCGTTTCTGTTCTTTTCCTTCAAACCTTTAACCTGATCAAAACTGTTCGGGAGTTTCCGCCTGAAACGGCAGGTTTCGTATTTCCATTACCGGTTCCGTCCGTTCAATACCAGAAATATGCATGTGGAAATTTTGAGGCCGTAGTTCCGGTGGCCTATTTGTCGGAAGTGCCGGCAGATAAACCCGTTTTTTGCTGGGATTGCCCATTTCCCTGCGTGCCACTGGAAGGAATAGAAGATGCCGGGCATATTTACCGGTTATCGGGTTATTTCTGGCCTTGTTACCAATATCGGTAATCAGATACCGTAATTTCAGTTTATTTAGCCTTTTTAAATTTCAACACAAAACAGCCGATTCATTGCCATGATTACGTTTTACATTTTTCTGGCCATTGCCATCCTCACGATTTTTCTTGGGCTGGTTACGGTAAACCAGGGCACCATAGCGGTGGTCACCATGTTTGGTAAGTACCGCCGGATTCTGTACCCGGGTCTCAATTTTAAAATTCCGTATCTCGAGGTGATCAATAAACGGATCAGTATTCAGAACCGGTCTGTGGAACTGGAGTTTCAGGCAGTGACGCTCGATCAGGCAAATGTTTACTTCAAGGCCATGTTGTTGTTTGCTGTATTCGATCAGAATGAGGAGACCATTAAAAATGTTGCCTTCAAATTTGTGAGTGAGAACAATCTGATGACGGCCCTGGTCCGGACCATTGAGGGTACCATCCGTGGATTTGTGGCATCGAAGAAGCAGGCCGAGATTTTATCGCTTCGAAGGGAGATTACAGATTATGTTAAAAATGAAGTCGATCAGCATCTGGAAGGATGGGGATATCATTTAATTGACCTTCAGATCAACGATATTTCATTTGACCAGGCGGTGATGGATTCGATGAGTAAAGTAGTGGCCAGCAACAACCTGAAAGCGGCCGCAGAAAATGAAGGTCAGGCCCTCCTCATCACCAAAACGAAAGCGGCAGAAGCGGAAGGAAATGCCATTAAAATTGCAGCCGAAGCCGAAAGAGAGGCGGCCAAACTAAGAGGTATGGGTGTGGCATTGTTCCGGGAAGAAGTAGCCAAAGGGATGACAAACGCTGCCAAAGAATTGCAGGATGCCAATCTGGATACAAACGTGATCATGTTTTCAATGTGGACCGAAGCGATCAAGTATTTTGCTGAAACAGGAAAGGGCAATACCATCTTTCTGGATGGCAGCACCGACGGTATGCAAAAGTCAATGCAACAGATTATGAGTGTGCTGGGAAAGGATAAATTGAAATAATCGGAAAGAAGTCATTACATAATTCAAATTTTATTCTTTATTTTTCAAAACTACTAAGCCTTGACTATCAGCATGTTTCCCTGATTCAAGGTTTTTATTTCATGTTTTTTTTACGTGCAGAGTTGGAAAACAAATATTTTCTCTCACTTTCGTAGAAGGTTTTTGGTCCTTTCGATTTTAAGAACGGTTAGTAATATTGTTATATTTCGTCCTTCCTTCTCCTCGTTTGTCCCCCATCTATCCGTTTAATTAATAAGTTATTTTTAGTTTTTTATGAATCTTTATGTTTCAAACATCGCTTTCAAGTTGAGAGACGATGAACTCCGCCAGGCATTCGAACCTTATGGCGAAATTGTATCTTCCAAAATCATTATGGATCGCGATACCGGCCGCTCACGTGGATTTGGTTTCGTTGAATTCTCAAATCGCGAAGCAGGTCAATCTGCCATCGACGCTTTGAATGGTATTGATCTTGGTGGCAAAGAAATTTCGGTTTCTGAAGCTCGTCCAAGAGAAGATCGCCCTCAGAGAAGCTTTGGTGGTGGTGGTAACAGTGGTGGTGGCGACAGAGGTGGCTACAACCGCGGAAGCCGTTATTAATCCATTCCGAATCTGAACATTCCAAGCCCCGCCAAACAGCGGGGCTTTTTTTATGCCATATCAAAAAGGCCAGATCCATTGATCGGCCTTAATTAATACGAAGATTATGCAATAGGATGTAAATGATTGATTTTCTATACTTTAGAACCTCACCTAAATCCTCCCGAAGCCAGTTCGGGACAGGTTCCCGAGGCAGGCTCGGGACAAGCTCTCCAATGTAGAGGACTTAAGGTGAAAATCAATCATTTATGAACTCAAAGCTTTTGTATTGCGGAATTTGGGTTAATACGAAAATCGATTTTCGTCTACAACCGCTCAAAAATCCCGGCTACACCCTGGCCTCCGCCTACGCAGGCAGTCACCATTCCGTATTTTTTGTTCTGGCGTGCCATTTCGTTGAATAACTGAACCGTCAGCTTCGCCCCTGAACAACCCAATGGGTGACCCAGTGCGATGGCGCCTCCGTTCACATTCACTTTTTCCGGATCCAGATCCAATGTCCGCATCACGGCCAATGCCTGAGAAGCAAAGGCTTCGTTTAGCTCGATCATATCGACCTGATTTTTTTCAAGTCCGGCAATCCGAAGTGCTTTTGGTATCGCTTCCACCGGACCAATCCCCATCACCGACGGTTCCACTCCGGCCACGGCATAGCTCAACATCCGGCCTTTGGGTGTAATGCCCAGTTCTTTCATTTTTCGTTCGCTCATCAACAAAACAAACGACGCACCGTCTGAAGTCTGCGATGAATTTCCAGCTGTAACGGTTCCCTTATCGGAAAAGGCTGGTTTGAGTTTGGCCAGTACGTCCAGATTGGTATCCGCACGAGGGCCTTCATCTGTATCGACAATGTACGACCGGGTTTTCTTCTTCGAATCGGGACCAACAAATACTTCTTCCACTTCTACTGGTACAATCTGTTCCTTAAACCGCCCTTCCGAAATGGCCCGGATGGCTTTCTGATGCGAATGAAAAGCGAACAAATCCTGATCCTGGCGGCTGATGTCGTACCGTTTCTGAACCATTTCAGCGGTCAGACCCATGCCCAGATAATAGTCCGAATGCTCTTTCGCGATTTTATAATTTAGTGCTGTTTTCCAGCCGGCAGTCGGTACCATGGACATCGACTCCGTCCCTCCGGCAATGATGATATCGGCTTGACCTGCATGAATGCGGGCAGCAGCAATGGCAATCGCTTCAAGGCCGGAGCCGCAATACCGGTTCACAATCATTCCCGGAACCTGAATCGGCAGAGAAAGAAGTGAAATCATCCGCCCCATCTGCATTCCCTGCTCGGCTTCGGGAACCGCATTGCCAACAATGAGATCGTCAATGGTGGAGAGATCCAGTTGCGGGAACTTCGATACCAGGTGTTTGATCACCACGGCGGCCAGATCGTCCGGGCGCATAAAACGAAACAATCCGCGGGGAGCTTTTCCAACAGCGGTTCGGTATCCATCGATCAGGTAAGCGTTCATTTTTGAGGACGGTAATTTTCGAAAGCAATGTAAAACCCAATGCTTTCAATTCATAGAAATGTTTTGAAATCCTTAAACGAACAGGAACCGCGGAGATTATTTCCGGATTACTTCACAACCAGCCATGGTATCATGCAGGGTCTGAGATTTGTTGCTCCACAACATCATCAGATAACCAATTCCTAAAATCATCGCGGAGATTATTTTTCCGAAATGCCGTCCTGAGGATTGTCCAAAGGTAGGACGCCCCTGGTCAGTGGATGAAATCACTTTTATTCCCAATGCCATTTTTCCAACTGTACCCTGCTTTTCTGAACTTTCCATAAAGGCAAAATACAACCAATGGGTGATGATGGTCACACCATAGAAGCCCAGCATTTTTGACAAGACATTCTCCAGAGCATTTGATTCATTGAAATCAAAATCACCAGACGAGAGCACATTTAATCCGATCATGCCCATAATGAGCATATTGATGAAATATAAAATGATGCCGTCCAGTAAGGAGGCGACAAAACGACGACCAAAACTTGCATACACGATCCCCTGACCGCCAATTTGAAATTCATCGAGCGTATTTTCCATGGTTTATTCTTTCTGGTATTAAATGAACGGATTCACAATAATCAAAAAACCAATTAAATTTACAAACAAGTTTTTCTATTTGAGATGGGCTTCTGAGTCTACCCACTCCCAGATTTTTCCTTTCTGATTTGGTGTATATGGCAGCCAGATTTCATTGTTCATAAGCCAGTAATTACCTCTGGAAGTTGGCAACTGGTACAAATCCTTCCAGCTCGCCTCATCTTCGATCCATGACTTAAGTTGATTCTGCCCTTCTTCCCAATCATTACGTTCGAACACTACTTTTTCACCGGAGAGTTTCTGGGCAATCACTTCCCTTCGGGAGAAGCTCCACTCAAGCCGGATTTTCTCGTAGAAATTGTTTTTCTCAAGCGAGCCCAGTGTCATTTCCATCTGGAGTTCTTTACCTCCTTCTTCCAGACAAGCCTGAATCAATTCTTCAGTGAAACGAATCCAGTCTTTCTCGTCCTTAGGTGAAATCCATTCGGTCGCTTCCGGTTCCATAAACAAAACCTGCGTGTTAACCGCTTCTATCCATTCAGTTTTCTGGTGAATCAGAAGGAGATTATCGAGCCAGAATTTAGGAAGATTTCCTTTCCAGGAGAAATCATCTTTTTCAGAAAACCCTTCTGCCTCAATCTCATCCAATGGGATTTCATCCCTGTCGATATACTCCTGGGTAAATTCGGCCTTCAGCTTTCCTCCCGAAGTCATTTCCAGACGGACCAATGCATGAAAGGCATGGGGTGCCGGAATATCACCGGCTGTTTGAAACAGAATGCTGTATTTCTTTCCGATAGTTGTCATGAACCTGGTTTTTCTGGTTTCTCCCAAAATGGGCTTGCTGCCGCCAATGCAGCCCGGATTACAGGAAAGTCGGTTTTCTGACTTGCCGTCACGGGTCGGGATGGCAAAGTAAATACAGCTTTCGGAAGAATTCTCCGGTTTGCACTCTCTGCAACATGTATTATCTTATTTTTCCAATCTGCTTTTTCCCAAAACAGCTGAAACTGTTGTGAATCTTCCGCATAAAAAACCAGCACAACACGTTGGCCCAGCACCGGATCAGGCAATCCCAGCACATCAAATTCAGGGTGAGTTTCAGGCATGAGAGACGAGACCAAAGTTGCGACGGAATCCGGATGAATTTTTAATCCACCAGAATTGATCACGTGATCGGATCGACCCAACAAAAGAAAACGGGTTGGGGAGAGGAGGACCGCCTCGTCATTTGTTTGAATCCACTCGTTGTCAGTCACCGATCCGCTGATGGCCAGACAGGAGTTTTCATTAAGCTGGATTTTGATTCCAGGCAACAAATCAAATCCGATATCCACAAAATCTTGGTTTTCGGAGGGATGAATTTGTCTGACGGCGATGTGCGAAACGGTTTCTGTCATTCCATAACTATGAAACACAGGACAGGAAAGCGATGAGATGGCTTTCCTGAACTTTTCAGAAACGGGGGCACCACCCAACAGAATGCCGGCCCAGTTTTTCGTAATAGCCGGAAGATGTTCAAATTCAAGCAACCGGTAAAACTGCATGGGAACCATGGATAGAAACCACTTTCGGAACGAAGGAAGCCCTTCGGCTGGTATGGGATTGGAGGCCGGAGCGAGAATCAGCACATCGAGATTGGCCATCAGGGCCCGGACCAGAATCATAAATCCTCCTACATGGCGGGCCGAAATACAAAGGACGAGTCCAACAGTTTCCGGATCGGGATTGAAATAATTCAGATGGAGCCTTGCGCTGCATTCCAACTGATGGCGTGAAATCCGGATGGGTTTTGGTTCAGACGTGCTGCCAGAAGTATAGGTTGTCCATTCGTGCTGGTCGGAAAACCAGAATCGCAGAAATGCCAGAACCGGAACCAGGTGATCCAACTTTTCGGCTGCCATTTCCAGTTCTGCAAACGAAGCCGGATCATAAGGTGATCCTTCGATCCAAAGTCGCATGGACGGAGACTACAAAAAATTCAGCTTCTGGAAGAGGTTTTCCTGGTAGGTCTTACTGATCGGAATGTGTTTCCCATTGATGATCAGAGTATTGCCTTCGATAAACTGAATTTTCCGTAAGTTGATTATATAGGAACGATGGACACGCACAAAAGTGGTTCCTTTCAGTTTTTCTTCGATCGCTTTCATGGTGGAGTACACAATGTAACGGGTACTTTCTGTATACACGAGAACGTAATCGGCCAGGGCTTCAACAAAATAGATGTCCTGATACGAAAGCTTGTAGAATTTGGAGTTTGATTTTACGTAGATTTCTTTCTGATCTTCGAACGGCTCCGTCACCCGTTTCGAAAAATAGATGGTGTCGATGGCACGGTGAATCGATTTGGCGAAACGCTCGAACTGAACCGGTTTTACCAGATAATCCAGAGCCCGTAAGTCGAATGCTTCTACCGCATACCCCGATTCGGTGGTGATCAGAATTGTTTCATGCGTGTTGGGAATGGATTTCATCAGCTCAATTCCACTCATTTCGGGCATGTTGATATCCAGCAGAAGGATGTCCACATCGGGATTGTTGATCAGAAAACTGAATCCTTCTTTTCCACTACGGAGTGATGCTTTCAATTCGAGGAATTCAATCCGGCTAATGTAGTTTTCCAGAATCAGACGGGAGGCATCGTCATCCTCTACAATAACACAGGAGTAGGTGAGTGCTGTCTTTTCGCTAATGTTTTTGAATTCGCTTCGTATTTAGGCGGCCAAAGTAGAATATTGATATCCAAAGAACCAAATTGATTCGCCTCCAATATACATGATTTATATTGTTTTTTTTTGATTCGACGAACGAAAACGATAAATCAACCAGATTTTATTAAAGTTCATCTCCTAATCCTATCATCCTTGCCTGCAAATCTTCTTCGCATTTGGGTGACTATCGTTTTTTCTCGCCTCCATTTTTGCTGTTTTCACTGCTATGGATCAACTCAAAAAATCTCTTCCCGAAGCAATTACATTTGTATTTTCTCTTATGCTGGTGCTGGCCACCTGACTCGAAAATCTCCGTCAGCGAAGCGAAGACCAGGCTGGCCAAAGAGTTTCTGCCCGGACTGTGGGGACATCTCATAAACGATATTTCCGAAATGAAAACCGATATTTAAATTGTAGAAGAAAACCAGAGACCCGGAAAGGACGCCACCGTGGATGGCCGCAACCTTATTTTCAACCCAAAAATTCAGAATCTTTGCAACAGACTTACCTACAATGATGTTATTACCGACTGGCACAACCGGAGAATTTCCCTTTCGGAAAGCATCATTTCGACCAGTGAAAAAGAATATAGCATGCCTTCAGAATCTTCTAAGTCCGGAATCTGAACCATGCTAATCAACCTTCACCCCATTCACCACAAGTGTGTATGAAACAGTGGTGGTGGGCTCAAGAGTTTTAGCAACCGAACAATATTTATCCAGCGATAATTCAATTGCCTTTTTCGCCTTTGCAGGGTCCAGATCACCTTCGACCTTAAAATGAAGGCACACATTTTTGTAGAGAGAATAGTCGCCTTCCTTTACCTTATCTGCTTCCACTTCGACAGAAAATGACCGTACATCCTGCTTTTGTTTTTTCAAAATCATCAGCACATCAATGGAGCTGCATCCCCCCACAGCTGCCAGTAAAAGCTGCATGGGTTTCATTCCGAGGTTTTGCCCACCGATTTCATCGGAGCCGTCCATTTCCAGACGGGCACCTTCATCATTGACGGCCTCCATGTGGAAGTTCTCATTCAGTCGGTTAATCTTAATTTTTACAGCCATTGGTTTCTGTGTTTTTCACCGTTACAAATTGTTTCTTATGGTCTTTAACCAAAACGATCGATATCATTTCCTGTGTTGAGATTCATGATTTTTGTTCTCATTCCACAAAGACAGAATAGCTGAGAAAAAGCAGGAATTCTCAGGCACTCCTGAAATTTGCCGTTAAACTGGTGTTTGAAGAATACCTTTCCTGCATCAGGAGGGATCCTTTCCATGGAGTTCAAAATAATGCTTTTGAACCCATAAAAACAGAATTTTTGCAGTCTGCAGTAAAGATGGGGCTGGTACGATGAAAAAAGTAAAATCCGGTTGCATTTGGGTGAAAGCAAGATAGAATGATTGCTATTGCGATGTTGCTCAGCGGGCTCCTGACATTGTTTTTACCTTTGCCAGAAGGCTAAATCGCCGTTTTCCTACATGCCAACTGGTTATAATTCCATTAAAAAACTCAGGCTTACGCTTTAACGCTTTACCGATTGGTTACCTTTGCAAAGCCGATTGATATGCAATATCTGTTCCTCTCCATATTTCTTCTCTCCAATCTCCTGAACTTTTCCTCTCAAATGGGAAGTGCAAAAGGTGATTTCAGGGAATTGACAATCGATAAAAAAGCAATCTCCGGAATTGCCCTGACATGGGTCGAGTTTATTCTGGAAGAGACCGAAGACAATAAAGAACAGGAAGAACACGATTCTCCCGAAATTCAGGGAGGTGCCTTGATGGGCCCGTTCACTGGATTATTGTATGAAGTGGTTCAGACTTTGGTATGCGGCCAAAATGGTGGAATATCCAGAACCCACGTACACAAGAAAATATTTCTATTTCTGCACAATATCCGGATTTGAAAGTTGGTGAACATGGTACTGATTCGTAAGACTTTCCTTACCAACGGAACCAAATGTACCTATAAGGCATTGCGGTTTTTTCCGCAGGCTGAATTACCACTATTCTCAACATTTGATTTATGAAAACGAAAACAGAGTCCCTTCCAAAAGATGGATTAGCGGGACTGAAAGAAAATTTTGCAGCCGATGCGATTTCAGGATTTGTCGTATTTCTGCTGGCTCTTCCCCTCAGTCTGGGGATCGCAAAAGCGTCTGATTTTCCTCCGGTCATGGGTTTGGTTACGGCAATTATCGGGGGAATGCTGGTGAGCATGATCTCCGGATCAAAACTCACCATTAAAGGTCCGGCCGCTGGTCTTATTGTAATTGTCGTAAGCGCTGTGGCTGAATTCGGTGGCGGTGAAACAGGATGGCATCTGGCTTTGGGTGCTATGGTGTTAGCCGGAATTGTTCAAATACTCTTTGGTATCTTCAAACTCGGCAGGCTGGTTGACTTCTTTCCATTGTCTGCTATTCATGGTATGCTGGCGGCCATCGGTATGATCATTATTTTCAAGCAGATTCCGGTTTTACTCGATGTGGATCCTGTCCTCACAAAAGGGAAGACGCCGTTCGGACTTATCGCCGCCATCCCGACTTTTCTCCAGAACCTGGATCCAAAGGCTTCCTTAATCGGGATTATCAGTCTTTGGATTATGATGGAATGGGGAAGCGTAAAAGTGCCATACCTAAAATTATTGCCCGCCCCATTGGTTGTTCTGATGGTTGCCATTCCGGGGGAATTGCTGCTTGATTTTCAAGGAACCTTACCAAAATACTCATTGGTTCAGATTGGCAGCCTTGTAGACAACATTAAAATGAATGTTGATTTTTCCGGGATACATCAGACCGGAACCTTCATAAAATTTGTTGTGATGTTTGCCCTCGTGGGATCACTGGAGTCTCTCCTCACCGTGAAAGCCATAGACATGCTGGACCCGTTTAAACGGAAGTCAAATGCGAACCAGGACCTCATTGCAGTCGGTATCGGTAACACATTCGCAGCCTTTCTGGGCGGACTTCCCATGATTTCGGAGGTGGCCCGTAGTTCTGCCAATGTGAGTAATGGCGCCCGGACCCGCTGGGCCAATTTTTTCCATGGATTTTTTCTGCTCGCTTTTCTTCTGCTGGCTTCCAGTTATATGGAACTGATTCCCAACACGGCCCTCGCCGCTATGTTGATTTCAGTGGGTATCAAGCTGGCTCACCCGGATAAGTTTTACCACATATTCAAAATCGGGAAGGAACAGCTTGCCGTTTTTCTCATCACCATATTCTTCACACTTTATAAAGATCTGTTGGTTGGAATTGGTGCCGGAATTTTATTGAAAATAATTTTTCATCTACTGCAAGGAGCCCCGTTTCGTTCGCTCTTTTCGGCCCAGGCCAGTGTTTCATTTAGCGGGAAAGACTATATTCTGGAAGTGGAAAAGGCTGCTGTTTTCACCAATTTCCTTGGCATAAAGAGCCGGCTGGAAGCCATTCCGTTGGGGATGAATGTGACACTGGATTTTTCCAAAACCACTCTGGTAGACCACAATGTGATGGAAAGTATTTACCAGTTTAAAGATGAGTACAGGGCCACCGGCGGAACAATTGAGCTGATTGGGCTGGAAGATCATATTTCGCTGTCTGATTACAAGACTGCCACCCGCATAAAAAGCGTCGTTTCCTGATTTTCATTTCATCATTCCAAATGAATTCGATTCGTACTGAATTGGATTCACCTCTATTATTTGACAGCCCAACAGGATTTTTCTACCCCAATACGAAACACGATGAGCAACCCAATTGCTTTGTTTGACGAACATAAACTGCTGCACGACCTGAAGCATTACCTTCCGGCTCAGGCACCATTAAAGGATTTTATCCATCATAATTCGCTGCATGCTTTTCAGACGGAGTCGTTTTTTGAAGCGCTGAAAGATGCCTCCGATACGTTTGGATACCGAACCTATCTGAGTCTGTCTGAATACCGGAAAATGTATCAGACAGGACGGATTCACAAGCAGGTTACGGCACAGACGATTGCTGAAAATAAAGGAGAACAACATCTGGATTTCTGGCTCGACAAAATGATCAACCAGGAGTATGATGAAAATGTGGAACCCAAAATCGGGGCACTTCGTGGTTGCTGGAAGACGCAGCCTGCCTTGGATTGACTGGTTTTCCGATTACTCCAACGTTCATTGGCGAAGATTTATTGTTCAGTCACATTCATTCGCATCAATATGTACTGGCCTTTTTTGTGTCGCTCAGCTTTATTGTGGACGGACTCTCCATCATCCGGGTTTTCGCCCGTGTTTTTCTGGGCCCCCACATAAAGACATACCACGAAGTAGCCTACAAAAGTTCATAAGGGTCACCGCCAGACGGGCTTCGCTTATCCTGAAAACAAAAAAACCTGCCATTTCTGACAGGTTTTTGAAAAAATAGTAAAAGAAAATCTAAGCTGAAACCATAGCTCCGTCGAGCACCTCATTGAGGCGTCTTTCCGGACGGCCCACCCATTCGCGTTTGTGAAGGGCATAACCCGCGATGATTGGCATCGCAATGGTGGCTTCGCTGAATACCATTTGCTCATAAACGGTATCCACTTTTCCCCATGAACAGGCTTCTTTCAATGTAGAACCCGAAAGTGCGCCGTCACGCTCATCGGCTACTGTGATCTGAACAGCGTATTTGTGCATCGGTGCTTCTTTTTCCAGAATGTCGCAGGCTACCACGATGTCCTGTACAAAGTTTTTCGGAACACCACCACCGATCATAAACAGACCAGACTCCTGATTGGCCAGTTTGATTTTGGTGATTTCGAGGAAATCTTTGGCAGAATCGATGCTGATGTGGGAATCCGGATTGTGGAATTGGTGGTGAACCAGACCAAATCCAGCGGAACAATCAGAGAAAGCGGGAACGAAGATCGGCACTCCTTTTTTGAAGCACTGATACACGATGCTGTCCTTTCTTGACTCGGCATATTTTTCATTGTCGGCCAGGAAGCGACCCATTTCACGGATGAATTCGCGGCTGGAGTGCGGTTTGTGCGGAAGGGTATCGCAGATTTCACCGATGGTGGCATCGCAGATACGAAGATCTTCCTCATCGATGAAGGTATCGTAAATACGGTCGATCATCAGTTCGCGAAGTTCCTGATCGTCGATTCCGTATGGAGTGCCGACATAGTGTTTAAAGCCAAGAGCCTCGAAGAAATCCTGATCAACGATGTTGGCTCCGGTGGATACAATCACATCCACCATGTTGTTTTTAATGA
>CAMCXM010000036.1 GCA_945883425.1 Spirosoma fluviale
ACAGGGCGAAAAGCAGCGGGATTTATTATGGATTCGGGATCTCAAAATCGCTATTAAATGAAGAGTCTAATGTAGTTGCTTTTGGATTGCGACTGGCCGGTTCTTCGTTTCAGTATCAACCTCAAAATATTCAAATACCCATATTTCCAACGGGATATGATCGTATCACCCCGGAGTCTGGTTCGTGTTTTGCCATGTGGGGTGAACTCAATGCGACAGTGCGAACACGCCTTGCAGGCTGGATTATGATGGGTTTTGAGTTGAGAATGAAATCAAAAGTGTTCACAAAAACAGAACGATTTTCACCGTATTTTATACCTGGTTATGGATTGTTTAAAAACGCATTCAGTCCGGGGATCAATTATTTTATTTTTGTGCAGATTCCCAACGGTTCAAAACGTGGCGGCAAAACTCATTAAGATTCATCCGGAAAATCCAGATCAGCGAAAAATTGAACAGGTTGTTCAGGTCTTGCGTGCGGGAGGATTGGTGATTTATCCAACTGACACAGTCTATGGAATCGGCTGTGATATTTTTCAACCCAAAGCGATTGAAAAAATTGCCAAAATCAAGAATCTGAAACCAGAAAAAGCCAATTTTGCTTTTATATGCCATGATTTGAGCCACCTGGCAGACTTTGCCCGTGTGTCAACTCCTGTGTACAAGGTGATGAAAAAGGCATTGCCCGGACCCTTTACATTTGTTTTACCTGCCACTGCGGAAGTTCCGAGGATTTTGAACAACAAGCGGAAAACAATCGGAATACGGATTCCAGACAATAACATCCCGCGGATGCTGGTTCATGAATTAGGTCATCCCATCCTTACTTCTTCCATTGTGGATGAAGATGATGTGTTGGAGTACAGTACAGATCCGGAACTGATTTTTGAGAAATTTGAGAATCAGGTAGACATTATCATTGATGGTGGTTACGGGCACAATGTAGCTTCCACCATTGTTTTGTGTGAAAACGATGAATTTGAAGTCGTCAGGCAAGGATTGGGAGATTTATCACAGTTTGTCTGAATCTAAAAGTAGGCCATGAGAATTTGGATGAAATTTCATTAAACTTCAGAATGTTAGCCGGAAGAATCTCTGTTTTGTTTTGGATGGTTTCGTTGTTATCAACAGTTTTTGATTCCAACGTTTTTTCACAGCCCTTGCAGGTTTCAGGAATTGTGACCAGTTATAAATCAAAGAACGTAATTCCTGCCACCGTTATTTTCGAAAAACAACCGGATGCGTCGGTTACGATAATCTCGCAATCAGATTCTGATGGATACCATGCCCGAATACAATTCCGGGCTCCTTACACGGTTAAAATCTCTTCTCAAGGATTTGTAAGTGATTTTCAGGATATTGATTTGAATGCGGATTCTCTCAAAGACAAATCAGAGTTTTCGTTACGGTTCTCGCTGATTCCCATACACATTGGAGAACTTCTTCCCTTCCGGGATCTCCTTTTTGATGTTAAAAGTTTCAAAATCACCGATTCATCCATTCCTGAACTTAAACGGCTTGTGAAGGTTATGACTGAAAACCAGTCCATCAAAATCCAGTTGGAAGGTCATACGGATAGTCAGGTCAAAAGCCGAAAAGCCAGGAAACTTGCTATGAAACGTATCCGGACAATTCGTGAATTCCTTATTTCCAATGGTATTTCGCAAAAGAGAATCAAATTGAAAGCAATTATCGGGCAGCATCTTGTAACCAATGGTGACGTCCCGGATGCAAGAAGGGTAAACCGCCGGGTGGAAATCCGGATAATTGAAATGTAAAATTTGATGAGACCAGAATTAATAGGATCCTTGCAACTGATTTCAGGGGTTTGGCGTCTGGTTTCCGATTTTGAACTAAAATAAAATGTAGTTTTAACCGCCTTTTCCTAAACATAGAAATTCAATACATAATAATGAAAAATGTTTTTTTGGGTGCCCTGATGGTTCTATCGGCTGCTGCTTCAGCCCAGAATTCAAAACAGCAAAAAGTGCTGTACGCTGATAAAGTCGTTGCATTTTCATCTGAATACAGCTTTGAATTGTACAGTGCCCAGCAAATTCTGGGAGAGCCCAATGCACTTCCGGTGGGGGGTGATAATCCATTTGCATGGAGCCCAAAACGGCAGACAGGCATACAATTTATTACCGTTGGTTTTGAAGAAGTGATGGAGATTGAACAGGTAGCCATCGGAGAGTGCTATAATCCCGGATCCATCCTTCGGGTTGTGGCCATTGAACCAAACGGAAAGGAACACCTTATCAATCAGTTTACACCAAAGCCCATCCGTCAGGATTCCCGGCTGCTCCACATTTTCCTCGAAGAAAAATCGCCATGGCCGGTAAAAGCCATTAAGATTGAAATGGATTGTGATCGGGTTCCCGGCTTTAACAGCATCGATTTTGTCGCTATTTCCGACGGACAGAAACCCATTGAAGTGAAGGTGAACGATAGCCAGAGGGTCAATCCCAACATTGCGACCGAACGTCTTACTGAAAAAATCAACAGCCCGTATGATGAGGTCAATCCCATCATTTCTCCTGATGGAAAGCGGTTGTATTTTGGACGGAAAAATGATCCTGGAAATATGGGAGGAAAGAAAGACGATGAAGACATCTGGTATTCAGACTGGGACGATGCCAAAGGTGAGTGGGGATTGGCTAAAAACCTTGGTAGCCCCATCAACAACGACAAACCAAACTTTATGTGTTCGATCACACCGGATGGAAAAAATGTTTTAGTTGGGAATGTTTACAATTTCGGCCCCAAAAAAGTGACAATGGAAGAAGGCGTTTCAATGGTTACCATCACACCGGAAGGTTGGAGTAAACCAAAGGCACTTCGGATCAAGGGTTATGTAAATGAATACAAGCGAGCCAATTATTACCTGTGCCAAAACCGTAAGGTTATGTTAATGGCCATTCGTGCTGATAATGCACTTGGTGGAGACGGGATGGACTTGTATGTTAGTTTTCTTGAGCCAGATAGTTCCTGGACCAAGCCCTTGCATACAGGTAAGGTGCTCAACAGTATTGGTAATGAATCGGCCCCTTTTCTGGCAGCGGATGATAAAACACTTTTCTACAGTTCAGATGGATTCTCCGGATACGGAAGTGATGATATTTATATGAGTCGGCGTCTGGATGATACCTGGACAAAATGGAGTAAACCTGCCAACCTCGGCAAAAACATCAATACCGGACAGTCTGATATCTTTTTCACATTACCAGCCAATGGCGATTATGCCTATTTTTCATCGGGAGGAAACCAGTCCAACGGTCAACTGGATTTATACCGTTTGAGAATACCAGATTTGTTTAAACCAGCTCCGGTCATTGAAATTTCAGGACGGGTACTGGATAAGTTCTCCAAGAAGCCGGTTCGTGCTAAAATCCTGTATGAAAACCTGAGCGAAAACCAGGAATTGGGAATCAACGAATCCAATCCTTCCAACGGTGCCTATAAAATTGCGGTTCCTGTTGGGGCAAATTATGGATATCTGGCTCAGGCAGATGGGTATATGTCGGTTACACAGAGCCTGGATGCCACCAACCTCGAAGATCCTCAAACCATTACTCAGGATCTTTATTTGATGCCCATAAAGAGGGGAACCCAGATTGCTTTAAACAATATTTTCTTTGATTACAACAAAACAGATCTGAACAAAGAATCATTTGCAGAGCTTAATCGCCTTGTTAGTATGATGAAAGAGAATCCGAAGATGAAAATTGCCATCGGTGGGCACACCGATTCGAAAGGCTCGGATGAATACAACATCAAACTGGCCTCCGATCGTGCAGAAGCAGTACAAGGTTACCTGATCAAAAAAGGTATTGCTGCCAACCGTATGTCCATTAAAACATTGGGTAAATCGGATCCACTCACCGCCAACGAAGAAAGCTCTGACGGAGCCGCTTTGAACCGCCGTGTCGATATCACGTTTGATGGTGGCGAGTAACTAAAGTACTGGTTTCAGAAATGGAAATGAAGCTCTGAACTGATCCAGTTCGGAGCTTTTTATTTTACATCCCAGAATGCATTCATTTTCCAGAGCCGGAATGAGGTGAGTTCCTTTGAAATCAACCAAAACAGAATGACCGGGATAGATTGCTTCACCTTCATTCCCAACGCGGTTTACAGCAGCAAAATAGGCCTGGTTTTCAATCGCCCGGGCCGGAATCAATGCATCCCAGGCCTGAATACGTGGAGATGGCCAGTGTGCACTGCAAAGAACCAGATCATAGTAAGGTGCCTTATTCCGGACGGTTTCTGGAAAACGTAAATCAAAGCAAATGATGGCTTTGATCCGCCAGCCCAGGTATTCAAAGATTGCTTCATCCTGACCGGCACTGAACACTTTATCTTCTCCTGAAAAGGCAAAAACATTGACCTTGTCGTAATACTGAATTGTTCCCGACGGTTCCACAAACAGCATCCGGTTGAAAACTTGTCCATTTTCGTCGATGGCCACAGAACCGCAAATGGCTGCATTTTTCCGGGCTGCCATTTGCTTCATCCAACGGGTTGTGTACAGTCCCATTTTTTCAGCCTTCATATGAAATGCATTTCGGTAGCCCGTGTTGAACAATTCCGGCAATAGGTAGATATCGGATTCAGATGAGTCGCTTTCCAGTAATTCTTCCAGATGCGACAAATTGCCTTCCACGCTGTCGAAGGAAACATTTGCCTGAACAAGTGAGATGGATAGTTCTTCCTTTTTCATGATTCTTCTGATTCGGTTGGTTGTTCAGTTGGTCTATAACCCTGGGCCAGAAAATGAAACAATGCATCGGCTCTGGCCTTTCCCAATTCCTTTTCTATTTCTTCCCGGTGTTCACTTTCCCGGATTTGGGTGAGTGATTGAAATCGCTTGTAGATAAACTCTACTGATTTGTTGCCCAGTCCTTTCACGGATTCCAATGCTGTTTTAAGAGAGGCCTTACTTCGTTTGCTCCGGTGAAAGGTAATCCCAAACCGATGTGCCTCGTCCCTTGCCCTTTGCAAAACTCTCAGTGTTTCCGATTTTTTGTCGAGATGAAGTGGATACGGATCTTCCGGATAATACAATTCCTCAAGCCGTTTGGCGATGCCCACAATCGGTATGGTACCGTACAATCCCAGTGATTTCAAAGCATCACAGGCCGATGACAATTGACCTTTTCCACCATCAATCAGAATAAGATCGGGTAGAGGCTGGTTTTCTTCGAGCTGTCTTTTATAACGACGGCTCACTACTTCGAACATGGTGGCAAAATCGTCCGGACCCACCACGGTCTTCACATTAAAATGACGGTATTCCTTTTTAGCCGGAGCCGCGTCAATAAAGCAAACCATCGCCGAAACCGGATTGGTTCCCTGAATATTGGAGTTATCGAAACACTCAATTCGTTTCGGCAAGCGGTCCAATCGCAGGTCGCTCTTCATTTTGTTGAGAATGCGGTCCGTCCTGTTATCTGATTGTGCCTCTATGGCCCTTGTGATTTTTTCCTTTTTGTAGTAAAGCACATTTTTCAGGGCCAGGTCCAGAAGTTTTTTCTTTTCGCCCCTCTGGGGAACATGTGTTTGAACGCCCGGGATATCGAAATCAAGGACCACATTGCTGATGAGTTCTTTGGCTTTGGAGTCGAAAATTTCTTTGGCCAGAACAATGGCATGACCAACCAGTTCAGCATCGGTTTCATCCAGTTTTTTCTTGAATTCAAATGTGTGGGTCTGTGAAATGGAGCCTTCGGATATTGCCAGAAAATTGATGTAGACATCCTCTTCCTGACTGCTCATGGCGAATACATCAAGGTCCTCCATGTCCGGATTGACCACAACAGAATGGCTTTGCCAGTTTTCAATCAGCTCCAGTTTTACTTTCGCTTTCTGGGCTTGTTCGAATTCCAATGCCGCTGCATGTTCCAGCATTTTGTCCTTGAAATACTGCTTTGCAGGTCCGGTTTTTCCTTTGATGATCTGGCGGGCCTGTTCGATTTCCAATAGATATTCTTTTTCGTCCTGAAGACCGACACAGGGTCCTTTGCAATTGCCGAGATGGAATTCCAGACAGACTTTAAATTTCTGTTTCCGGATGTTGTCTTCACTCAACGCCAGGTTGCAGGACCGGAACGTGAATACCTTTTTAAAGAGTTCCAGCAAGGCTTTCATCATCCGGACGGAAGCAAACGGGCCATAGTAATTTCCTTTGTCTGCGATCCGGCGGCGGGTAGGATAAATTTTCGGGTATCGTTCGGAAGTGATGATGAGGTAAGGATAACTTTTGTCGTCCTTTAAATTGATGTTGTACCGTGGCTGGTGTTGTTTGATCAGGCTGTTTTCCAGCAGAAGGGCATCGTATTCGTTGTCGACAAGCGTAAACTCAATATGGTGAATCTGGGAAACCAACCGGGCCGTTTTCCGGTCGGTGTAGGTTTTGGTGAAGTAGCTGGAAACACGTTTTTTGAGATTCTTTGCCTTCCCGACATAGATCAGAATGTTCTCCCCACTGAAATATTTATATACACCCGGATGCTCTGGAAGGTTGGAAATCAGCTCTTTCAGGTCCGGTTCTTTCACTTTTGACATAGAAACCGACTGCGCTCAATGATCATTCAAACCTAATGATTGAAAAGGGTCTTACCTGATTTTTTTCAATTCGTATACATTTGCCCTTTTACAAGATATCTGTGATCCAATTTTCCTCCCTTCCGACTTACCAGAAAACCACCGACCAAAGTTTTGGAGTCATTTTCCTTTCCCTTCTGACATTGGTAAACAGTTTTATTTTTGATTCATGGCCAGGGTCGCAAATGATTGCCTTAATCTGTTGCTTGTTTTCAGCAGGCATCACCTGTTTTCGGTATTTCAAAGATGATTTTTTCTGGCTGCGACCAGCAAGCTATGGTCTTTTGTTTCTCTCATTCTTTCTGGCTGGCTTTCCTTTGGATACTGAAAATCCTTTCAATTTTTTTCGCTATCCACTTTTTCAAAATTTATTTGTTTTCCTGCCGTCACTTTTTGCAGCCAGGGTTGTTGATTGTAAGAATTCTCCAACTGAACTGGACCGAATGAATTACTGGATTCCAGTCGTATTTCTGGTCGCCATCAATTCGTTTTTCGCTATTTTCGATTACCGCGATTTACTTCCGTTTGATAGTTCCCGTCACCTGGCCAATGCACTTTCGGTGTATCACTCTCTCAAAGGAGAAAGCGGTATCAAACTGTGGGAAGTGTTCATGTATTATGATTTCTACCAGCCAGTGGCCTACATTTTACCGGGTCCGTTTTTTCTGATTTTTGGCAAAAGCAACACATCTGCAGTGCTTGGACAATGCTTTTTTTGGTTGCCGTTGGCTTACACCGGAATTTTCAGAACACTCCGTTATCTTCGGTTTGGTTCGGGTATTGCCGCTTTGGTGGGGTTTATCAGTTTGGGCGGCACCTTGTCTTTTAGTCTGTTACGACATTTTATGCAGGATTTTCCTGTGCTGTGTGTCCTGATCTGGTTTCAGTTTTATCTTTTGAAATCGGGTTTTCTGAAACACAAGAAATCCACATTTGTGGCGGGACTTCTGTTTGGAATTGGCATTCTAACCAAAGCCAGTTTCCTGTTTCTTCTGCCGGGTTTTGTTGTGTTGGTCGGAGTTTCTGTGGTCCAGAGATCAGCTTATAAGCAAATGCTGGGTCGGATTGACAACCTGTTCTATTTTGTGATTCCCATTGTTCTGACAGCAGGGTTCTGGTTTATGGTGAATCAATCTCACTACAACTACACCTTGCCAACGATGAAAAATTTTGCTGAAATTAATCATCTGGCCAATGCGGAGGAACTCAAATCAAAGTTCTGGTATGTAAAAAGATTGCCGGAAATGGGTGGAATTCTGCTTTTGGTGGTTTTCATCGTTGGTTCTGCTTTGTCTGTGTTTGTCAGAAAGAGAATACAATGGCCTGAAATCTATGGTATGATATCGTTTTTTGCTTCCCTGGCTGTTGTGAGTGTGATTCCCAATAAAGACCTTCGGACTATTTTCCCGTTGATTGGATTTATGGTGATACCGGCAGCCTTCTTTTTTCGGGTGATCAAACCGGGTTTTTCCTTACCCTTGATTTCAGGAATTATCTTGTGGTTTTTCATAATTGACTACACCCAAACCTTAAACTGGAACTGGGCTTTTGGCTCATCTCTGAAACCACAGCCTTTCATTGTGAGTTCTGCTCCTGAAGCACCAGATACTCAAACACCAAACCTTTCTTATTTTACCTACGAGAAACAAATGAGAGCCTGTTTCTCCGATTCTCTCATTCCTCGTCTGGTATTTGGTGAAAACGATAACTATCATTCCCGAAAGGCTTTTTCAAATCTGATTCCTGCACCAGAAGTTGTATCGCAAACGCTGATTCCAAATTCAGATAACTCACGTTTGCTGTTCACCCGAAATAAATACTGGCAGGATCATTATTTGTGGAAACTGGAATTCAAAGACTCAATGCTGGTGGTTTCGAATCCTGCAAAAGAAAATCAGATTACTGGTGATTACTTGATCGAGTTGATCTGGCTTGATGCAGACGAACATGCACTAAAATCAGAAAACATCAGTGTAAATCCCGGCCCCGAAAACTGGAAGTTCCCAGTTTATTCAGGAGCGAAGAAAATACGCTATGGCTTTAAGGTGCATCACACCGCTCCAAATGGACAATGGGTGCAATTTGTTTATGATGTTCTCAAAAGACCTGACTACCACACATTTCAAATTCCGTTGCTGATCTTTAATTCTGACGGACCTCCCGTTGAAACGCAGGTGATGACCATTCCAGGTGGTTCTTGAAATTTTTCTTGTCGGATTTAAACATCCCATAATCACATGAAAGCTGACGAATTGCCGAAAGGATTTGGCAACCACTGGGTTGAAAAGGCGGGCGTCAGGAATATTCAGCTGGGTCTTATTTTGGCTCTGATTGCCTACTCCATTTCGATTCTGATCACATCAGATCATGTAGGCGTTTCAAAGTACATCCGCTTTCTCATCCTTTTGCCATTATTTCTGGCTGGAGTCGTTGGCCGTTTTGATTTGTTCTTTTTGGCCTTCCGAAGTTGGCTGGTCTGGCTTTTCTTCGGACTTCAGGTTGTTCTCTGGTCTGTCAATATTTACCGGGAATACTATTCACTCCACTTCAATTATTACGATACCGGCTTTTTCTGGAATCCCATTTCAAATTTTGCCGCCGGAAAAGGATTCTACAATTCCGAAATCCAGGCCAGTGAGTTTGCAGACCACTTTTGTCCGGGTTTGCTTGTTTTTTCTCCTTTGGCCAATTGGTTTCAGGACGGTACCGTTTTAATTGTCGTTCGCCTTATTGGGTACATTTTATCCTTTTGGCTGCTACGCCTTCTTCTTCGTTTTCATGAAGTAGAAAAAGGATTATCCCATTTCATCTTGTTTATGTGGGTCACCAGTTTTGGAGTCACAAATTTTATGGGATTCGAATTTCAGTCCTCCAATTTGATCGTCCCGCTTGTTTTTGCACTCTTTCTTTCCTGGCAAAAAAAGCAATGGTGGATTTCGGGATTGCTGATGCTGGTAATTCTGAGTCTGAAGGAAAATGGCTCTCTTGTAATCCTGTCGCTTGGCATGTTTGCTTTTTTCTATCTCAAGCAGCGCTGGCAGGGTATTGTGCTTGTGGGCACCGGAACATTTTTGTTTTGGTTTATTCCGGTTGTTTTGATGCCGTATCTGGCAGGCACAGCCAATCTGAATACGACTTCGATTCAGTTGTTTGCGAATCCCTTAATCAAAGCCCGGTTTGCCTTTCAGGTTTTCCTTTGTTCCGGATTGCTGATTTGTTTTCATCCGAAAGCTTTACTGGTTGTATTGCCAACCATGGCCGTGAGTTTTTTGCTGAACCGGTCCGGGGCTCAAACGATGGCTTTTCATTATCAGGATATTCCCCTCGCCGTCAGTTTTGCTGTATTCGGATTTCTTGCTTCAAAAGCCAGGAGTGGAATATCTGGTTTGATTCCTGGCTTTCCCGGAGCAAGCATTCTGGCAACATTCGGTGTATTGGCAGGGATGTACGCTAATAAATACTCGGTCACGAATTTTCTTGTCTATCATACCCCAACCGAAAACACAAAAGCAGCGGTTCAAGCCATGCATCGATTCAGAAACGAGCGGATGCCTGGGAAAACGGTGCATGCCCAACCTGACCTGGCCTTTTATGATAGTGGCAATCCCAAAATACGGTGTCTGATGAATGTCGATGTTGCATTGTCTGATATCTCGCCCAACTACATCGTTTTATGTGATGCTTCCGCAAATCACTGGCCGATTGGGGAGGCCTATGAGTCCTTAAAAACACGACTTCTTCAGGAAGTGGCTTCGGGTAAACGAAGGCAAAGGGTTGAGTATTTACCATTGCTTGTTTTTGAAAAGTAACGGATTGCCACCAGTTTCATTTAATTTGCACCCAGATTAAAAGTCATGAAAAAGAACATTCTCATCACCGGTGGTGCCGGATTTATCGGATCACATGTGGTTCGCCTCTTTGTAAATCAGTATCCCCAGTATCATATTTTTAATCTCGATGCCCTTACGTACGCCGGAAATCTGGCCAACATCCGGGACATCGAATCCCAACCCAACTATACCTTCATCAAAGGCGATATCACGGACGGTCCGCTGATGATGGATCTGTTCCGTCAGCATTCGTTTGACGGTGTGATTCACCTTGCTGCCGAGAGCCATGTGGACCGGTCGATTGCCGATCCGCTGTCGTTTATCATGACCAATGTGGTGGGAACCGCCAACCTCCTCAATGCAGCCAAAGCCAGCTGGAACGGTAATTTTGAAGGAAAACTCTTCTATCATGTTTCAACCGATGAAGTCTATGGTTCCCTTCACAATCCGGAAGATTTCTTTCTCGAAACCACTCCTTACGATCCGCAATCGCCATACTCCGCATCAAAAGCGGGTAGCGATCACCTGGTGAGAGCCTACCACAACACCTATAAAATGCCAGTGGTGATCACCAACTGCAGCAACAATTACGGACCCAACCAGTTTCCGGAAAAACTGCTTCCATTGATGATCAACAACATTCTCAAGGGAAAGCCGCTTCCGGTTTACGGAAAAGGAGAAAATGTTCGTGACTGGTTGTTTGTCGTAGATCATGCCCGTGCCATTGATATGGTGTTTCACAAGGGAGTGATAGGGGAGACCTACAACATCGGTGGATTCAACGAATGGAAGAACATCGACATCGTGCATCTTCTTTGTCGTGTGATGGACCGCAAAATGGACAAGCCGGAAGGTTCGGCTGCTTCTCTTATTACGTATGTGAAAGACAGGGCGGGTCACGATCTTCGATACGCCATAGATGCCAATAAAATCATGAAAGAACTGGGCTGGGAACCAAGCCTTCAGTTTGAAGAAGGTCTCGAAAAAACCATCGACTGGTATCTTGCCAACGCTGAATGGATGGACGAAATCACATCCGGAGCCTATCAGCAGTATTACGACAATCAGTACACAACCCGATAAGCTTTTTGCACAGCGAACTGTTACCGGTTGCTGATGGGAGTGAAGTAGATTTTCGGAGGCAGTTTTGATGCCAGAACCAGAAACTTCCGGAACACTTCAACGCCCTTCCAGAAATCGGTAAACTTAATTCGTTCGTTGGTTCCATGGATCGATTCCACATCGGTGCGGCTCATCAGTACCGGTGTAATTCCATAAGTCGGGATTCGGAACTGCCGGAAATAATTGTTATCGCTGGAAGCCGGAAACAGAATCGGTGCCGTTTTGGCGGTGGGAAAGGTTTCCTGAATGGCCATGGCGAAGCACTGATACTCTGACAATTCAGGACTTGATTCTTCTGCTTCCGGGCATTGATTCAGGATGCTGACTTTAAACCGAGGTTCGATCAAGCCGTATTTTATTTCCCGTATAAACTTTTTGATTTTGGTCTCCGGAAGCAACCGGCAATCGAGAAAAGCCGTTGCCCGCGTGGAAATCTGGTTGGGAGGTCCCGGCGGATTGAACATATTGGTCAGCACGGCTGTATTCTGAAGCATAGAAGAGAAAACCGGTTCCCTTTCCATTACTTTTCGCACAACCGGCCTGAATATCCTCCAATGAATATGTTTGATTACCCAACCTTTAAATCCTCCTTCCAGTTTCCCCAATTCCCGGAACATCCGTTTGGTGGTGGTGTGAAATTCGATTCGCCCTTCTACCTGTCCGAGTTTATTCAGGGCTTTCATCATATCCTTGTTTACATAACTGCTTGGAGGTGCGGCTCCGTGTCCGAAAGAGCTGAATTTAAGGTCAAGCCTGAGCCAAAGATTGACCTTTTCAGCTACCGCAATTCCAAAGACGGGAATCTCCGGATAGGATGGGACAATCCCTTTGATTCCGGATCCCCCTTCTCCATATACAGCCCAGGGCTGGAGTTTATCCATACAATGATCAACCAACGCTCTGGCGCCACGAAATCCTCCGGTTTCTTCCCCGCAAACCGCCAGAATGGTGACGTTGAACGGCAATTCCTGACCCTGCACAGATTCCTTAAACTTGATCAGTCCACCCAGCTGCATGAATGTTAATCCTTTGGCATCCAGAGCACCACGACCGACAAAGTCAGAGTCCGTTCTTGTGCCGGCAAAGGGATGGAACCGCCATTCCACAGAATCGCTGGCGCCCACTACATCCAGATGACTCAAAAGAATCAGGTTGGGTTTTTTAGTGGATAGCGGATACAGCGATAAGGCAATGTTGATGGATGTATCGGTGCAATTGAGGCACTCACTCACGAGGCCAAACGAATCGCCCAGATCTTTCAGATACCGTCCGGCTGCATATTCGTCTCCTGAAATGGAACGTATCCGAAGATAGGATTGAAACGCATTTTCAAATTTCAGCGAATCGGGGGAGGAGGGAGTCGCGGCAAAACAAATCCCGGACAATGGAAGAAACGAAAGGGCAATCAGCAACCATGTTTTCAGAAAAAATCTAAAAACCAGTTTTTGAAAAAAAGATGAATAATTCGTTTCTGCCAATGAAATTCTGCGTTTGAGAAAGCGGTTCCGGATGAGGGAGATACGCTTTCTTACAGCAATTTTAACAGAAAGCTGGTTCATTGGCCGGTTTTTATTCCTTTCTTTGCGGTAAAGAATTGATTGACAAGTTTTTGAAACAAAAAGTAACGTCCTGAGGCATGGAGGGTTTGGTATTTAAGTCGACCGGGAGTTGGTATAAGGTTCAGGCAGAAGACGGCATATTTTACGATTGCCGGCTCAAAGGAAAGCTCAAACTATCGAAGACCGGTGCCACCAATCCGGTTGCTGTTGGCGACAGAGTCGTGATGGAACTGGAAGACGGCCAGGCAGGGCAGGGGGTCATTTCCGAAATCCGGGATCGTGACAATTACATCATTCGAAAATCAGTCCACAAAACCGGACAGGCGCACATTCTGGCATCGAACATCGATCAGCTTGTCGTCATTGCCTCACTCACATTGCCCAGAACGTCTCTTGGATTTATTGACCGGCTTTTGGTTTCAGCCGAATCGTATGGAATTCCGGCCAGAGTGGTGTTCAACAAAGTCGATCTGCTGTCGGAAGAAGAAAAAGAATACGTCGGCATTCTGGCCGATATGTACACATCCATTGGCTATCCGGCTTTGGTGACGTCGGTGGTAGACGATCTCAATATCGCAGAATTCAACCAGTTGCTTTCTGGAAAAACCAGTCTTTTGTCGGGCCATTCAGGCGTGGGCAAATCCACATTGGTGAATACCATCGCACCTCACCTCAGTCTGAATACACAGGAAATTTCGCTTTTTGCCAACAAAGGAAAGCACACCACCACCTACGCCGAAATGTTTCGTCTGGATGAAAACACCCTCATCATCGACACGCCCGGCATTAAGGAACTGGGCCTGATGGAAATGGAAGACGATCAGATGAGTCACTACTTTCCGGAAATGCGACCGTTTGCAAAAAACTGCAAGTTCTATAACTGCACCCATCTGCATGAACCAGGTTGTGCTGTCCTTCAGGCGTTGGACGAAGGAAAACTTCCACTCACCCGATACGACAGCTATCTGAGTATGGTGGAAAACGACGACAACCGACGGTAATCTTCAGTCCTCCTTTCCCCTCATTTGCATCCAGGTCCGGAACTGGCGAAAGGCCTTGTAAACCGGGTACATGAACGGAAGAGATCCTGCCAATTTATAAAGGACGGTATCGCTCCATTTCTGATTTCCCGTCCTTTGTAAAACCTGGTAAAACAAATGGGCTTCTTCCGGTAATTGCAAACCAAAACACATGCGCAGATGGTACCGGGTGAATCCCGCCATCGATCCGGGATTTGTCAGGAACTCAGGCCAATGTTCAATCCGTTCCAGAATCCGGACCGTGGACTGCAGGATTTTCCGGTTTCGTTTTAAAACAAGCGATGCCGACATGGAAGCCGGATGTTTGCGGTAGGTAATCACAGCTTCGGGATGAAACAACACCGGATACTGGTGTGAAATCCGGAGCCAGGCATCCCAGTCTTCGTAGTGTAAATTCTCATCGTATCCACCCAGATTCAGCAAGGCTTCTTTGTTGAACAGAACCGCCGGCGGACAAATAAAGGGTTGACTCAAAAGTTCCGGAAGGATTTTTCCTTCGGGAAAGGTGTTGCGTGAGATGGTTTCGGAAAACCGCTTTCGTTTCCCGGTTTCCTGATCCAGAACGATGCCGTCGGCATAACAGAAGCCAATGCCCGGAGCAGATTCGGCCCGGGCTACCCAATGCTGCAATGCGTCTTTTTCGAGGAGGTCGTCGGTGGCGAAATCGATCACCCAATCGCCGGAACATTGATGTAGAAGCTGGTTGAAAGTCCGGCAGTTTCCGAGATTTGTTTCCTGAAGGACGAAATGCCAATCGGGGCGTTTATTCTGCCAGTGACGTAGGATTTCAGGCGAGGAATCCGAACTTGCGTCGTCTACAACCCATACATCGAGATGGGGATAGGTCAGGTTTTCGATCGACAGCAGTGCCTCGTCCAGAAATTTTTCATGGTTGAAACACAGGGCCAGAATGCTTACAACCGGATGTTTCACAGCAGTATTTTCCGATAGTTTAACACGATGGCCAGCCAGTACAGACAATACCGAATGGCATGAGCCAGAAACATTCCTTCAAAACCAAATAGTTGAAATAGTCCGTACGTGAGGCCAATCTGCAATGCGACGGATCCTGCTTCAAGCCAGAAATAAAAACGGGTGTGCCCCATAGCCAGCATCACAATGGCGATGACATAGGTACTACTTTTGAAAAAATCACCAAACAGCTGCATGCCGGTCCATTTCGGATCCGCCACAAATTCTTTCGAAAAAAGGAGAGGGAGAAGAACCGGATAAAGCAAGTACAGCATTGCCATTCCAACCAGCAGCACCACCAGACTTTGCCGGAAAATGGGCTGGAGAATTTCCCGGAGTTTGGGAATCTGAGTGGCGTGGCTGGCGAGCAAGGGAAGCAGAATGCTGTTTGCAATTGCTAAAACCGGTGTATTGAAGGCATCCGCAAAACGGTTCATCGCCATCCAGAGTCCGACTTTCTGTGTGCCCATTGTATCAATGGCCCAGTGAACCAGACTGTAATTGGCCACCTGATGAATAAGCCCTGTGGATGCCAGTGTGAGGGTGAAAACGATCATCCGTTTTGCCAGCGGCTGATTCCAGCTGAGGCGAAAGCGCTTGAGGGGTAAATCTTTTCGGGTTATTAGAAAAAACAAAAAGCCACCTGCCGATTGTCCGCCCAGAAATCCCAGGAGACAGGCCTGAATTCCATAACCCAGAAATGAAACGGCCAGAATTCCCAGCAATCCACCTAAAGAAAGAAACGTAGTGGAAAGTACCTGAAACTGCGTTTTCTTCCAGACCAGAAACATATTGCCGGCATAGTAACAAGCCGATAAAGCCCCGAAAAAGAGCAGCATCCAGAACAGATTCCCATCGCTTTCAAAAGGTTCAAACCAATCGGTGAATAGGAAAATGATTCCGGCAATCAGCCATTCCACCACCAGCAAAATTCCCAGCAATGCCAGTCCATTGTGAACGGCTTCTTCGGTTGCGATTTCATCCTGTTGCTGGTGCGCCTGCGCTCCTTCTTTCACCATCGCCCTCGACAAACCATCGTTGGGAATATTGGCATAGGTGGCATACAGATTCATCATCTGACCGAACAGGGCAGTGCCGGATGGTCCGAAACAAACCGCGATCCATTTCCCGACAGCCAACGCCGAAAACGCCCGAAAGCCGACGGAGGCCATGGATTCCCTGAGGAAGGGTAGATTTTTTGGAAGTGAAAGAAAACGTTTCAAGCCGATCTGGCTATTTTGGCGCTAAATTGGCCGAAAATTCCGGATTCGGATTGGAAACACAAAAGTTTACCGTTTCGCATGCTGGCAAACAGCATTCTTACCACCTCGCCTTTGCCCTCAGGCAATTGGGATTGCTGCAGGGTTTTTACACCAGTTCGTACATTGAATCGGGTCTTCTGCAAAAACTGGTGCTCGCATCAGGCAATTCGTTTTTTACCCGGCGGTTTAAAGAAGGACTGGCCTCGCCTTTTGTGCACAGTCACTGGCATTATGAGCTGAAGGAAATGTGGATGCGGAAAATGCAGGGTAAGTCCTTGGCCGTTCAGAACCAGGTGTATCAGCGGGATACCGATTTTGATGAAATGATGGCCCGCAAAATGAAGGGAATCCGAAGTACCCATTTCTGGGGATTTCAGGGTTCCTGCCATGCCTCGCTGGATGCAGCAAAACAAAGTGGAAAAAAAGCCATCTGTGAACTGGCCACTGCCCATGTGGTGCAGGCCCGAAAGATCCTTTCCGAGGAAGCCCGCCTTCAACCCGAATGGTCCGACAGCATCGACAATCTCTATTTTCCTCCGGCTTACGAAAAGAGGTTGGAAGAAGAACCCTTCCGTGCTGACCATGTGATTGCCGCATCGCAGTTTACGCGTTGGACGCTGGAAGAAACCGGCGTGGACCCATCCCGGATTTCGGTGTTGCCTTTAGGATTTGAAGCTGATAAAATTCCGTTTTCAGTGGAGTCGAAAGGGTTTGAGAACCGTCCGTTGAAACTGCTGTTTGCCGGTACGGTTACCCAACGCAAAGGGGTTTCCTATCTGCTGGAAGCCATGGACAGCTTACCAAAGGACCGGTCCGTCGAGTTGCACTTCATTGGGGGCATTCAGGGTTCGGGGCAGGCGTTTCAGAAACGGAAGGAATTGTACACGCATCATCCGGCAGTTTCGCAGATGGAGATGTTCCGGCAGTACACCGAATACGACGCCCTTGTATTGCCGACTGTGTTTGAAGGTTTCGGTTTGGTGATTGTGGAAGCACTGGCCGCCGGACTTCCCGTGATTACGACGCCCCACAGCATGGGACCGGATGTAATTGAACAGGGTGAAAACGGCTGGATTGTACCGATTCGGGATTCAAAAGCACTGGCGGATTGCATTGCACAGCTTCGCTCCAAAACGGATTCTGCCTATGCCCGGATGCGGGAAAAGGCCCGTCAATCTGCACTTCGCTTTACCTGGGAACGGTACGGCGATGCATTGGGGACTTTAGTGCGACTTTTTTAGTTCGTGCGGAACGTTGCGACCTGGCGCCAGTTAGTGGTTCATAGTTATTGGTTGGGGTGCCTTTTTTGAAATGATGAGTTATGAATGATGAATTATGAATGATGAGTTATGAGTTATGAATTATGAGTTATGCTCATAGTGGCGCCAATAGCGCCAAGTTATGAATGGTCGATGCCTAATTATGGTTGACCGTTTTGATCAATTGACAACCCAGAGCCACGTTCCACTTTTGCCTTCTGAGTTCTGCCTTTTGCCTTACTATTTACCAGCTACTAATTTCTAACTACTAACTTTTGGCTCCTGATTTCTTTCCCTCAATAAAATCACATAAACATTCCTTTTAATTGTGTAAAACACAAAACGTGGCACCCCCGCATCTTTGTGATAAGGGAATACGAGCAGAAAATCCATCTGGTAATTCAACCAAAGCCGGGCCTCTGCTCTTCCAAACTATTCCTTGTTTCGTGCTGACTTCGAAACAAAACCGGAGCGGCAACAACGTCAAAAGATTTCAACCCTTTAAACTAAAATTATGAAACCAATCATTGTAATTGCCTTTGCCATGTTCCTGAATTTCTCGGGTATGATTTTACTCAGTTGCCAGTCGACAAAAGAGACAGAAGAGGATGCAAAAGAAAATGTGCAGGAAGCCAGACATGAACTGGCAGATGTGAAAGAAGACATCAAAGCCGATTCCGTAAAAGCAGTAAATGTGGAAGAATGGAAAATCTTCCGCAATGAAGCCTTAGCCCGGATCCGCAGCAATGACATCCGGATAGCGGCACTTAAAAAGAAAATGGAAAAGCCTGGAAATCAGATGGATGCCCAGTATCCAGAGTCGATTCTGGATCTGGAAAAACGGAACAAAGAGCTGACCGAACGGATGGATACTTATGAGAAAAACCAAAGTGATTGGGAATCATTCAAACGTGAATACAACCATGATATGGATCAATTGGGAGAAGCTCTGAAAGATTTACGGGTGAACAACAAAAAATAGGTTGTACTTTGGAAAAATCTCAGATTTAATCTAAACAAGAGAAGAAAAGAAAAGAATAGAACTAACTGTCAATATGGAAAATAACGAAATTGCAAAAGGTACTCCGGTTGTTTGTGTTGAAATTACAGAATATGTACCCAACGCCATACTGAGCAAAACCATCATCAAAAAGTTAACCGGAAATGTAACGGTAACAGCGGTGGATGCAGGAGAAGAAACAGCAGAAAAAACATCTCCCTTTGATGTGTTTGTTCAGATTATCGATGGAGAAGCAAAACTCCAACTAAAGGAAAAGGAAATCAATCTGGTTTTGGGTGAAGGTATCTTAATTCCAGCCCATTCAAGACATAGTTTCAACGCCGACCAGAAATTTAAAATGATGTGCACTATTTTCAAAAGCGGCTATGAAGATTAATTCTTAGAAAAATCCGGGATTCTTCTTTTCGAAACGGAATCCCGAACATAGCCGGATGTTTCGTTTAGACCAGAATAATCGTAAAACCAATATTTAAACACACAGAACAATTTGAAGCTTTACATAAAATACATGGTAAGCCTCCGCTGTAAAATGGTGGTACGGGAAGAGTTGAAATCAATGAGAATACCATTTATACAACTGGAACTGGGCATGGTCGAAACGGCATATGACATCACCAAAGAGCAGCATGACGAACTGCAAAAAAACCTGCTCACGTCGGGGCTGGAATTATTGGATGACAAAAAGTCCATTCTTATAGAGAAAATCAAAAACGTCATCATCGAGCTCATTCATTATTCGGATGAACTTCCGAACATGAACTACTCTCATTACATCGCAGAAAAACTGGGTCACAATTACAGTTACCTCTCCAATATTTTCAGTGAAGTTCAGGGTGTGACAATTGAGCATTTCATCATTCACCATAAAATTGAAAGGGTAAAAGAACTTCTGTTGTATGATGAGTATAACCTCACTCAGATCTCCCAGATAATGAACTACAGCAGCGTCGCCCACCTTTCGAATCAATTCAAAAAAGTAACAGGACTTACCCCAACGTATTTCAAAGAGCTGAGGTCCTACAAAGACCGGATCGCTTTAGAAAACGTCTGATCGCAAGGTCGAAAAAACGAAAACCCTCTTTTTTTTCAGGCACATTTTTTACCTGACCGATACCGTCTGCAAAATGACGGGGTCCAGTATTTTGCCTTTATTTTTTCAACTGAAATTACTTATTCCTTTGAAAATCAAACTTTTGAATTCACTTACACAATCCGAACCAACCAATGATCGAAGTACACAAACACGGCGTTTTGCTGAGAAAAACAGAACTGGGCTTTGAAAACGAAGGAGTCCTGAACCCTGCCGTCATCCAGTTTGGAGGGCGCATCCATATGTTTTACCGGGCAGTGAGCAAGGGCAATTATTCCAGCATCGGCTATTGCAATTTCACCAGTCCTTTGGTTCTGGATCAGCGTTTTGAACACCCCATTTTATTTCCGCAAGACGAAATAGAATCGCATGGAATTGAAGATCCGCGATTATCAATGATCGACGATGTTTTTTACCTCAGCTTTACGGCTTTCGATGGAGTGAATGCTCTTGCTTGTCTGGCAACTTCTTCCGATCTGGAGCATTTTGAACGAAAAGGACTCATTTCTCCTATCATGACCTGGGATGAATTCTGCCACCTTGCCTCCGCCAAATCTCCCCTGAACGAAAAATATCATCGTTTCAATAGTCACGAAGGAATCCGCGAAAAGGAAGGAAAAAAGGTCTTTATCTGGGATAAAAACACGGTTTTCTTTCCAAGGCGCATCAATGGAAAAATCACTTTTCTACACCGCATCAAACCCGACATTCAGATTGTAGCCATCGACCATGCCGAAGATCTGACACCCGAATTCTGGCGGAATTATTTCCTCCACCATCAAGATCATGTGGTAATGAGTCCACGCTTCAAGCATGAAGTGAGCTACATCGGCGGAGGCTGCCCGCCGATTGAAACCGATCAGGGCTGGCTGTTGATTTACCATGGCGTGTACGATTCCGTAAACGGATATGTGTACAGTGCCTGTGCTGCCCTTCTCGACCTTGAAAATCCAGCCATCGAATTATCGCGTCTGCATTATCCACTTTTCAAACCCGACCAGGATTGGGAACTTCTGGGCGAAGTAAACAACGTCTGCTTTCCGACCGGCACCATCCTGGAAGGCGAAACTTTATACATCTATTACGGTGCAGCGGATGAACAGATTGCCTGTGCCTCCGTCGATATAAACAAACTGCTTACAGAACTCCTTCACTTCATCCCCAGCCATGCAAAATCCTGATAACAAACCGTTTCGATTCAGAGGACTCTCTGAAGACCGAAACCGACCTTTTGAAAACCAGCCCGTAGATTCGGAAAACGGCTCATCGGTCAGTATACCAGAAATCCTGTTCATAACGTCTTTTCCACCCAGGGAATGCGGCATTGCCACCTACTCCCAGGATTTGGTTGCCGCTTTGCAGAATACCTTTGATCATTCATTTCAGGTACGGATTTGTCCTGTCGAATCGAAAACCGAACAACATTCGTATGCTGGCGAGGTGGAGTATTTCCTGAACACCGACGAACCCAATTCTTTCCAATACCTGGTCAGCCAGATCAATGAAGATGCCCGCATTGAAATTGTAGTGGTGCAGCATGAATTCGGATTTTTCAGAAACCGAAAAATGGAATTTCTGCTCTTTCTGCAATCAATCAGCAAGCCGGTAATTCTGGAATTTCATACCGTCCTTCCGGAACCTGATGCCGAATTGAGAGAAATGGTGATCGCCATCTCCAAAACGGCGATGGCCATTATCGTGATGACGCATTCGTCTGAAAAAATTCTGATCAGCGACTATGGTATTTCGGCTGAAAAACTGAGCGTGATTCCGCATGGAACACATCTGGTGCCTCATTCGGATAAAGCCGTATTGAAGCGAAAGTACAAACTCACCGGACGGACGGTACTTTCAACCTTTGGACTGCTGGGTCCGGGAAAAAGCATTGAAACCACATTGCTGGCCCTGCCCGAAATCGTGAAACTGCATCCCGATGTTTTGTTTCTGGTAATTGGAAAAACACATCCATCCATTGTAAAAAACGAGGGCGAAGAATACAGGCGCATGCTGGAATCCTTTGTGGCCGAGCTGCATCTGGAACAACATGTGGCATTCATTAACCAGTTCCTTCCACTTCCGGACCTTCTGGAATATCTGCAGCTCACCGACATTTACCTGTTCACCTCGAAAGATCCGAAGCAGGCCGTCAGCGGAACGTTTGCGTATGCCATCAGCTGCGGTTGCCCGATTGTTTCTACGCCGATTCCTCATGCAAGGGAAGTGTTGAAAGACGATGCCGGTATCATTGTTAATTTTGGGGATTCTCCGGAACTGGCCAATGCCGTGCTCAAGCTTCTGGAAGATTCGGATCTGAGAAAAAATATCAGCTCCAACGGATTGCACCGGATGGCGTCTACCTCCTGGGAAAACGCGGCCATCGCCCATGGACTGCTTTTCTCGAAGGTTTCCGAAGCCATTTCACTTACCTATCGTCTGCCGGGTATCAACCTGAGCCACATGAAAAAGCTGACTACCAGTTTCGGGATGATTCAGTTTTCGGTGATCAACCAGCCAGCCCTGGAATCGGGTTTTACTCTGGACGACAACGCCCGGGCTATGGTGGCGTTCTGTCAGAATTATGAGTTGTTTAAAGATCCTTCCGATCTCCGGTACATGGCTATTTATCTACGGTTCATTGTGTTCTGCCAGCAATCGGAAGGCAACTTCCTCAATTACGTCGATGCCACCCGGCAGTTTACCCATCAGAATGTTCAGACCAATTTGTCGGACTCCAACGGGCGGGCCATCTGGGCTCTGGGATACATCATTTCGAAGGCCGGAATCCTTCCTTCCGAAATGATTGCTATGGCGGAACATTCCCTCAAACTGGCACTTCCCTCCATCCGGTCCATGCACTCGACCCGTGCCATGTCGTTTGCCATCAAAGGTTTGTACTACCGCAATCTGAACAGCACTACGCAGTCGTCCATTGGCCTGACGACTGAAATGGCAGACCGTCTCGTTCAAATGTACCGGCATGAATCGGACCCTGAGTGGCAATGGTTTGAAAGTTATCTGACCTACGCCAACAGCATTCTTCCTGAAGCCATGCTGTGTGCTTTTCTGGTTACAGGCAACCCCGTTTACAGGGAAATTGCCCTCGAAAGCTTTCAGTTTCTTCTTGATAAGATCTTTCCGACGAATCGGATTCAGGTGATCTCGAATAAAGAATGGCTGAAAAAAGGAGAAGTAAACGGACAAGCCGGACCTGGGGGCGAACAACCCATTGACGTGGCCTACACCATTATGGCTCTCAGTAAATTTTATCTTCATTTTAAGGATGAGGATTACCGAACCAAAATGCGGCATGCGTTCGACTGGTTTCTTGGTAGCAATCACCTTCATCAGATCATTTACAATCCATGTACCGGAGGATGTTATGACGGACTGGAAGAAGAGAATGTAAACCTCAACCAGGGCGCAGAATCGACGGTGAGTTATCTAATGGCGAGACTCACCATGGAAAAGGCGCTGAACCAGCCTATTTCGGTTGAAAGTTTGTCAAGGTTCGGAGTTGCACCGGCGCATCACCCCGATCGGGTTTCATACCGGAAAAGCCAGATGAAAAAAGAAGCGATGGTCAATTTCAGCCGGTAATGTCCTTTTGAAATGGATACCTGAAACGGGGATGGTGTAAAGATGGAAGATGGTCTTCTGCTTATCATATCCCTGCTTCTGGCGGTGTCGCTGCTGTCGATTCTGGCCGAAAAACGGAACATTGCCTACCCCATCTTTCTGGTCATTTCCGGATTGGCGCTGAAAGCACCACGTACCGCCTGATTACTGAATCCTGTTTCCTAATTACTACTTATTATAAATTTCAACTACTATCTACCAGCTACTATTTCCTTATTCCAAAACTACCTTTCTCCGGATCCTCATTTTCTTGCCGGTTGATAGGTTGAGTATGTATACTCCTTTCGGCATGGAGCGGACATCAATCCATGACTGGCCCTTCGAAACGAAAATTGTCTGGCCATATGCATTGATGAACTCAACCTCAAATACGGCGTCCGGTTCGTCCGACTGGATGTGTAGAAAGTCATGTGCCGGATTCGGTGAGATGCGGATTCCCGTTTCGTCCAGTATTTGTGCCTTCGATGTGACGGAACAATTCTCGGTGTTGATGTTTTGATGAATCTTCAGGTATTTCAACATCACAACAACCAGAGAATCTGCAAACTTTCTACGGTGAAAATAGCTATCCCTCACATTGGCGTAGTTGCACTCCATCTGCAGACCATTCACCGTAATGCTTTGGACATAACTGGTGTGGTTGGCTGTATTGTATCCTCCGCTGTAATAGTTCGTTGTGGTGCCGGGAGACGGAATTTGCTGACTCGGAACGGAAGCATAGCCAGCCCTACCAAACAATGTACCCAGTGCAAATTCACCACGCAACAGTTCGCCATGCGTAAAGCCATTGACATTCGTGGAGACCAGATTACGGATGGAGCTGTAGCCCACATACTGAGCCGAGTTCAACACATTGTCTGAAAAGCCCAGTTCGTTGTCGTACAACAAATAGCCCAGTTCCAGACGTTGAATCGGGTTGCCATGTCCATGCAGATCGATGTAAAATGCTTTGCCCCCAAATTTGCTTTGGGCACTTGCCTGAGCGGAGTCGATAAATCCATGGAACTCCGTCCAGGCATTGCCAGCAGCGGCATTTCCGCAGGCACCGTCTGCCTTGTTGCGGTTGCAATCCAGTTTGGCTCTGTGCAGATTGCAATAGATCATATACGGATGGCAGCCCGTAGCATTGGCAAAAGCCGAGTCAATTTGCTTTCCCAGCTCGATCGTATTGGCATCCATATCCGCCACCGCATTGTTACAGGTTCTGTCCGGAATACTGGACGGAGAAAGACTTCCTCCATGTGGCACCGAAATCACGATGGGCAAATTTCCGGGATGATATTCTGTGTATTGATTGGAACCAATGATGATCTGTCCCTGACTTTGAAATCCAATGGCAAGACTGAGGATAACGAAAATATATTTGTTCATGGATTACGCTTTTTTGTTTGTGAATAGTGGTTTCACCAGAACCGCGGTGAGTAGCCAATCATGGTTTGCTGCCGTCTTATTGAAGACCAGATTCGCCTGCATTCAAAATTGATCTCTAAAAAGTGTTAATGGTTGATTCTTTTCAGCTCCCTCAACCACAGTGCAAGGTGGCAACAATCCTTTAATTGTGGTGAGGCAGAAAAAACATTATCCACTTTTTTGGTTTTGCCCTATTGTTCCAGCAAGCCCCCTCCTGAAATCCCTGCATTGCAGGATTTCCATCAAGCTTTGCATGGTACCGCCTGTATACCGAATCTTAATTACTTTTCCTGGTTCCTGATTTCTGGTTCCTGAATCCTGGTTCCTGCTTCCTGATTCCAGAATCCTCCTTCCTGCTTCCTGATTCCTGCTTCCTGATTCCTGGTTCCTGCTTCCTGATTCCTGGTTCCTGAATCCTAACTATGCTCAGCCCCCCAACCCCCAACGGGGGAGTTTTAATGTGACATGCTTTTTCCAGCCATTATTTGTTTCCTGACTACTGACTCCTAACTATGCTCAGGCCCACAAACCTCCTGATGTAAATTCGGAACAGGCTCCAAAGAGGGAGTTTAATAATGACGTGCTCTTTTGAGCCACTAAACGTTACCTGAATCCTGCTTCCTGCTTCCTGAATCCTGGTTCCTGCTTCCTGAATCCTGCTTCCTGAATCCTGCTTCCTGAATCCTGCTTCCTGATTCCTGAATCCTGGTTCCTGAATCCTGCTTCCTGAATCCTTCTTCCCGCTACTTTTAACTATCTACTATTCTCAGGCTGAAATTCTGCAACTTGCGGCAATGAAATTTCGTGTAAAATTTCCCATCACATTTATTCTTGTTGGGATCCTCACCAATTTAGCGGCTACGGCTCAGCCTTACGATACATTACGGGTAATGAGCTATAACCTAACCAATTACGGCAACACAATCGATGCCTGTACCAACACAACAAACGGTCCCGCTCTTAAAAATCCGGAATTTAAGAACATTGTAAAACACGTGATGCCCGACATTCTGGGTGTGTGCGAGATGAACACCAATCCGGTTTTTGCCAACAATTTCATGAACAATGTTTTGAATACAGATGGCATTACGTACTATAAAAAATCGAATCAGCAGGTTGAGACATCCGGTTCCCTCACCAGTATTCTATATTACAATTCCGAAAAACTGGTGTTGAATAAACAGTCTTTTGCCAGTACATCACCTCGGCTGACACATCATTTCCGACTTTATCTTAAAACCAATCAGCTTGTAAATGGCGATACCGTCTGGATCAATGTATTGGCCTGCCACCTGAAAGCCGGGAATACTGCAGCCGATGCCACTGACAGGGCCAATTCAGCCACCACCATCCGCAATTTCCTGAATGGTTTTTCCAAAAAAGAAAACTGCCTGATTATGGGCGATTTCAATACCTATCGCAGTTCTGAAGTTGCCTTCCAGAATCTGACCGCTGCCGGCACGAAACCTGCTTATCAATTTCTGGATCCTGTGAACCGTGTAGGAAGCTGGACCTCCAATTCGGCTTATTCCGATGTGCACACCCAATGTCCAAGTAATGGCCTGAATCCGGGATGCTACAGTGGTGGAGGGCTTGACGACCGGTTCGATTTTATCCTAATGAACCGACACATGCTCAATGACTCGGCAGGATTGAAATATATCGCAGGCACCTATAAGGCTCTGGGAAATGACGGCTCACATTACAACAAAAGCATCATTGAAAGCCCAACCAACAATTCGGCACCATCGGCTGTGTTGCAGTCTCTTTACAAAGCATCGGACCATTTGCCGGTTATTGCCTGGTTGCGGGTTGCCGGATCTTTTATCACAGGAACCAAATCCAATGAAAAGGCTCGCCGCTTTGACCTTGAAGTTTCAGGCGACCAATTACTTGTACAAGGTGTCGAAGATGGTATTCGTTCACATCTTTTGTTTACCGATGTCAATGGTAAATTGCTTTGGGAAGGAGATCAAACAATTGTTGATTCTCACCTTCGTATACCATCTCAAGTGGACGCCGATGGACTGGTGTTCGTCAAATGTTCTACGGAAAACCATTTTTTTTCAACTCTTAAGTTTCTCAGAATCAAATACTGAGAAAGAACGCTCGCAGAACCTGGGTTTTATTTGAACCCAAACATGAGGAGAATCGTACTGGCAGCTAAAGAGTATCATTTCCAGATATCTGGTATGGTGTTCTTTTGCAAATTCTAGATTTACTAAATCCTCTTTTTATCCCAGATTCCGCATTAGGATGTTAATCGTCTGATTCACACCTTTAAATTTCCCTTTCGGGGAAAAATGAAATGGGGCCATAAATGAATGTGAATCAGTCGATTTGGATTAATTGATCTTTTCCATTGCGGATTCTGGGTTTATGTTTCAACCTAATGCAATCCTGAAATTCG
>CAMCXM010000037.1 GCA_945883425.1 Spirosoma fluviale
AAGATCGGAGATCAGCAGAAAAGGTATTCCGAAAAAAAGAACAAAAAGGATGATTAAGGTGCGCATTACCAGATAAAAGGAATCAGTCGGTTTGTTTTCTTTTGGTAGTCGGCATACTCAGGAAATCGTTTGGAGAGAAAAGCCTCCTCTTCTACAATTTTCAGAATAAAAACAGTTGCCAATACAAGAAGGCAAATCAATCTGGGAATGGCAAAAAACTGAATCACCAACGTCCCAACCACAATAAGAACACCTGCGTACATCGGGTGGCGTATGAACGAATAGATACCGTCTGTAATTAGTCGGCCCTTCGTTTTGGGTTCCGGGAAAACAGAAAAACTGTGCCAGCTAAGTCCGAATAACCCGCTGATTGCCAGAAACAAGCCTGACAATTCCCAGATTTGAAGATCGATCCGGATGGCTTTCAATGGTGCTGAATAGTATATGTAAAAAAGGCAGCCCAGCTGAAAGGCCACCAATAACCAGGACTTCAGACTAATTTTCTGTTTCATTCGATCAGGGTGTATTTCCGGTGTCATCTTCATTCCAATCAGAGGGATCGAGATCACGAAGATCTTCATCATCCAGAGGCAGATCGTCCTGCAAAGCTGGCATAGAATGTCTGTCTGATTTTTTTCGAAAGATATAGCGCAAACCGACCTCCATCAACAATCCGCTTCGGACGTTGGCTGAATAGGCATTTTGCTGGACACCAAGATTCCCTTTCAAGGCATCGGAAATCCAGATTTTTCTTCGGAATAAAACGGACACGCCAACGCGAATTTTCAGACGTTCCCCAACCGGAAACATTCCCTGATACCCGGCGGCATAAGCCCGGCTTCTGAAAAAGAGAGCTCTGGCTGATTGATCGTCTGAAAACTGAGATGTATACAATTGACCGACATTTCCGGCAGGACGAAGTTGAAACAAAGACTGTATACCCGATTCGTGTCGAATTCGATAGGTGACCGAAAATGGGAGTACAAAAGAAAGCTGGTGTTTTGGTTTAGGACGGTAACTAAATCCGATAATGGGCAAACCCAGTCCCTGACCAAACAAAAAATTGTATCCAAAACCAATGTTGTAAGACCAGGCAGGATTGACACGCCGTCTGTAAAGGACGGTACCAGAAGGCAAAACCAGCGAACTCTGGACATGGCGGGCATCTCCGATTAGACTTGCACCAAGACTTGCCATCCAGAACCCTTTTTTACCAGGAATAAGACTGGCAGACAATCGGGTTTGGTTTTGAAATAATCGGACCAGACTCCGGGCTGTGCTTAACGAGTGGTTCTGATAGCTGAATTGATCGGAAAAGAAAATGGAAAACGCTTTGTACTTCTCACCTGATTTCCAACTCCGGCGAACAACCGGAAGAGAAGCCGATGCATAAACCAATTGATTTCCATAGGTACCGGTATCATTCAAGAGATTCCGGACAGGGCTGATTCGAAGGCCGGTTTCCAGTTGAAATTTTCCTGAGCCTTTTTGGGCAAAAAGTCCGGAACCCGAAAGCAGGAAGCACAAAAAAATGAAGCCCGGCACAGTTGGCCAGGCTTCGGTACAGGATATAGAAAAATGGAAATTAAATTTTAACAAGACGGAAACTTTCGTTGGTGAAAACTTCACCGTCTTCTTTTTTTACGCGGTAAGTAATGATGCCTTCCCGCTTGAGAAACAAAGGTTGAATGATTGACCCTGAACATAAATAATCTTCGTCGTCGTAAATCTTTACGAAGTCGCCGGTTTTGAGAATTGCAGAATCGTAAATGATTTTGTTCACAACGTCTGCTCGTTTCTGCATGAATTCGCCGATCTTTTTATCCATTTCGGCGATCAGCCTTAGTTTATCATCAGGGATTGAATGTGTCATCCTAAAATTTCAAGTGCCAAATACGATAATCTTGAACGTATTACCAAAAAAATTACGTGGCATTTTGCGGCACTAATTATTCTGGCATGTCGGGCAGTGGCAAATGTGTGTTCTGGAATTGCCTTTCTAACCTCTGTTTCTTCGATTCTATCTGCAAAAGTAAAATTTGAATCCATGTTATCACACACATTCCGCTTAATATTTTGAAAATTTCTTTCATCGCATGATTATGCCTCAGTTCTTTCCTTCATTTGCCTTTTTAAAACACCGATGAATTTAAGCCCTGGCCAACCAATCGGAATATTTGATTCTGGAATTGGAGGTCTTACTGTCGCTCAGCAACTGGCTCAGATGATGCCTTCTGAAGACATGATTTATTTTGGCGACACAGCCCATTTACCTTATGGCGATAAATCAACGGCGGCCATTCAGGCCTACTCGGTGAAAATCTGCAACCTGCTCCTGAGTCAGAACGTGAAGGCCATTCTCATTGCCTGTAATTCTGCATCGGCCGCGGCATACGATCTTGTGAAAGAATATGTTGGCTCCAAAGCATTGGTTTACAATGTGATTGACCCCGTCGTTCAGCACGTATGTGAGCAATATCCCGGAAAGCGCATTGGCCTGATTGGAACCAAGCAGACCATTTTCTCCAATATTTTTAAAAAGAAAATAGATGAAGCCGGTCAGGGAATTGAACTCCGGTCTTTAGCTACTCCGTTGCTGGCACCCATGATCGAGGAAGGTTTTTTCAACAATCGTATTTCGGTGGGGGTAATTGAAGAATATTTGAGCAACCCCATTCTGGAAGGAATCGATGCCCTCATTCTGGGCTGCACGCACTATCCGCTTATCGCCAAAGAAATATCTGCCTTTTATCAGGACCGGGTGACGGTGATTGACTCTTCCGTGATTGTTGCCACTTATGTTCGGCAAGCGTTGGAACAAGCAGGCCTTATGAATTCACCACACGAGGTAACCAAAAAATTCTTCGTTTCAGACTTCACTCCGGCATTCGAAAATTCGACCCAGATATTTTTTAAAGACAAAGTGAGTCTGGAACATTATCCGCTCTGGGATTAATTTCACCTACAGTTCTTCAGAGTGAGATCGTATCCAGTTGGCCCGTTCTAAAAGCGACGATTTGTCATCCGGTTTCATTTTCTCCCAGGTGCGGTAGGTCATTCCAATGCGTGGATTTTTCTGAAGCAGGGACTGATGGCGATGATGAAAATCCCAGTACAGACTATTGAAAGGACAGGATCTTGCTCCGGTTTTCAAGGCCTGATTGTAGTGACAACCTGTACAATAATCGCTCATTTTATGAATGTACCGGGCAGAGCTCACATATGGTTTGCTTGCCGTGAAGCCACCGTCAGCATATTGACTCATTCCACGGGTATTGGTGATCTGAACCCATTCAACGGCATCCACATAAATTCCAAGATACCATTGGTCGACTTCATCCGGGTGAGCGCCAAAAAGCAAAGCGAAATTACCCGTCACCATCAACCGCTGAATGTGGTGTGCATATCCGGTATCGAGTGACTGCTGGATGCAGGTTCGCATACATTTCATCTTTGTTTCGCCTGTCCAAAACCAGGAAGGAAGTGGAGCCTGATGATTAAAAAAATTCAACTGTGAAAACTCTGGCATCCGGGCCCAGTACACGCCCCGCATGTATTCCCGCCAACCAATGATCTGCCGTACAAATCCTTCAATCTGGGGCAAGGAGATTTCCGCGGGCCTGGCTTCAAATTCTGCAATTGCCGCCTGAACCACTTCCAGAGGACGGAGCATTTTCGTATTTAGACTAAACGACAACCGGGAATGAAACAACGTGGCGTGACGAGCAACCATCGCATCTTCGTACCGTCCGAAAAAAGGAAGGAGTTGTTTACAAAAATGTTTCAGCATCTTCAGACTTTCTTCCCGATTTATGGGCAACCAGGAAATATGACCCGGTAGATTTCCCATGGTTTTTACCCCCATTCGATCCAGCATGCCGACCACCTCAGATGCATCATGGCTGAAATCAAAAGACTCTGGAAGTTCAAGTTGAGCCGGAACCGATTCCCTGTTCTCTGAATCATAATTCCATTGGCCACCGAGAGGCAGATCATTCTCCATTAAGAGATTGCTTTTCTGGCGGATGGTCCGGTAAAAAGTTTCCATTCGCCAGCTTTTCCGCGATCCAAAAAATGTGGACAGTTCCTGTCTTTCTGTGAGAAAATGTTGAGAGGAAACCATCCGGAATTTCACCGAAGTTTTTAAGGCAATTGAATTGATTAGTTCATCGAGCCGGTATTCATCCGGTTCCTGATACTCAAAAAGGGAGAAATGTTCTGTTGAAAAAATCCGGAGGAGATTGGCTTCCATGGACTGACTGTTCTCCGGATCGTCCAGTTTTATGTACACCAGCTGGTGTCCTTTCGCACGAATGACGTGTGCAAAATCCCGCATGGCCAGGAAGAAACCCGCCATTTTCAGAATGTGGTGGGTGGTGTACTGCGCTTCTTCTCTGGTTTCCATCATCAGGTACAAAACCTGATCGTCGGCGGTCTCGAACCAGAGATGATCCGGATTGAGTTGGTCACCCAGAATAAGGCGGATGGTTCTTGTCATGCAGGATTAACCCGCAGGAAGAATCTTTGTTTGAATAAGATAAAAGGTCAGAAGCAGAAAGCCACAACGACTTCACCAAAAAGCTGGTACTGAACCTCGGTTTTACTCAGGAATGATCCAACATGGATTACGCCTTCGAGTTCTCCTCTCTTTTCTTTTTCAAATGGAGAAACCTTCAGATTACCTTTGAATTCGGTGTCTTTGAGATTGTACAGTTTGTACATCGCTTCTTTGGCACACCAGTAAATACAGATTTTTTCGAGATCATTTCCGGTGCTCTGGAGTTCCTTTTCCGAAAGAAACCGGCCACTCACCCGCATCATTTTCTCCTGAATATGTTCCATATCGATGCCACATGGTTTTTCCGTATGGATGATGGCAGCAGCAAACTGCTCGGTATGGGAATATGAAATATGAAGAGGTGAATTATACAGAAAGGGTTTCCCGTTTTTGTTTTTGAAAATTCCCTGGTACTCGTAGTTGTACCGTTCCGTGAGTTCTTTCACGATCATACGGCTGGCAATCGACTCCAGACGAATACGGGGGTGCTGGATGGATTCAAAATGAACCAGGTCTGTTTTACCAGGATTTAACTGATACAACAGTTGTTCTTCCGACTCATCGATCTTCCAGATGCCCCAACAGGACTCCGGATTAATTTCCTCAAAATGAACTAGTGCCATCTGCCGGGTTTACAATCTGCGCCAAACATAAAAACTGCATTCCATTCCTGAATCACGAAATTGAAATTATTTCTTTCACAAAAGTTTCTCCATGATTTTACTCGCAAAAACAAATTCTCTAAGTGCCTGACTTTTAGAATGAAGAATCGAATTTGAGTCTCCGTCCCATTCTTTCAGGCCTTCATGCAAAAACATCACATATTCTCCGATTCCCATCACTGAATTCATATCGTGTGTTACCACGATGGTTGTCATGTTAAACTCATCTGTAATATCAGAGATGAGTTCATCGATCTTAATGGATGTCATCGGATCAAGCCCGGAGTTTGGTTCATCGCAGAAAAGGTATTTCGGATTCATCACAATGGCCCGGGCGATACCCACTCTTTTACGCATACCACCACTGATTTCAGCCGGCATTTTATGTGCGGCAGGTGTTAGCCCAACCCGCTCCAGAGAATGCATGACCTGATCGTTTTTCTCGCCATCTGACATTTCTGCCATGAGCATATCCAATGGAAACCGGACGTTTTCGAAAACAGAAAGTGAATCAAACAACGCCGAACCCTGAAACAACATTCCCATTTCCCGACGGATTTTCTTCACTTCGTTCACAGAAGATTTGAAGAGTGACCGTCCATCGAACAACACATCTCCTTCATCAGGCTGGATGAGTCCGACAATGCATTTGAGCAAAACCGACTTTCCGGTTCCGGATGCACCAATGATGAGACTGTTGTTTCCATTTTCAAATCGCCCGGAAATACCTTTCAGCACCTCCCGGTCACCAAATGCTTTCTTGATATTGACAATCTCAATCATGCCGTCAGATCATTATTTTCGCCAGAATGAGATCTGCAATCAAAATGCCGATGACCGAATTGGTTACAGCCTTTGTGCTTGCCTGTCCAATTTCAAGTGCACCACCTAAAGTAAAATATCCCTTGTACGAAGAGATGGTTGAAATCAAAAATGCGAAGACAAACGACTTCGTCAGCGCAAAAAACACATTAAAAGGACGGAAACCATTTCGTATTCCTGCTACAAAATCTGTTGGTGAAATGGCGCCTGTAATTTCACCGATCAGGTATCCCCCCATCAGAGAAAGAAATGCGGCAAGAATGCACAGGGCCGGAATCATAATGCAGGCAGCAATGATTTTGGGAAGTATCAGGTAACTGGAAGAATTGATGCCCATTACATCGATGGCGTCGATTTGTTCGGTAATCCGCATCGATCCGATTTCTCCGGCCAGATTGGAACCAACTTTCCCTGCAAGGACCACACATGTGAAGGTGGGAGCGAGTTCAAGAAGTGTCATATCCCGGCAGATGGTACCGATTACCGACATGGGAACAAGTGGACTCACCAGATTATCTGCTGTTTGCAGACAGGTTACCATCCCGATAAAAGTGGAAACGATGGCAACGATAACCATAGAATTAGTCCCGATCTTTACCATCTCATCCAAAATGAGAGAGGGATAAACCCGGAAAGGTTCCCGGTTACGGATGGTACTGAAAAGAAAGAGAAAGTACTTTCCCCAGTTTTGAATGATGTTCATTGCCTGATTGAAAGGACAAAACTAATTTGAATTGGCTTATACAGTACCAACTTATGATAATGAAATTACGGGCAATGGTTTCATCACTCATCTGGTGCCGCTTTTCTGGAGGTTTTTGAGTTGAAGCCTGGTTCAGCGTGGCATACTATTCGGTTCCTTCCAAATTCGAAAGGCATATAAACCCAGAATTCGCAATGGGAAAGATCAATAAATCCAAATCGACTGATTCACATTCATTTATGGCCCAGACGCCATGGCGCAGATCCTGCTCTGGCAGAGAGCGTCCTCAAAGACATTTCATTGGGCTGCGCCCGCAAATTTCACACTCTCGTGTTCACCTCATTTAATCCCAGATTATGCAATAGGATGTAAATGATTGATTTTCTATGCTTTAGAACCTCACCTAAATCCTCTCCAATGTAGAGGACTTAAGGTGAAAATCAATCATATATGAACCCAAAGCTTTTTCTATTGCGGAATTTGGGATTATTCGGCCCAGTCGGCGATAAACAGATTGGTATCACGGCTCCCTCCGTTGTTGCGGTTGCTGCTAAAAACGAGCTTCTTACCATCTGGTGAAAACATCGGAAATGCATTGAACATACTTTCATGTGTGATTCGCTCCACTTGGGTACCGTCCGTATTAACCATGTACAACTGAAAATCATAACCTCTCTGGCTGTGGTGATTGCTTGAGAAAATGATCTTTTTGCCGGAAGGATGATAAAACGGTGCCCAGTTGGCTTTCCCCAGATGGGTAACCTGAACCAGATCGCTTCCATCTATATTGCATGTGTAGATTTCCATGTTGGTTGGCGCCACCAAATGCTCTTTCAGCAAATCGGTGTATTCCTTTTTCTCCACATCAGTTGAAGGACGGGAAGCACGGAATACCAGTTTCTTTCCATCCGGAGAAAAGAAAGCCCCGCCATCATAGCCCAATCCGCTCGTAATCTGCTTCTGGTTTTTCCCGTCAATGTCCATAATCCACAATTCAAGATCTCCGGAACGGTCAGAGGTAAACACAATTTTATCGCCTTTTGGAGAAACGGTGGCTTCGGCATCATATCCGGGTGAATCCGTCAGTTGCTTTGTTATTGCTCCATTCTGGTCGGCAACGAAAATATCAAACTCCGGATACACAGCCCACAGGTATTTTTTATCTCCACGAGGTGTGGGAGGGGGCGGACAATCTTTCCCGGCCTTGAAAGTGGAAGCATATAAAATATGCATTCCGTCGGGCATATAATAAGAACAAGTGGTACGTCCTTCACCATTGCTGAGCGGATGAGGCTGGTAGGCTGAATCTTCTTTGTGAGCAAACAGACGCAGCCAGAAAATCTGATCGCATTTCAGCCCCCATTTTGGATTGTTTGTCTGAAAAGAGAGTTTCTTTCCGTCCGGTGAAAAATAGGCTTCGGCATTGTCGCCACCAAACGTAATCTGGCGGAGGTTCTGAAGATGTGTTTCGGCTGGTTGTGTTTTCTCCTGAGCCAGAAGTGGTGATGCCCCAAAAAGGACGGTGAAGATGAATGGAAAATGAATTTTCATAAAGCCAGATTGAGAGGCAAATTTGGCTAATGTCTTTTCTGTTTTCTCTTTTTTTTCAACTTTGTGCCAGATACCAGAATGGAAGAATTCGACTACGCAGATTTTGTTTCCGAAGAAAAGGTGATTCCGGATGAGAAGTTGGGAAAATACAACCTGCCTTTCATTCTTTTTCCGGTTGCCTTCCTATTCATTTATGTCATCAATTTCGGCACCCATGAATTTCTTTTGGGTATCGATGAGTTCTTTACACTTCCGAATATTTTTCTGGTTTTCACCGGTGGTTTTCTGGTTCATGAAATTCTTCATTTTTTATGCTGGCAGGCCATTACCCGCTACCCGATCGAGGATTTCAGAATGGGGATGCGATGGAATTCATTCACACCTGTGATTGGTTGCCAGCGGCCAATGAAAACGATTCCCTTTATGGCGGGCCTTATTTTCCCCTTTCTTTTGATGGGTGCTATTCCGTTGGGTCTTGCATTTTATTTCAACAGCACCTGGCTGCTTTTTGCTTCGGTCATTTTCATGGCCTGGGCTTCGGCCGATATTCTCACATTTATTCTCGTCTGGAACACCGATAAAAATTCTTTTGTGGAAATGCATCGCAAAAAACTGGGCTGCGTGGTGTACAACCGGAAAGAAACCATTCTTCACCCTTCCCTTCAATCAAAAGGATGATCACCCTCCCCCATCCTTTCATCCTGGCTTCCGGATCTCCACGACGGAAAGAACTGCTGAGCATCTTTCAGATTCCATTTGAAATACTTGTGTCTGACGCAGATGAATCATTCGACGAATCCGTCCTTCCTATAGAACTCCCAGCTATGTTGTCGGAACGAAAAGCACGTGCCGTACAGGAAATCCGACCGGACGCCTTGATTCTGGCAGCAGATACAGTGGTGGACCTACACGGAAAAATTCTCAACAAACCCACTGACAGACAGGAAGCAGAGTCAATGCTAAAGTCACTATCGGGTCAGATTCATGCCGTGCATACCTCATACTGTCTTGTTACACCCGAACAGAAAATCATCAGGACCGACACTGCCAAGGTTCACTTTCGAACATTGTCGGATCAGGAAATTCAGTGGTATCTGAACGAAGGAAAACCAATGGACAAAGCCGGGGCATATGGCATCCAGGAATGGATTGGTCTCATTGCGGTCGATAAACTGGACGGCTCGTATTTTACTGTGATGGGGCTGCCTACGCATCTTTTGTGGCAAGACCTGATGGCCTTGGCAAAAAAATAGCCGGGCCCATATCTGAGCCCGGCCGCATACAAAAACAATACACATTTATTTACGACACCTGAATTCTTTTCAATTCTTCGGGAGGAAGAATCGTGATGTTGCTTTTGAAAAGAAACGGGTTGCTCATGTGAGACATCCTTTGGCGTTAATGCTTTTCACCATTGGAAAGTAAATACGCTGATAAAAAGAATGCTTATTCAAAAGATTCAAAAAACAAAAAAATCAGTATTCTTACTTGTTCTGCTTTTCACCTCTGGCCTTCAACATCTGATACAACTCATTGGCATACAGTATTCTCAGGTTTCTCATGTTGTAAAGATATTCCGCATACGTATTCCTGAATTTCCAGTAACGATCGGTGGAAGTTTTTACCAGAGAATCACTCCGGCTGATGTAACCCTGAAGCGTCTTTTGTACAAAAGAAATCGAATCCAACCCATCCTTTTCGGAAAGATCTCCCGCTTTCATTTTCTCAACCAACCGATCAAGGTTCATTTCTGTGCGTTCCCAATCGCCAATCATAGGCTTATTCTTAATGAACTGTTGTTCAAAATAGGATTTACCCAAAGCCAGTTCCCGACGCATAGAGTCGTTAAACGCAGCATAGGATGGTAGAAAAACTTTATCAAGGACGGTATCGGCATTCACTTCTTCCAGAATGCTTCTGGCATAACGCTTGTGAGCAAACGAGCTGTCGCCCAGTGCTTTCATGTTCCGCCGGAACTTTATCCTCTCATCACTCATCGCCTTAAACTTATCCAGAAACTCCTTTTCCGAAACTTCTCTGTTGCAGGAAAAAAACAGTTGAAACAAACAAATCAGTAATGCAAAGCGGGAAATCAATCTCATAATATCCTGGTAAATGAAGGGCAAATTTCACCAAAGCATTTGGATTGTTCTAATGGAAATCTTTGTGTGAAAAAAGGAATAGTTTCATATTTGAACCGGATTTGGCATGCCAGTCCAATTTCGTCAAAACTAAATTATTTTACATTGAACACTACCCTGAACTCCGAACCGAAGTTTCAGCTTCTGAAGCGTTACTTTGGTTTTGATCATTTCCGGCCTTTGCAGGAGGAAGTGATCGACACTCTTCTCCAACGAAAAAACTGCCTGGTTCTTATGCCGACAGGTGGCGGCAAATCGGTTTGCTACCAGTTACCAGCCATGTTGCTGGACGGTATCACCCTTGTTGTTTCACCGCTCATTGCCTTAATGAAAGACCAGGTAGAAAACCTTAGGGCCAACGGCATTCCAGCAGCATTTATCAATTCCAGTATTTCCAATCAGGAACAAAACGCCATCTGGAACCAATGTTGGAAAGGAGACCTGAAACTCCTTTACCTGGCTCCGGAAAAGCTTTTTTCTGTGGGCGTTCTCGATACCGTCCGTGCCTTGCCGGTTTCCTTACTGGCGATTGATGAATCGCATTGTATCTCAAGCTGGGGCCATGATTTCCGTCCGGAATACCGGCAGTTGAGTCAGGTGCGTTCTTATTTCCCTGATATTCCGGTGGTGGCACTTACAGCAACAGCCGACAAAGTGACGAGAAAAGATATCCTCGGTCAGCTGGGCATTCCGGATGCAGAAGTATTCATCTCCAGTTTCGACCGGCCCAATCTGAGTCTCACAGTTTTACCTGGTCTTGAACGCCGACAGCAGATTACCCGGTTTCTACAGACCAAACGAGGGCAGTCGGGTATCATTTATTGCCTGAGCCGGAAAGGCACCGAAGATCTGTCTGCATTTCTTGTCCGTGCTGGGTATAAAGCAAATTATTACCACGCCGGAATCGAAGCCGAAAAGAGAGCAAAGGTGCAGGAATCGTTTATCCGGGATGAAATTCAGATCATGTGCGCCACCATCGCATTTGGGATGGGAATTGACAAGAGCAACATCCGATGGGTAATCCATTTCAATTTACCCAGCAATCTGGAAAGTTATTATCAGGAAATTGGTCGTGCCGGCCGGGATGGACTTCCTTCCGAAACCATCCTGTACTATGCATATGGAGACATAATGACAAGGTTGGATATGATTGAAAAATCAGAAGCCGACGAAGAACAGAAAGAATTACGACGAGCCAAGCTCAACCGACTTAAGCAATATTCAGAAGCCCAGATTTGTCGTCGCCGGATTCTGCTGAGCTATTTCAATGAAGAAGCCAAAGAAGACTGTGGGAACTGCGATGTTTGCCTTCATCCAAGAAAAAGAGTTGATGCCACAATTCTGGCACAAAAAGCGCTTTCGGCCATTGCCCGAACCAGGGAAGCCGTCAGTATGACCTCGCTGGTTGATATTCTCAGGGGTCAACGAACAGCAGTGACCGTAAAAAACGGATTTACCGAAATCCCGACTTTCGGCGCCGGAAGAGACCTTAGGGCTGAAATATGGATGGACTACATTATGCAGATGCTCAATTCAGGTGTGATGGACATTGCCTACGATGAAGGCCATGTGTTCAAGCTCAATCCATTGAGTTATCGAGTTTTAAAAGAAGGAGAAAAAGTCCTGCTGGCAGAAGCCCAGACGTTCCGGGAAAGAAGAGACGAGATGATGGCTGCGGCACCAGTAAATCCAAAAGTGGAGGCGACGAAGCAGATGTTTGAAATGCTGCGCAAACTCAGGAAAGAGTTGGCGGACAAAGAAAATGTGGCGGCCTACATTATTTTTTCGGATGCGACCCTGAACAGCATGGTGGAGGAAAAACCGATCAGTCCGGCGGCTATGATGGAGGTTCAGGGAATGAGCCAGAGTAAATGGTCAAAATACGGAAAGCAGTTTCTCAAAGCAATCCAGGAATTTCTGCGGGACAAGCAATCGGAAGGTACCAAACTGAACTCCGGCATTACACAGCTTGTTTCCTTTGAGCTATATCAGAAAGGAATGGGTCTGGAAGAAATCGCCGCTAACCGGAAACTGAGTCCAGGTACCATTGCAGGACATCTTGTTCAACTGGCAAAAAACGGTGAGGAAATCCGGTTTGAACTTTTGATGTCACCAGATAAAATAAAAATCATCACTGAAATGGCTAAAAAACTGGGAATCAACGCCGATGAGCAGCCCAGAATCCAACCTTTGATGGAACATTTCGGAGACCAGTTTCAAAGCTGGGAATTGCGCCTTGCCATGGGATCTGTCTGGGTAAAAAATGGAAAGGGATAAGAAAAGAACAAAGAAAGAAAGAGTAAAAAGCAGCACATTCTGGAGGTCTTTCTTTACGATAGAACCGTCCGTTCGATCCTGATTTCCAACATTTTTGCGCTTTCAACCATGGCATATTGGCTTTCTACGAAATTCATTGCCACATTTGCACCAATAAGATGGAAAGAAAATTCAACTATCATCCGGAAGCTAAAAATAAGTTTAGCTATGCCAATGAGCAGGAAAACGTAACATTCAGAGAGTACGGCCGGAATATTCAGAATATGGCCCGTCATCTTCTTACCATTGAAGACCGGGAAAAACGAGGCCGCATGGCCATAACGTTGGTTGAGTTGATGAAACAACTGAATCCAGTGGTGGGGGAACCCAATGATTATTACCAGAAATTATGGGATCACCTTCATGTGATGACCGAAATGAAACTGGATGTGGAGACCCCGTTCCCCAAACCAGACACAGAAGTTCTGGTAAAAAAACCAAGAACTGTTCCCTATCGTGTGGGTGACGCCCGGTTCAAACATTACGGTCGCAGTCTTGAATTGATGGTGGCTCAGGCGATCGAACTTCCAACGGAAGAAGAAAGAGAAAATGCGTCCATTTATCTTTGCCGGCTCATGAAAATGTTTGTTCTGAGTCACAGCAAGGATTTAGTGGAAGATACAGTGGTGATTGAAAATCTAAAAAAACTGTCCAATGGAAAACTGATCCTGGATGCGGAGAAAGTTTCCAGTCAAAATTTATTGAGCATTAATCCGAAAGACATTCTGCAGGGCCCATTCTCGAACAACCAGCGTCAATCCGGCGGTGGACAGAGAAACAACCGGAACCAGCGGCATCACCAGCATAAGAGAAGGAGATAATTTCAAATATGACAACATTTCGGATAAAAGGAGGCACTAAGCTCTCCGGATCCATTGAACCGCAGGGCGCAAAAAATGAAGCCCTTCAAATTATCTGCTGCGTTTTACTAACCGCAGAACCCGTCACCATCACCAACATCCCAGACATCCGGGATGTGAATAAACTGATCGAATTATTGAATTCGATGGGAGTAAAAGTGACAAGAAACGGTCCTGGATCGGTGACATTTCAGGCAGATTCTGTTAACTTAGACTATCTTCAAACCGCTGAATTTCAAGACAAAGCGTCGGCTTTACGCGGTTCCGTGATGATTGTAGGACCTTTACTGGCCCGATTCGGGACGGCTCGAATTCCTAAACCAGGTGGCGATAAAATCGGTCGCCGCAGACTGGACACACACTTTATTGGTCTTGAAAAGCTGGGCGCCACGTTCGATTACGATCCGGAAACACAGTTTTATCAGGTCACAGGAAAAAAACTGAAAGGCTGCTATCATCTATTAGACGAGCCGTCAGTAACTGGAACAGCCAACATTCTGATGGCATCGGTTCTGGCAGAAGGCACCACCACCTTATACAACACGGCCTGCGAACCATATCTTCAACAGCTTTCGTCCATGCTGATTCTCATGGGGGCCAAAATTGAAGGACACGGTTCCAATTTGCTCAAAGTAACCGGAGTAAAGGAATTATCAGGCACCGATCACCGGATGCTTCCGGACATGATCGAAATCGGCTCTTTCATTGGTATGGCGGCCATCACCAATTCCGATATCACCATCACCAATTGCCGGATTGATATGCTGGGTCAGATACCAGATGTCTTCCGTAAGCTGGGTATTCAGATGGAAATTAAAGGTGATGACATCAGGGTCTTTGGAAATGAACGATATGAGATCAATTCGTTCATCGACGGATCTACACTGACAGTGGCCGACGGACCCTGGCCTGGATTTACTCCCGATCTGTTAAGTATTGTGCTGGTGACAGCCACACAGGCAAAAGGGACAGTACTGGTTCACCAGAAAATGTTTGAAAGTCGTTTATTCTTTGTGGATAAACTGATCGATATGGGTGCACAGATCATTCTTTGTGACCCGCACAGAGCAACCGTTATCGGACTCGATCGCCAGATACCACTGAAAGGAATCCGAATGACCAGTCCGGATATACGTGCTGGTGTTTCTCTCCTTCTGGCAGCCATGAGTGCCGAAGGAACGAGCATCATCGACAATGTGGAACAAATCGACCGGGGTTATCAGAACATCGATAAGCGATTGAATGCACTGGGTGCAAAAATTGAAAGACTCTGATTGCTGAAATCTCTTCAAAAGCCCCTCCTGAAACGAGGGGCTTTTTTTTGCCACTTCCGAAAATTCGCAGACAGAATTGCATTGGCCACTTCAAACTTTTTGTGTTGGCAATACAGGAATAGCGGCCTGAGGGTGACGAATCCAAAGTCCCATCGGAATAATCTCTGCATCAAGGACATTACCAAAAACAACCGGCTCCCCATCAATGTGACCATTCAGTGAAATGGCAGATTCAATCCGAAGTTTCCGAAATGTTTGGGATTCATAATACCGGCTACTTTCTAAACTTCCGGTCATCAATCGGATGAATAAACCAACAGACCTCCAGATTGGAAATGGTTTAATCCGTATAAACTGAAGGAACCCATCGTCAATTTTGGATCCAGGAGAAATGATCGCCCCGTTTCCATATTCGGAACCATTCGCCAGGGTAAGGGTAAAGGCAGTGGATGAAAAACCGATACCGTCTGCCGAACCGGCCACATTAATGGGTTGATAGTGAAAAAAGGTTTCTGCTGATGACAGCAGGTACTGAAAAAAACCTCTTGTGTTTTTACCGGCAAAACGATGAGCCACGACTCCTTCAAAACCGATACCGGCTGCAAGAAAAAACTTCCTGTCGTTCACCATACCAACGTCCATTTGCCGGCTGGTTCCCAAAAGCATCTGGGTGAAAGCTGTAAGCGGGTCAAGAGATATCTTCAAATGACGAGCCAGTCCGTTTCCAGATCCCAAAGGAACAATTCCCAAAGCAGTCTGGCTACCAGTCAATCCACTGGCAACCTCATTCATGGTTCCATCACCACCTGCAGCAATGCAGATATCAAACGCATTGTCAGCAGACTCTTTCGCCAGAATCGTGGCATGGCCTGGGTATTCAGTGAGCAGAATACGAAACTCAGATTGTGGCAACAGCTCGGAAGCCTTGCGTTCGAATGACTCAATGAGGGCATCTTTTGAACGAAGTGTACCTGCTTTCGGGTTGATGACCAGAGCAATTTTCATGTGGCGAAAATAAAAAAGCCACGCAATTGGCGTGGCTTTCATGTTTCTGTTTTGTTGTCTATCCTGATACCAGTGCTTCGGCACCACCGACAATCTCAAGGATTTCTGTGGTAATGGCTGCCTGACGGGTACGATTGTACATCAGTTTCAGTTCTTTCAGAAGTTCACCGGCGTTTTCGGTTGCCTTGTCCATTGTAGTCATCCGGGCACCGTGTTCAGAAGCATTGCTGTCAAGAACAGCTTTATACAACTGCATACCGAGAGCTTTTGGAATCAATTCCATAAGGATACTTTCCTGATCCGGCTCGTAGATATAGTCTACACTGGCAGCTGCCGCACCTGTTGTTGTGGAAGTGAAAGGCAGAAACTGCTCTTCCCGAACAATCTGGGTGGCCACATTCTTGAATTCGTTGTACACCACCACCACTTTGTCGTACGATTTCTCCTGAAATGCCTTCATGATGAACTGAGCAGCTGCCTGCACCGATTCAAATTTCAGGTTGGAGAAAATCTGGTGGAAATCACCATTGACACGTGGGAGCTTTTTACCCAGAAAATCGTTTCCTTTCTTTCCGATGGTAAGGACAGAAACTTCTTTTCCGGCGTACACTTCATGATAAAGATGGGTTACCGCTTTGATGATGTTGGTGTTGAATGCACCACACAATCCACGGTCAGAAGTAACGGCCACCAACAGAATTCTGTTAGGCTCACGAACTTCCATAAACGGACTTTCAAAATCAGTACCTGCTGCAGAAGATAAGTTCTGCAACAATGCACTTAATTTCTGGCTGTAAGGCCTCATCTGTGTGATGGCGTCCTGCGCCTTTCTCAACTTGGCAGCCGCCACCATTTTCATGGCTTTGGTGATCTGCTGAGTTGAATTCACAGACTGTATCCGAACCCTAACTTCCTTTAAATTGGCCATCGGTCAGCTATCGTTTACTGAAGAATCGTGTTGTTAAATCGTATGAATTGAAGCTACTTCTTTGGCAATTTTCTTCAGAACATCGGTTTGTTCCGGATCCAGTTTGCCTTTCCGTAAGCCTTCCAATGTTTCCTTGTGACCAGCAACCAGTGTAGCAAGGAAATCCTTTTCAAATTCCTTCATTTTGTTCACCGGCACATTGTCAACCAGACCTGTTGTACAGGCGTAAATGATGGCAACCTGCTGCTCAACCGGAACCGGCGAGTATTGGGCCTGCTTCAACATTTCCTGGTTACGACGACCACGCTCAATGGTCAGTTTGGTAGAGGCATCCAGATCGGAACCAAATTTCGCAAACGCTTCAAGTTCACGGAATTGGGCCTGGTCCAGTTTCAATGTACCTGCCACCTTCTTCATGGACTTGATCTGAGCGTTACCCCCTACCCGTGATACTGAAATACCAACGTTAATAGCAGGACGGATACCCGAGTTGAACAAGTTGGTTTCAAGGAAGATCTGACCATCGGTAATCGAAATTACGTTGGTTGGAATATATGCTGAAACGTCACCCGCCTGTGTTTCGATGATTGGAAGGGCTGTTAATGAACCACCACCTTTCACCAACGGACGGATGGATTCCGGAAGATCGTTCATTGCCTGAGCGATGGAATCTGAAGCGTTGATTTTTGCCGCTCTTTCAAGAAGACGACTGTGCAGATAGAAAACGTCTCCAGGGAATGCTTCACGACCCGGAGGACGACGAAGCAGCAGAGATACCTCGCGGTAAGCTACCGCTTGCTTAGACAAATCGTCATAAACAACCAGAGCTGGCTTACCGGTATCCCGGAAAAACTCACCGATGGCAGCACCTGTAAATGGAGCAAAGAACTGCATAGGGGCCGGATCGGCCGCACTTGCCGCTACAATAACGGTATATGGAAGGGCACCACCTTTTTCAAGGGCGTTTACTACCTGTGCAACCGTAGACGCTTTCTGTCCGATGGCTACGTAGATGCAATAAACAGGCTCTCCTTTTTCGTAAAATTCTTTCTGATTGATGATGGTATCGATCGCAACAGCTGTCTTACCAGTCTGACGGTCACCAATGATCAATTCACGCTGACCACGACCCACTGGAATCATCGCATCAATCGCTTTGATACCTGACTGTAAAGGCTCGGTTACTGGCTGACGATAAATTACCCCCGGAGCTTTTCTCTCCAATGGCATTTCATAAAGATCGCCTTCGAGTTTTCCTTTACCGTCGATCGGATGGCCAAGACCATTCAATACACGTCCGCACAATCCGTGACCGGTTTGAACAGAGGCAATTTTGCGGGTTCTTTTAACTGTATCCCCCTCTTTTACAAGAGACGAATCGCCAAAAAGTACCGCTCCGACGTTGTCTTCTTCAAGATTCAGTACCAGTCCGGTTAATCCGTTCGGAAAGGTGAGCAACTCACCTGACTGGGCTTTGGTTAAACCATAAATACGAGCTACACCGTCCCCTACCTGAAGAACGGTTCCAGTCTCTTCAAGTTCGGCTTCTGACTTGGCGTTGGCCAGTTGCTCTCTCAAGATTGCGGATATTTCATCCGGTCTGATATCTGCCATATAGGTATTCTTTGAAAATTCGTTTAAATAAGATCAATTTTGGGAACGTAGCTGTGGTCCAGCAATTGCTCCCGGAGTTTTGTGAGTTTTGTCTGAACAGACTCATCAAACTGTACGTCGTTCACTGTGAGTACATATCCACCAATCAGAGATGGATCCACTTTTTCGGAGATGGAAACTTTGCCACCTGCCATTTTTTCGGCCTGAGCAAAAAGAGAGGTACGAAGCGCATCGGTCAATGGTGCAGCCGAAACGAGCTTTCCTTCTTTTATTCCTTTCTGTCTTTTGTCTTCGTGAATAAAGGCAGAAGCGATTTCCGTCAATTCCTTCTCTCTTCCTTTGGAAACAACCAGTTTAAAAAACAAAGAGGTCGTCTTCTGAAAACGGGAAGTGAAAATCGCATCCAGAATGGCCTGCTTCTTGGTTCCCTGAATAATCGGACTGCTGATCACCGATTGCAATTCGCGGTTATCCGAAACAACAGACTGGTAATACTGAATATCCGCCAGAACGGCTTCTACCGTACCGTTTTCTTTCGCAAGCTGGTAGAGAGATTTGGCGTATCGGTCTGCTGCTTTTGAATTTGCCATTTTACAATTACCGGTTAGTTATTGGAAGTATTGGACAACAATTCAGCAACCAGTTGTTGCTGGGAAGCGTCGGTAGACAGATTGCGTTTGATCACCTTCTCTGCAATGTTGAGAGATGTAGAAGCCAGATAGTTTTTCAGTTCGGCGATGGCCGCTTCTTTGCTGATTTGAATTTCAGCACGGGCAGCCTCGATCATCCGATTTGATTCCTGGTTGGCTTTTTCTTTTGCTTCATGAATCAAGGTCGCAGACATTTTCTGAGCCTCATCCAGCATTTTATCACGCTCTTTGCGGGCTTCCAGAATCAGTTTCTGATTGTCCGCAGTAAGGCTGGCCATTTCTTCTCTGGCCTTTTTAGCTTCCGATAAAGCGGTTTCGATGCTTTCTTCTCTTTCTTTCAATCCGGAAATAATGGGTTTCCAGGCAAATTTAGAAAGCACAAGGAGGACAGTAAGGAAGGTAAGAACCTGCCAGAATAAGAGTCCAAAGTCGGGGGTTACTAATTCCATTTTTTCAGTTTGGATGAGATTGGTAAAAGTTGCCCCGGCTCAAAGAACCGGGGCAAACAATTATTTGTTCATGATCAGGAAGCAGATTACAGCTGCGAACAGAGCCACACCTTCAATCAAGGCAGCGGCAACGATCATGGCACCCTGGATTTTACCGGAAGCCTCAGGCTGACGGGCAATGCCTTCTACAGCAGAACCACCGATTTTACCGATACCAAGTCCTGCACCTAACGTAACAAGACCAGCACCGATACCTGCGCCCATAACATCAAAACGGGCTACTTCCATTAACAAAGCGAAAATTGTGCTAAGCATGATTATATAGTTAAAACTGAAATTGAAAAAAAATTTTAATGATGATCGTCATGATGCTCGTGCTCTGCTACTGCCTGACCGAAGTACATCGCAGAAAGCAAAGTGAAAACATAGGCCTGAAGGATGGCTACGAAAAGCTCCAGCAAACTCATAACGGTTGAAAACAAGGTAGAAGCAAACCCGACAACCACACTCTCGAAAATGAAAGTGAGTCCGAGCAAACTCAGAATGATAACGTGACCTGCTGTGATGTTCGCAAAAAGTCGAACCATCAGTGAAAACGGTTTGGAAAGAATTCCCACCAGTTCCACAGGAAGCATAATCGGACGGAGCCACATTGGAATTCCAGGTGTCCACAAAATGTGCATCCAGTAATCCTTATTGGCTGAAAAATTCGTGATGATCAACGTAAACACGGCCAGACTGAACGTCACCGCAATGTTTCCTGTAAGGTTGGCTCCTCCCGGGACAAGGCCCAAAAGGTTGTTGAACCAAATGAAAAAGAAGACCGTCAATAAATAAGGAAGAAACTTCTCTGATTTCTTCCCAATGTTCGGAACGGCGATTTCATCCCGGATGAAAACGATGATCGGTTCAAAAAACGACTGTATGCCGGACGGTGCCGATCCTTTTCTTTTCTTGTAACCTGAGGCGACAGAGAAAAATACCAGAAACAGAATGGCTACACTCAGGAATAGAGATGCAATGTTTTTTGTAATGGAAACGTTGTACACCTTAATGGCACCCGGATTGGCATGACCATGTGCCGGAGGCATAAATGCAAACATCTCACGGTTTGCGTCCGTTGATACGATTTTCCCATGATGATCCGTGGTATACCCCGCGTACTGAACCATATCATGGCTGCCATGAGGAGTTTTCAGATTCGAAAAAGAGAAAATTTCAAGGCCGCGATCAGCTGAATAAAGAATTACAGGAAGATTAATGCTAAGATCTGTGTGGCCGATGGTGGCGAAGTGCCACTCATGTGCATCTCCTATGTGATGAAAAATCATCGTGGAGATATCGAATTTATTTTCTGTATGCTCAACATCTTCCGATGCTTTCGCTGCAAAACCAAGACTAACCGTCAAAAATAAAAAAATCTGTAAAAACTTGGTTCTGAATTTGTTACTCATCATTCGGAATGGTTTTCTCTCGAATCGGGCCGCAATATAGAGAGAAACCTTCTGATTTCCAGAATTTCAAAAATCAAATACAAAATAACAAAGACAAGAGCCCCTTCATTCTGGGGACCGAAATGATTCAATAAATAAACCAGAAGTAAGGTGAGTGAAGCCAGCATTTTCACCGTCATTGATAAAATATAGATCATCAGTGGTGGCTGATCGATCACCTTTAAAAACCAAACCGACAAAAAATAAGACAGCAGAAAAATCAAGGCCAACCCCGGAACAAAAAATCCCTGGGCCACTTCCCCATACACCTGAGTCGATGGATTGGTTTTTAGAAAACTGGAAATCCCGAACAGGATAAGTGATAAAGCCAGTACGTTGCGCATAACAAGAACAGTTGATTAAAAGGACGGAGCCGGATTTTTGACGAATTGAGAAAAGTGGTCTGACATGAAAAAGCCCCGATTGTAGTCAGGGCTTTTCTGATTGGATGATTGTCTATTAAATGTCAATACGGGCGTACTTGGCATTTTTCTCAATGAATTCCCGTCTTGGAGCAACTTCATCTCCCATCAACATGGAAAACAAATGATCTGCTTCAGCCGCGGATTCGATGGTCACGATTTTTAGTGTACGCTTTTCCGGATTCATGGTCGTTTCCCACAACTGCTCCGGATTCATCTCACCAAGACCTTTGTATCGCTGAATGTTCACCGAATCTTCTTTTCCTTCCTTGGCGATTTCCTTTACCGCTCTTTCTCTTTGTTCTTCAGTCCAGCAATACCGTTCTTCCTTTCCTTTTTTCACCAGATACAAAGGTGGCTGGGCAATGTAGACATAACCGTTGTCGATCAGGTCTTTCATGTAGCGGAAGAAGAAGGTCAGAATCAATGTCCGGATGTGACTTCCATCGACGTCAGCATCGGTCATGATGATTACTTTGTGGTACCGAAGTTTCACCATGTTCAGGGCTTTTTCGTCTTCCGGAGTACCGAACGTTACCCCAAGTGCCGTGATTATGTTCCGGATTTCTTCGTTGTCGTAAATCTTGTGTTCCTGCGCTTTTTCGACATTCAGGATTTTACCCCGAAGTGGAAGAATCGCCTGAAACGCACGATTCCGTCCTTGTTTCGCAGATCCACCCGCTGAGTCCCCTTCGACCAGATACAGTTCGCAGGCTTCCGGATCGTTGTCTGAACAGTCGGCCAGTTTTCCTGGCAGCCCGGAACCGGACAGTACGTTCTTTCTTTGCACCATTTCCCGAGCTTTTCGGGCCGCAATCCTTGCCTTTGCAGCGAGGATAACTTTGGAAACGATGGTTTTTGCTTCTCTCGGATGTTCTTCCAGATAGGTCGAAAGAATATCAGCCACACAAGTTTCAACAGCACCCATCACATCACTGTTACCCAGTTTTGTTTTGGTCTGTCCTTCGAACTGTGGCTCCTGAACTTTTACGGAAATAACGGCGGTCAATCCTTCACGGAAATCGTCACCTGAAATTTCAATTTTCTCTTTATCCAGAATGCCGGATTTATCGGCATAGTTTTTCAGTGTTCTGGTCAATGCCCGTCTGAAACCGGAAACGTGTGTTCCGCCTTCGATGGTATTGATGTTGTTGACATAGGAAAACACATTTTCATTGTAGCTGTTGTTGTAGGTCATCGCTACTTCAACCGGAATGCCGCCTTTGTCGCCTTCCATGTAAATGGGTTCCGGCAACAATTGCTCCCGGCTGGAATCCAGATACGCTACAAACTCAGCGAGTCCACCTTCTGAATGAAATTCCTCCGTAGTGGAATTGCCATCGGCATCGAGTTCCCGAAGATCGGTCAGGTGAATGCGAATACCCCGGTTGAGGTAAGACAATTCACGCATCCGGTTGGCGACGGTTTCGTACTTGTACTCGTTTACGGTGAAAATGGTATTATCCGGGAGGAACTTTACGGTGGTTCCGGTTCGGGTACTTTCTCCGACAACCTTTACCGGATAAAGTGGCGCTCCTTTGGAATACTCCTGTTTGAAAATTTTGCCTTCGCGTTCAACGGTAACTTCCAGATGAGAGCTCAATGCATTCACACAGGAAACCCCGACGCCATGCAGACCTCCGGAAACTTTGTAGGTGTCTTTGTCAAACTTACCACCGGCATGGAGGACGGTCATAACTACCTCCAAAGCAGAACGACCTTCTTTTGTGTGCATTCCGGTTGGAATACCCCGTCCGTTATCCGAAACGGTTACCGAATTATCGGGGTTGATGTGTACAATGATGTCGGTACAATAACCGGCCATTGCTTCATCAATCGAGTTGTCGACTACTTCCCAGATCAGGTGATGGAGACCCTTGAAGCCAATATCACCAATATACATTGCCGGACGTTTCCGAACGGCTTCCAGGCCTTCAAGTACCTGAATATTATCTGCCGAATAATTGTCTCTTAATTCTGCCACGTTTGCGTTTGTCTCAAATATATTTTTGGGAAGGCAAAACTACAATAAACTGCGTTAGCAATTTCTTCTCTTTTCGCCCCCAGTTCAGAATTGTTAATGATTGATCCAGGTGATGGATACTTCAGGGAAAAAGCGGATAAGAAGTCCGTCGTCCAGTACGTAACGGAAAGCGAACATAAACAAAGCCAATGCAATAATGTAGCCCCATTTCACTTCTATTCCCTTCTGAAACTTAAAAATCGCCACTTCATAAAAGAACCGCTGAGCGATATACACCGGCACTACAGAAGTAAACATCATAAGAAAAATCAAGGCTTCGTTGTAGGTAACACGAGGAGACTTCAACGCAATCAGAGTTAAGCTACCGAAAAACCAGGGAATGAAAACCACGGCAGTTATAAAACGGTTGCGCTTATGATTGACTAAGATGGATTGTGAGATGGCCATCTGGAGGAAGAATTTCACGGAAAGAAACCCAACCAGAAACATACAAATGATGGCACCAATGGCGATAAAGTATTCAATCTCAACGGGTATAGCCGCCCAGTTTGATGCGTGCCGAAAACCGGAACGGGAAATCACACCCGACACATAGGCCCCAAAAAACAAGTTGAATCCATGGTGATAGCCCCAAAGGAAAAAAAGACGCATCCAGTTTTTTGTCTTCCTGAAGACAAAGAAAAGACGGAGACTGAGGATACCAATAAATGCACTGACCACAGGCCCGGAAGCAAACGTAAAAATCACATTGGGCTGGTTCCACCACCAAAGAGGAATATTAAAGGTGGTTTTCCAGTAATGAATCTCCGTGGGGATCTGAAAGGAAGCGGCTATACAAGCTGTCACCGTCATATAGGCCAGATTGTAAACCAGATAGCATCCTACAAACATACAGTAGGAGTAAATGGAAAGCGTGATCAGCTTGGAATTATCAGATTGCTGAACGGCGAGTTCGGGGGTATTTGGTTCCACGGTGTAGAATTGGTATGAAAAAGGTAATGGGATTTTTACACAAAGAGAACGCGAAATTAATGGGATAAAAAGTTCTCCCGCAACTTTCTGCGACATCGAATTCCAGCAACGCAGACCAATTCAGAAAGAATGATTGATCATAAATCTGAAAAGAAAAGAGGGAACCCCACATATTCCGGACACATTCTTCCCCAAATCATCCCTAAAATTATTTCAAAATCAGCGATAAATCGGAGCTTCTATTTGTGCACGAACAGATCACCACAATTCCATTTTCGCTCAATTCCGCGTACCAATTTTTCGATGGAATGCCATTTCCCACCTTTCAAAAACTATCGGTTTCAAATTACCAACATCGCATTTCCTGCATCTGACGGTGACAAATATGATGGCTAAAAACCGAAATATTGATTTTTTCTCCAGCCCAATTCCAACCCTGCCGGTTGCAGGAAGCCGAATCAGTCACATATTTGCACAATCCATCGATTCCATATTTCCATGAAAACCATCAAAGGGCCCGCCATTTTTCTGGCGCAGTTTATGGGCGACGAAAGCCCCTTCCACAACCTGGACTCGGCCTGCCGGTACATGGCGTCGCTTGGATACAAAGGTGTGCAGATTCCCAGCTGGGACAGCCGCTGTGTGGACCTGAAAAAACTGGCCACCAGCCGGGATTACGCCGATGAAATTCTGGGTACCGTCCATTCACACGGACTCGAGATCACCGAACTTTCGACCCATTTGCAGGGACAGCTACTTGCGGTGCACCCGGCCTACGATTCTCAGTTCGATGGATTTGCACCGGCTGAAGTTCACGGAAATCCGAAAGCCCGGCAGCAATGGGCCGAAGAACAGGTTCGGCTCGCGATTCAGGCCAGCCGGAATCTGGGCCTCGACCGGCACGCAACATTTTCCGGTTCCCTACTCTGGCCTTATCTCTATCCCTGGCCACAACGGCCCGAAGGATTGATCGATACCGGCTTCCAGGAACTGGCCCGGCGGTGGATTCCCCTGCTCAACGTGGCTGATGAATTCGGTGTGGACCTTTGCTACGAATTGCATCCGGGTGAAGACCTTCATGACGGAGTCACATTCGAGCGTTTTCTGGCGCTTACCGACCATCATTCCCGAGCCAATATTCTCTACGACCCTTCCCATTTTGTGCTGCAATGTCTTGACTACCTGTCCTTCATCGAGCACTACCACGAACGCATCCGGACGTTTCATGTGAAGGATGCCGAATTCAACCCCAACGGAAAGGCGGGTGTGTACGGCAGTTTTTCTTCCTGGGTGGACCGGCCCGGAAGATTCCGGAGTCTGGGCGACGGGCAGATCAATTTCAAACGGATCTTCTCTTTGCTTTCGCAGTACGATTTCGATGGCTGGGCCGTGGTGGAATGGGAATGCGCCCTCAAAGATCCGGAACAGGGGGCACGTGAAGGAGCCGCATTTGTGACGGACCACATCATTGAAGTGACCCGCAAAGCCTTCGACGATTTTGCCGGCCAGGCCGACCCGCAACAGGACCAGAAAAACAAAAACCTTCTTGGGATTTGATGATCATCCCTTTTCTTTGAACGATTCCACAATAGAAACATCCACACCATGAATCTCTACGCCAGTCTCGCTCTGTTTTCGCTGCTGCTACTTCCCGGAAAAGAGGAGCCCAACAAACTGACCGCCAAAGAAAAAAAAGAGGGCTGGCAGCTGCTCTTCGATGGATCGACGACCAAAGGATGGCATCTTTTTCAGAAGCCGGGCGTGATGAAACCCCAGTGGAAAGTGGAAGACGGCACCCTGATGCTCTCCGAACGGGGCGGCGGCGATATTGTGACCGATGAGTCCTGGGATAACTTCGAATTCAGTGTCGACTGGAAGATTTCGGAGAAAGGAAACAGCGGCATTTTCTTCCTTGTCTCAGAAGATTCCACGTACGATGCCGTCTGGAAAACCGGACCGGAAATGCAGATTCTGGATGATGAAGGGCACCCCGATGGTAAAACGATGAGTCACCGGGCCGGAGCCAATTACGATCTGGAAGAATCGAAACACCCGCTCGACAAAAAACCCGGCGAATGGAACACCGCCGTTTTAAAAGTGAATAACGGCCACGTGACCTACACCCTCAACGGACACCTCACCGCTGAATACACCATCGGAAGCCCGGAATGGGAAGCGCAGTATCAGAAAAGCAAATTCAAAACCCTGCCTCAGTATGGCCGCATCAAAAAAGGCCACATCGCCCTTCAGGACCACGGCGACAAGGTTTGGTTCCGGAATGTGAAGATTAGAAAACTTTAGGTGAGTGGTTAGTGGTTAGTGGTTATGGGTTTAGTTTAGGATTCAGTAACCAGGAACCAGTAGTCAGGATTCAGGTTTGAAGAATGGCGTATCAGCGCCAATTCAGGTGGAATGCGAGACTGTTGACTTGGCATTCAGAATTTACCTCACTCAATATATCTCCTCCTCTTGAGCCTGTCCAGATTTATACTGGGAGGTTGGTGGGCTGAATTCCGGTTTTCAAAAAGGCATAAAACTGTGACCCCTTTCCTGAAATCCACTCTTCACTTTTAACCCTTCTATATAACTAATTTTAAATTATTGATAAAGAATGATTTACATTTGGCGGACAGGGCCTCACCCCAGCCCTCTCCAAGGGAGAGGGAGGAATTCAACCTT
>CAMCXM010000038.1 GCA_945883425.1 Spirosoma fluviale
TGGAGGCCGTCCGCTGGAAATCATTAAAATAACGGCGGGAGAGGTGCTGGTGAAAAAGGCAACTCACGGAAAAGGTTCCATCCCGAGTTGGGGCGGAGGAAGGATGCCGCTGTCGTCTACCTTTGCCGAATTGCTCCGGATGAAAGTGAACCAGTTGGCTCTGGGTGAAAACCTGGATCGGGAGTTAACCGAACTGGCGCCGTTGGTGGAGATTCAGAAATTATGGTCGGTGGTTCCGTTGGAAAACCAGTTTCTGGTGGAATATTTTAAAACGCGGGACGGCTATCATCTTTGTTTCTATCCGTTTGAAGGGCGGTACATCCATGAAATTCTGGCTTCGCTGGTCGCATTCCGCATTGCGGCGACACAGCCCATCAGTTTTTCAATCGGGATGAACGATTATGGCTTTGAACTGCTGACCGACCGTGAACTGGATGTGGAGGAGTTGCTGGGGATGGACCTGTTTTCCGTCCGTGGGCTGGAGGAGGATCTGAAACAGTCGATCAACGAGGCCGAGATGGCCCGCCGGAAATTCCGGGATATCGCCACGATTGCGGGATTGGTCTTTACCGGCTACCCGGGCAAGGTGCAGGCCGGTAAGCATTTACAGGCATCCGCCGGATTGATTTACGATGTGCTGGTTCAATATGAGCCCGACAATCTTTTGCTCGACCAGGCGCACCGGGAAGTGCTGGATTTTACGAGTGAAAATTCGCGTCTGGTGGAAACGCTCAACCGGATCAACAACCAGAAAATTGTGTTGAAGCGACCCCCGAAACCGACGCCTTTATCGTTTCCGATTCTGGTGGACCGGTTGCGGGAAAAGCTCAGTTCCGAAAGTCTGGAAGACCGTGTCGAGCGGCTGGCCCAGCAACTGGAAGCCGTGGCCGCCGGAAAAAAGGACGGTGTCCGTACGATGGAGCACAACAAAGTGAAGGAGGGGCATGAGTTGATTTGAGGGTGGATTATCCATCAAAACCTTTCCATTTCTATTACACTCGGAGTATTTTTCAAACTAAAAATAAGCTCGTCAGAATTTTGAATTGAACTTAGATTTCAGATTTTTGGTGAAATAAGCCCGGCCGACTTTGCTTAAAATCCAATCGAACCCTGTTTTAAGCATGATGAACTGTCATTATCCAAGAGTGCTCCACTTTGATCGTAGATAAGGAAATCTGGTTTAGTCCCAATCGGACTTTCCTTTAGCTACCGGATTATTCTCAAATAAATACCCGGATTCCTCCTTACTTTCGGGATACCTTTTTAACCCAGATTATGCAATAGGATTTAAATGATTGACTTTCTATGCTTTAGAACCTCACCTAAATCCTCTCCAATGTAGAGGACTTAAGGTGAAAATCAATCATTTAAGAACCAAAAGCTTTTTCTATTGCGGAATTTGGGATTAAGTGTTTGGGCAGGATTTCGTTGCCGATTCCGGCTTATTTTCCATAATAATAGAGTAAAATCGTAGACTACCACTACTTTTACCCTACCAATTATTTTAACCATGTTTCTAAAATCTTTCTTTTCAGGACTTTGCCTAGTCCTCGTGCTATTCGTGCATGGCCACCAATCAAAAGCGCAAATCATTACCATCTCACCACGTTTTCCAACCACCACCGATTCTTTGGTCATCATTTATGATGCCACCAAAGGCAGTGCCGGTTTGAAAGACTCCACCAACATTTACATCCACACCGGCGTCGTCACCGGCGGGCCGGCATCGACCGGTTGGAGCAATGTACCCATGACATGGGGCACAGCCAACGCAAAATGGAAAATGAAAAATCTGGGCAACAACAAATTCGAATTCCGGATGAGGCCAACCCTGTTTTATAATATTTCATCTGCTCTTACGGTATATCGTCTCGGCTTTGTGTTCCGGAACGCGACCGGTACCATCACTGGAAAAACATCGGATGGCAGTGATATCTTCATGCCGATGTACCAGCCAGGTCAGCAGGCTCTTTCCTTCCTGAGTCTCGAATCCAGATTCTTTCTGGCCAATACCAACCAGGTGGTTCCGTACACCGGTGCCACCAACGTTCAGGGAAATCTAAAAGTGTTTGTCAACGGAGCGGAAGTGAATTCGGCGACAAACGACACCGTCATTTCTGGAACTGTTCCAACATCGACAGGCGGCACGAAAAAAGTAATCCTTCGCCACGACGGGATTCCGTCCGCCAAAGATTCGTTTACCGTCCGCGTGAATCAGCCCAATACCATTGAATCGTTGCCGTCCGGAATAGAGGACGGTATCAATGTTCTCAGTCCGACATCTGTAATCTTATGCCTCCGTGCACCGGCAAAAACCAGTGCCTATGTGGTGGGCGAATTCAACAACTGGGAACTCACCGATGCGAGCCAGATGAAGAATACCCCGGACGGAAAATTCTGGTGGGTTCAGATCGACAATCTGGATCCTTCCAAAGAATACACCTACCAGTATTTTGTTGATGGGGTTTTAAAAGTGGCAGACCCATATTCGAAAATCATTTTGAATAAAGATGATGATGCATTCATCAACGCCTCTATCTATCCCGGCATGAAGCCTTACCCAACCGGGAAAACAACCGGTAATGTGTCGGTTTTCCGCACGTCTGAGCCCACATTTAACTGGCAGAATACCAGTTTCAAACGGCCGGACCGCAAAGATCTGGTGGTGTACGAACTGCTGATACGAGACTTTACCGCAGCCAAAACCTACAAAGTTCTTTCCGATACTCTGGCTTATCTTCAAAAACTGGGCGTGAACTGCATTCAATTGATGCCCATCATGGAGTTTGAAGGAAACCTGAGCTGGGGATACAATCCAAGTCACCATTTTGCTCTCGACAAATACTACGGCTCGGCTACTGCTTTCAAGGAATTTGTTGACAAAGCCCACGGCATGTGTATTTCCGTTGTGCTCGACATTGCCATGAATCATGCTTTCGGTCAGAGTCCTTTGGCCCAATTGTACTGGAACAGCGCACAAAGTCGTCCTGCCGCCAATAATCCATGGCTTAATGAAGTGGCAAAACACGACTTCAATGTGGGGTCCGATTTCAATCACCAGAGTGCGGATACCCGTTATTACCTCGACCGGGTGATGAAACATTGGTTGCAGGAATACAAAGTGGATGGTTTCCGCTGGGATTTGTCAAAAGGATTTACGCAGACCAACACATTAGGCAACACGGGTGCCTGGGGAAATTACGATGCCTCACGGGTGCAGATCTGGAAAAACCTGTATGATGATCAGCAGTCATATTCCCCTTGTTCTTATTCCATTCTGGAGCATTTTGCCGCCAACAACGAAGAAACAGAACTGGCCAATTATGGTCACATGTTCTGGGGCAATCTGAATTACAACTACACAGAAGCCGTCATGGGTTATACCAACACATCAGATCTGAGCTGGGGTTACTATCGCGGACGCGGTTGGGCAAAACCACATTTGATTACGTATATGGAAAGCCACGACGAAGAAAGGATGATGTACAAAAGCCTTCAATACGGAAACACCACCCAGGCCGCTCAGGGTTACAGCTTGAAAGACACCACCAACATCATCAACCGGATTAAACTGGCATCCTGCTTTTTCTTCACTGTACCCGGTCCCAAAATGATCTGGCAATTCGGCGAGCTCGGATATGGATATTCCATCAATTTTCCTTGTGCAGCTCCTTGCACAAACGGCGCCAACCGGACGGCTGCCAAACCACCCCGTTGGGATTACCTCAAAGAAGCAAGACGGAAAAGTCTGCTCGACGTAACCAAATCACTGATTGCGTTGAAGCGATTCGAACCGGTTTTCGGAACCGAGCCAACGCCATCTTCCTTCACCATCGGCAACACAGGGCTGAAGCGAATGGTCCTCACACACTCAAGCCGGAATGTGGTGATTCTGGGAAACTTTGGAATCGTCACCTCCAACATGACGCCCAATTTTACCGGAACCGGAACCTGGTACGAGTTTTTTACCGGTGACAGTATAACAGTGAATGCCACCACCGATCCCATTTCAATGACCCGTGGCGAGTACCGGATTTACAGCAATGTAAAATGGCTTTCGCCGGCCACCTACATCGCCATGTTGCAGAACACAAGTTGTGTGAATCCACCCAACACCGATGCATGCGGAAATATTCTGGCTACAGCTGAATTGCTTTCCGAAACGGAAAAAGTGCTGGTTTATCCAAATCCTGCCCAGCATTCCTGTACCTTCCAACTGCCATATCTTACGGACGGTACCGCAAGGGTTGTCCTCACTGACATGGCAGGACGGGAATATCCTGTGAAAGATGTGGAATTGTTGGGCGGTTCTTTTGAATTGAACCTGCAAAAAGCCCATATTGCTCCCGGTCTTTACGGTGTCAGAATACGGGTCGGTACCCGCTCATTTAGCACCAAACTGATGATCGAACGCTGATTTGCTGGTTTCCAAAAACATATTTTTTCGGATATTTTTTTTCCTGAGCCTGGGGATTTCCCCGGGCTTTTCCGTTTTCGGGCAACAGACGCAATGGGTGAGGCAACTGGCCGGCAAAGATGCCAGTGTGCGATCTTTCGGACTTTTCCCGGTAAATGAAAACCAAAGCCTGGTACTCTTTAAAACGGACAAAGATGTGCAGGCAGGTCGAAAAATATTCGCGGCTCAGGATACGTCGATGCTGAAAAGTATGCTGATCAGCACAACCGGAGATATTTCAGATGCTGATTCCATTCCGGCAGAGTTGCTGAAATCGCTTCCATCGGTTAACGGCAACCAGTGGTTACTGAAAAGCAAAGTACAGAACGGCAACTATTTTCTTGCCTATGGATTGAGCACCCCTCTTCGCCTTCCTACCAATCTGAACTGGAGTCTGGCTTTTCTCGATGGCAACGGCCACCGCCTTTGGGAATTTCACCTTCCCGAAAATCAACAGGTGATGCAACTGGAAATTCTTCCCGGCGGAAAATGCCTGGTGGTGGGCAATGAGAAAAAACAACGGGGCGATCTCAACATTGTATTCTCTCTCTGGAATGAATACGGACAGGAAATCTGGCGGCGATCGCTGGGAGGAAAATCAGACGATGCCGCCCTCACCGCCACACATGATGCCGAAGGAAACCTATTTATCGGTGGCTACTTTTCACCCGACTCATCCTTTCTGGGCAACACCCGTGATCTCAGCGGACGGGAAAAAGATGGGTTCATTGCTTGTTATGACATGCAGGGGAATGAAAAGTTTTTCTATCGTCAAAGAGGGGATGGATATAATTCAGTTGTTCACTTACTTCCTTCGAGTCTGGGCAAAATCATGTTTGTGGCCTCCCTTTCAGGGAAAGACTGGCGACTTCCGCCATTTGGTTTTCCAAAAACCGGACAGCAGGATCTGATCCTCGGTATGATCGATCCGCGTCTTGGAAAAGAAAAAGACAATCCCTTACTCGTTTTCCCTAATCCCGCCCGTGAGTTGGTGTATTTTGGACTTGAGAAATCCGTGGGTAAGGGCCCGTTTCAGGCAACTCTCCATCAAAAGGACGGTACCGTTCTCCAGCAAATGAAGATCAGCGGGACAGCGGGAAGCAGCTTCCGGTTTAATGTATCCAACACCAAACCCGGCGCCTATTTTGTAACGGTGAAAGGCAAAAGAAAATCCCTCACCGAACGGGTTGTGGTGGAATAAACGGCTGCCTTTTTCCGGAATAGATCAGGCCTCAGCTGGTTTTTGCTTATTGGCCAGTTGCCCGCAGGCGGCATCGATATCTTTTCCACGACTCCGGCGAATGTTCACAATCAGTCGTTTGCTTTCGAGATAAGCCTTGAAGGCATCCAGCCGGTCTGCATGCGCATTCACAAAGTCGGCCTCCGCAATTGGATTGTATTCGATGATGTTGATTTTAATCGGAGCCCCGATCGAAAGAGTAAACTTCGCCAGTTTGGCGGCGTCTTCCTGGCTTTCGTTGATGCCATGGAAGGCGATGTATTCGAAGGTGATCTGGTTTTTTGTTTTCTGGTAAAAGTACCGAAGCGCTTCTTTCAACGCAGAAAGAGTGTTGGTTTCATTGATCGGCATAATCTGGTTCCGCTTCTCATCATCAGCAGCATGAAGCGACAAAGCCAGATTAAATCTCACTTCATCGTCGGCCAGTTTTTTGATCATTTTGGCAATACCGGCAGTGGAAAGCGTAATGCGTTTGGGCGACCAACCCATTCCTTCCGGTGAAATAATCCGGTTGATTCCTTCCATCACATTGGCGTAATTGAGGAGAGGTTCGCCCATTCCCATCATGACAATATTGGTGAGAGGATGCTCAAATTCGGTTTCCGCAATCCGGGCGATGGCACGTGCCTGATCGTAAATTTCAGCGGGATCCAGGTTGCGTTTCCGGTCCATGTAACCGGTGGCACAAAATTTACAGGTGAGTGAGCAACCAACCTGAGACGAAATACAGGCCGTCATTCGTTCGCCGGATGGAATCAAGACACCTTCCACAATGTTGGAATCGTACAGACGGAAAGCAGCTTTAACGGTTCCGTCCTCACTTTTTTGGGAAGTGGCAATGGTCAGTTTTCGGATTTCGAATTCTTCATCCAGTTTCCGGCGAAGTTCTTTGGAAAGATTGGCCATTTCATCCCAATGGGTAATGCCTTTTTTCCACAACCAGTCTTCAATCTGAGAAGCCCTGAAGGCTTTTTCTCCTTGCTCTTCCAGCCAGGTCTTCAGTTCACTAGTTTTGATTTTTCGTATATCCTTCTTTGCCATACCGTTCAATGGCGGCAAAGATAGAGCCAAAATGGATTTCCTTTGATTTTCAAACCGAAGCCCTTCGAATTCAGGGAGCTTTCACACCAATCAGGAGTGTATCATCAACCTGCTCATACCCGTTTTTCCATTCCATAAAAGTGGATTCTACTCGTTTTTTCCTTTGGGAAAAACTGAGTTCATCCAAGGACGAAATCAACTGTTTAAATCGGTCGGAGCCAAATCGTTTTTCACTTGGACCACCAAACTGATCCGCATATCCATCGCTGAACATGTACAAAACAGAATCGGGTTTCATTTCAAGCTCCCTGGAACTGATGGGTGTGACGGATGTATCAAGATTCTGACCGATGTGGTAATTGTCTCCTTTGATTTCCTGCAATTCGCCAGAGCTGGAAATGATCATTTTCTGACCAACGCCTGAAAATTCGAGAACTTTTTTCCGGCGATCCATTCGGACCAACGAAATATCCAACGCATTTTTCGACTCAGGATCATCGGCTTTGGTGCTAAGGGTAGATTTGATCTCGGCGTTGAGGTAATGTAGAATTTCAGAAGGCTTCATAATCCCATGATCCCGGACGGCCTGGTTGAGATACCTGTAGCTGATGACTGACATAAATGCCCCGGGAACGCCATGTCCCGTACAATCTACAGTAGCCAGATAGGCTTCGTTTGGTGTATTGTAGAGCCAGAAAAAATCTCCGCTCACAATGTCTTTCGGTTTATTGAAAATAAAAGAATCCGGAAAAATCTCCCGGATGGAACTTTCTCTGGCCAGCAATGAATCCTGAACCAGTTTTGCATATTGCAGAGAGGAAATGAGATCCTTGTTTTTAAGTTCGATCAGTTTATTGGCTTCCTGAAGCGAACGGTTGGTTTCAGTAAGCTCAGCCGAACTAAGTTCAAGAGACCTTTCCACCAGCTGACGATCTTCTTCATGATGGTCGTATGCCTGAGAAATAGCCAGAAACAGGTCTTGAAATTCCTGAGTTCCAAACTCGGAATTTTTAAGATGCCGTTTTATTTGTCGTTCCAGCAGTTTATTAAACATGACCTATAATTTAGGGAAATAACCTAATCTTCTTTCATAACCGTAATTGTCATCGTTTGGTTATGAAGTTCGCAACTGGGCGTTTCCAGTAAAGTTGAAATTTCACCATAGGAATAAAACCCGCTCATTATAGGTAATTCTCCTAACACATCCCGAACAGCTTCGACCTCTTCCTCAATTCGCTGGCCTAAAACCAACTTTCGTCCGACGCAGGAAATCAACAGTGCAAATTCTGAATCAGCTCCAACCACTTTTAGCGTTTGTTCGGCGGCTGTGGCAGATGCATCAATCAACTTTTCAAAATTTGCCTTCATCAGCTGAACCGTCGCACCTTCCGGTAAGTCACCGGCAAACACCATCCCACCATCCGGATTAATGGTCAGAATGGTTCTTGTCAGAATGGGGTCATTGGGTTTCAACCGCATTCCCAAAGGAAACAACAATGCCGAACCCGGCAATTCCTTTGCTTTATCTCCCAGATAGGTTTTATACAACTCCAGAGCAGACTTATTGTCCAGCTCATGGAGAATATTGTGATCCGATTTTGTAACTCTCCGCTCTGGACCAAACGGGTCCCAGCCTCCAAAATGGCCATATCCCACCTTCAGACTTTCACCATAAAAACCGATGCCAACAATGTTTCCGGATTCAGGTAAACTATTGAGTCCTACCAACGTTGTTTCAAAACGGGCTGCATCTCCGGCAAGTCCGCCGGTTACAGGAACCTGAATTACTTCATTTAGCCCGGAAACCAGTTCACTGCCATTTACTTTGATTCCTTCAGAAAACACCATCACATGCTGTAGTTGGGAATCCTGAAGAATTGAGCCCAGAATGCGGCCGGCTTCATGACTACTCTCCAGACTGGAAATGTTGGTCATTGTGGTTTTTACCTTCGTTTTGCCAAAATACAGCAAAGAAGCAACAAGACTATCGTCTGAAACTTCTGAACCAATTATGTTTCCACTGGTACTGACCGATACAATATCCGACTTTAGAAATTTTTTTCTTAAACTCTGAAACCAACCGGCATTGCCCAGAAGTTCTCTCGAACCGAACACTATGATAAGCTGATAATCAAGCGGATCACCCTGGATCATAGAATAATCCCAGCCCGAATTATCCTGGTAACGAAGTTGATGTGCAACCATTGGTATCGAATTTTTTGTTGGATTGAAATAAATACATTTCCACATCAGGCTGCTTTAAAAATTTATGAATTTATAGTGACGTACTTTTTGGAGGATTTTGTCCTGAATACAAACCTTTTAGGTTGGTTTTGAATTCCCATCAGCACGAACCTCCCGAAAAGTAATTCCGCAGATCAGGCAACATGCTGCCGGACGGAAAGGCAATTACCACTTCAGATTCCGGGATAATACGAATGGAATGAAATTTTCCGTTCATTTTTGCAAAGGCAACTATGAATTGGTTTACACAAATAGGGCAATACGAATACCTGATCGTGGGATTTTTCATCCTGCTTTACGCTGGTTTTGGTATCCGTACATTTCTGATTGCCCGTCGGTTACAATCATCCGTCACCCTCTTTTGGGTAAAATTTATCCTTCGCTCCCTTTTCCTGGCGATGGTGGTGATCAGTATTCTCGGACCATCTTTTGGCGGGGTGAAAAAAGAGGTGAAAGCAGTGGGTAAAGACATCGTATTTGCCATCGACCTTTCCCGCTCCGTCAATTGTACCGATGTTCAACCCAGCCGTCTGGAAAAAGTAAAATTTGAGCTAAAAAAAGCCCTTGAAACTTTTTCTGCCGACAGAATCGCCCTCATCGTTTTTTCAGGAGAAGCGTTTCTGTATTGCCCGTTTACTTACGACAAAAATGCCCTCGAACTCCTTTTAGAAACAGCGAACTCAAAAGTCCTTCCGGCAGACGGAACCGATTTCGGGAAAGCACTGGAACTGGCTCTGCAAAAATTCAGGGAAAACCAGACCAGCACCAAAAAGATCAGCTCCAAAGTGATTCTGTTGGTGAGCGACGGGGAAGATTTTGGGGAAGACACCGATGATGCCGTGTCGAGTCTGGAAAAGGAAGGAGTGAAAGTTTTCACTTTAGGTGTGGGAACGTATGGCGGAAGCAAAATCCCGGACGGAAACGAAGGATTTATAGAAGATGAAAATGGTGTGGAAGTCATGACCAAACTGGTTCCAAAAGACCTCAAAAACATCGCCAGTCAAACCGGAGGACGATATTTTGAAATCACCAATGAGAAAAATGAAGTATCATCCATGATCGAAGCCATCCAGAATGTGGAAGGGGAAGTCTGGGATGTTCAGGTGGTCGACATTGGTGCCAACAAGTATTTCTACTTTCTGTTTTTTGGTCTGACCGTTTTACTGCTGGATATTCTTTTTACCATCAACATCCTCAAAGTCTGATCAGTTTCCGGTCAATGCCCGGATCTGGCTCACAATACGGTATGCCGCCGGACAATAAACGGTATTCCCAGCCAGCAAAGCATGTCGTTCCCAACCTTCCTTGCTATCGGTGTGTGGATAACCACGGCAGCTTTTCGGACGTAGTTCATAAACCCGACAAGTGTTATCCGGTTCAAGAAAAGGACAGGGTTTTGATTTTGGAATGAAATCCCCGTCCGAATCCGCCACCAGATAGGTCGCCTCAAAAACGCCCGGTTTCATTCCCACAAAAGATGAAATCCGATTGATGTCCGTCCGGTTAAAAACAGGAGATGACGACTTACAGCAGTTCCCGCATTCGAGACAATCCATCTTTTCAAACACTTCTTCGTGTGCTTTCTGCAATGTAGAAATGGCTGGCAATGAACGGGAAATGCGTTTCAGGAAGATCTTATTCCGGCTGAAATCGCGATTGGCATTCGATTTCCAGTCGCTCAGGATCGATTTCGATTCGTTCAAAAAAATTGGTTTCAGGCCCCCAGCCGATGGATGATTTCGAAAAAGTTACCGTCTGTCAATGGTTTGGACATGTAGTCAACCACCTCTTTATAGCTCTTCGCTTTTTCAATATCCCGCCAGTCGATGCTGCTGCTCACCATAAAAATCGGGATTGCTTTCGACATGTTGACTTTGAATTCTTTAAACCATTCCAGAAAATCCCAGCCGTCCATAATTGGCATATTGATGTCGAGCAAAATCACATCCGGAAGAGCTTCCGGCTTTTGAGCGTTTTCCATCATGTACAATTTCGCCTGTTCTCCGTTTGAGAAACACTGAACCGAATTGGCCAGTTGCAGCTGCTTCAGGTTGAGCTTCACAGCAAACTGGTAAATCATATCGTCGTCTATGACACAAAGCGATTGAATGGAAGGCATTTGATTTCTCTGAGGCCTGATTGGTTACGGCCTCCAAAGTAAGGGAGATATTTCCTTTTCATCCCAACTTTATAGTCGTAATTCACCTTTTACGTAACATATAGGCCGCTATTCCATTTTACTGGCTTAGTTGTCGACACATTGAGGGACTTTTAAATCCCAACTAACCATGGCGATACAGAAACTTCCGAACAAAACCAGGATCTATTATCTCTGCCAGTTCATTGGCTGGGGAGGCTATGGCCTGGCTATGTCGGTGTTTTCCTACCTCTACCGAACGCCTCACGAACTACCTCAGAATGAAATCATTTCCAATATTTCACTCTGCGTTGTAGCCTTTGGTCTCACTCATTTTTTCCGGATTATTTTCAAGCGAAATGCGTGGATCGAATATCCGCTGCCCAAACTGGTAGCGGTGGTTCTGTTCAGCAATTTCCTGATGTCGGCCCTGTATGTAGCCACCACGCTCCTCATCACCGGATGGTTTGGTCTCGACCTGAACGAACTGGGCTGGGAAGACATCAGTCTTTTGGTGGTCAATTACATGACGCTATTCCTTTTATGGTCGGTCATCTACTTTGCCATCGCCTTTTTCAGCCGGTACCGTCGCGAAGAAATCGAACGCCTGAAATGGGAAAATGCCCTCAAAGAGTTTGAACTCAACAAACTGAAGTCGCAGCTCAATCCGCATTTTGTATTCAATGCCCTCAATGGCATCCGATCACTGGTCGACGAAGATCCAATCAAAGCAAAATCAGCCATTACGCAGTTGTCGAATATTCTCCGGAACTCCCTCCTTTCTGACAGAGCCCGGACCATTCCCTTTTCCGAAGAACTCAAAACCGTGAACGATTACCTCAACCTTGAGAAAATTCGTTTCGAGGAGAGGCTGCGGTTTTCAAATGACCTTGACCCCAACACGTTCTCCATCCAGGTGCCTCCGATGATGATCCAGACTCTGGTTGAAAATGCGGTGAAACATGGCCTTTCCAAACGGGTGGATGGTGGAAACATCGCCATCAGCAGCCGTATGGAAAAAGGTTTCGCCGAAATCCGCATCGACAACACCGGCACATTGGCGGGAACCGATTCCGATGGATTCGGCATCCTCAATACTCTGCATCGATTAGAACTTATCTACAACAAACCAGACTTATTTTCCATCGTTCAATCCGGCCCGGAAGTAGTTTCGGCCATCATTAAAATTCCAATTCCAAGCAAATGAGAACCATTATCGTAGACGACGAACGCCTGGCCCGCAACGAATTGCGGCGCTTACTGGATGTGTATCCTCAGATCGAAATCATCGACGAGGCCACCAATGGTGAAGAAGCCATCACCAAAATCAATCAGCTCCGTCCGGAACTTGTTTTTCTTGATATTCAGATGCCAGGGAAATCGGGTTTCGAAGTGCTCGAAGCCCTTGACGACAGCGTGGCGCCGGATGTCATTTTTACAACTGCATACGACGAGTACGCCTTAAAGGCATTCGATTTTGATGCCATTGATTATCTGCTCAAACCCATCGAAACCAACCGGCTCGACCAGGCAATCAAAAAGCTGGAAGAAGACCAGAAATCGGAAGGTGCCGAAAGCAATCCAAACCAGAAAGTGTTCTCCGAAAACGACCAGGTCTTTGTCAAAGACGGAAACAAATACTGGTTCATCCGCCTCAGCAACGTGCGTCTTTTCGAGTCCATCGGCAACTACGTCCGCATTTATTTCGAGAGCAACAAACCGCTCATTCTCCGCTCATTAAACGCACTGGAAGAAAGACTCGATCCGCAGATTTTCTTCCGTGCCAACCGCAAGCACATCATCAACCTCCGCATGATCGAAACCATCGAGCCCTACTTTTCAGGCGGTATTCTGGTGAAACTCCGGGGAGGCGAAAAAGTGGAAGTCTCACGCCGTCAGGCCGTCAAATTCAAAGATTTATTGAGTTTGTAAATTCATCCCGGATAATTCAATATGCTTTTAAAGCCTTGATTCACATTTAAAAAATACCCTTCGGGGTTTGGGGCCGTCAAAAAATCGGAATCAAGGCGTTGCATATCGGGTGGCTTCCGAAAGAATAATACGGGTGGTTTGGTTGCTGGCAGTGCCGGCTCCTTCGTCGCCGTCGGGCTGTGCGGGGCTTCGCTTCGCTGCGGCCCTCCTTCGTCGGGCCAGGCCCCTTCCATCCCTCACTGAAAAACAAACGGGTTTAACCCATATTATGCAATAGATGTGGAACTTTTTGATTTTCACATCTTTCGTTTCTCCTCCGGAGAAACTACGGAAGAGGTTGCAAGAAAAAGAAAATCAAAAAGTTAGCATCCTGTGTAAATTTCCAATGCATAAAACGGGTTTAACGGAACCGCTGCACCAGAGATTCGAATAAATCAGAAAGCCAGCTTGAAATCAGGCTGGCTTTTTCTTGAAAAACTGAAGGACAATCGGCAACACAGAAAACCCGATAATGGCCAGAACCACGATCTCAAAGTTGTTTTTGATAATCGGAATTTGCCCGAATAAATAGCCCAGCATCGAAATGCCCACCACCCAAAGAAGGGCTCCGATGATGCAGAAGGTAATGTACTTCCGGTAATTCATGCTTCCGGCTCCGGCCACAAATGGAGCGAGGGTCCGCACAATTGGAACAAAGCGTGCAATGATCACGGTCTGCCCTCCATGACGGGTGTAAAATTCTTCGGTCCGGGTAAGATATTCACGTTTGAAAAACAAGATCTTCTCCCGTTTGGCGATCTGTGTCCCAAATGTTTTGCCGATAAAATAATTGACGTTATCGCCCAGCAAGGCAGCTGCAATCAAAAGTGGAATCACAATTAGAATATTCAAACCTTCCTGACCTTGCCCCGGGCAATCGGTTGCCGTCGACGCCAAAGCACCCACCGCAAAAAGGAGAGAATCGCCGGGCAGTAGCGGCATCACCACCAGTCCGGTTTCCACAAAAACAATCAGAAAAAGAATCAGATAGGTCAGCGTTCCGTATTCGCAAACGATGTTGTTGAGGTGTTTGTCGAGGTGCAGGAAAAAATCCAGCGCCTGGTGCAGTATTTCAATCATGCGGCAAAAATGAAAACAAAAAACTGAAACCGAAACCGGTTCCAGCATTTTGTATCAATCCACTACCAGCAAAAGGCCCTTGAGGTATTCTCCTTCCGGATGAAAGATACTGGTCGGATGGTCAGCCGGCTGGTGAAAATGGCCGATTACCCGAACCTGCCGTCCGGAATCGACCGCTGCTCCGAAAACAATCTTCCGGAAAAGGTTGGTATCGACGTGCTGCGAACAGGAAAATGTAGCCAGAATGCCGCCTTTCGCGATCTTTTTCATCGCTGTCATATTGATCTCTTTGTAACCACGGGCCGCCTTGTCAACTGCCGTTTTGTTCTTGGCAAACGCTGGCGGGTCCAGAATGATCACATCAAAATCGGCTGACATTTCCTTCAGGTATTCAAAACAATCGGCGGCAACGGACGAATGCCGGGTTTCCTTGGGATTGTTGAGCAACGCATTCCGGTCCGCCATTTCACAGGCATCTTTCGAAATATCCAGACTCACCACTTCTTTGGCTCCATTGGCCAGTGCATACACCGAAAATCCGCCGGTAAACGCAAAGGCATTCAGCACTTTTTTCCCTTTGCAAAACTGCCCCATCATGGCCCGGTTCTCCCGTTGATCAATGAAAAATCCCGTTTTCTGTCCCTTCTCCACATCCACGAAAAACTTCATTCCGTGTTCCGTTGCCACGATTTCCGAACCTGGATTCCCCAAAACCCATTTGCCGTTTTTGTCGTGACCATGTTTATGATAAACCGATTCGAAACCAAGTCCCTGCAAAACCTTCACCCAGGTTTCGATCCATTGTCCGGTCGCATCGATGAGCGTGTGCACGATGGCTGTTTTGCCTCCATATACATCCACAATCAAACCTGGAAATTCGTCTCCCTCTGCATGCAGCAGTCGGTAGGTGTCGGTTTGGTCTGACATCACAAGCGATTTTCGCAATGCCATCGCCGATTCAAATTTCCATTTCCAGTAGGCCAGATTGAAGCCCTTCTCGGGTTTGGCACCGAAATGAAATATGCGGCACACAATCTGACTTTCCGGATCCGAAAATCCATATCCAATCACCTGATCTTCTTCGTCGATTACTTCCACCACTCCTACCGAGTCTGGATTTGAGTAACCCGCCACTGCTCCGGAAAAAACCCAGGAATGACGTTGAAGAAAAGGTCGGACCCGGTCCTGAAGAATACGGATTTGCTGCATGGTATTTTTGATTGGGTTCAAAAGTAGGCATTCAAAACTGGATGCTTCCTATAAAATAGTCAGGCAGTTGACTAGCACCAGTATCTTTTTTATTGAACTTACAACAAGCCAAAGCCAGTTCAGAAATGAAATATTCCTGCTTCAATTCAGAAAATTTGGTTAAAATTCCGTCCTATTTAAACTTCATTTGACATGTCAAAAAGCCAGGACGCAAAAAAGGAAACCAAAAAGAAACCAGTGAAAACCACCAAGGAAAAACAAGCGGAAAAACGGGAGAAGAAAGCAAAGAAATGATAGTCGGCTCTTGACGGGGTAATTCTCATAATCACCTCGTTCCAATGAATTGCCCGTTTTAAATAAAAAATGCAAGCCTCACCCGATGTGTTGTTCATGCGGCGTGCCCTTCAGATCGCCAGACTGGGAGAAGGCAAGGTGGCACCCAATCCGTTGGTGGGTTGTGTCCTGGTTCATCCGGAACATGGCATCATCGGAGAGGGCTGGCATCCGTATTTTGGCGGTCCCCACGCGGAAGTGAATGCTATCCGGTCTGTTCACAATGAAGACTGGCTCAGAGAAAGCACCGCATATGTAACGCTCGAACCCTGCAGCCATTTCGGCAAAACGCCTCCCTGCGCCGATCTTCTCGTTGCCAAAGGAATTCCCCGTGTGGTCATTTGCAACACCGATCCCAATCCATTGGTCGCAGGAAAGGGTATCGAGAAACTTAGGTCCGCCGGCATCGAAGTTCAGACGGGGATTCTTGAAAAGGAGGGTGCCCAACTCAACCGATTTTTCTTTACCTCTTTCATTAAGAAAAGGCCATTCATCACGCTGAAATGGGCACAAACTTCGGATGGTTTCATCGCCCGGGAAGACGGCAGCTCCAAATGGATCAGTTCTGTTGAAAGCCGGCTTCGGGTTCATAGTTGGCGAGCTGAACACCAGGCCATTCTGGTGGGTTCCGGAACATTGCGAACCGACGACCCCATGCTTACTGTTCGTGGCTGGAAGGGGAAAAGTCCCGTCCGTATTGTACTCGATCCAGATCTCACACTTCCAACTCACCTCCGTGTTTTTTCTGACCCAACTTCCGAAACCTGGGTTCTCAATCAAGTCAAAGATGAATCAACAGGCCATCTTCATTTCAAACGACTCAACCCGTTAGGGTTTACTCTTGCAGATGTTTTAGACCATCTCCAAAAGGACGGAATCCAATCTTTGTTCATCGAAGGTGGAAGCCGGCTGTTGCAATCGTTCATCGATGCCGGTCTGTGGGACGAGGCCTTCGTTTTCAAATCAGATGTGGTTTTCGGAACCGGCATCAAAGCACCAGTTTTTCAACATCATCAGTTCATCACTTCGGAACATTCAGGCCCCGACATCCTTCAAAAGTTTATTCACTAATTCTCAGGAATTCCAGATTTCCCAGGCCTTTTCCGCTTGCGCATGCAGCATAGTCAGTCCATTCACAGCGGTTCCGCCCTGCTCTTTCACTTTTTTCATAAACAAAGTTTCTTCCGGGTTGTAGACCAGATCGATCGCGATGTGTTTTTCAGACAAAGAATTGTACGCAATCGGAATACAGGTTTCCGTATTGGGATGCATACCAAGCGGAGTACAGTGAATGAGGAGAGTATGCTCATTCAATGTGTCAGATCCGATATCGTCATATGTCAATTGATCGCTTAAGGCCGTTCTCGATACCGTCCTGTAATCAACACCAAAGTCTTGCAGACAGGCAACAATCGCTTTCGAACTTCCGCCGGTTCCAAAGACGAGGGCCTTCATTTTGTTCCAGTCGTGTATAGGTTTCAGGCTAAGAAGTGTGGCAGCAAATCCGGCATAATCGGAATTGTAGCCATGCAGTTTTCCATCCTTGTCGATTTTTAACACGTTGACAGCCCCTATTCTCATTGCTTGAGGATCGAGTGAATCCAGATATGGAATGACGGACTCTTTATAGGGAATCGTCACATTCAGACCCTTCAGGATTGGATGCTGAACAATGAGCTCCGGAAGAAGACTGATATCGGGAATGGGAAATACATCATATGAGCAATCCCAAATCCCTTCATTTTCAAATTTCTTCGTGAAATAGGATTTGGAAAAGGAATGACCCAAAGGATAGCCGATCAGGCCATAGAGCGAGTGGTTCAAGTTTGATGACGGTTTTTTCGTGCAATAAAGACAAGTAAAGAAAAGATATTTTGTCCGGAACCATATTTCGCTTTTGAAATTTAAAGGTTAGGCTTACTTTTGCCACCCATTCGGAGAGATGCCTGAGAGGCCGAAAGGAACAGTTTGCTAAACTGTCGTACGGGTAACTGTACCGCGGGTTCGAATCCCGCTCTCTCCGCAAAAAAGTCCTGTTGCAAAACAGGACTTTTTTTATTCCCATACTCTAAAAACAAAAACGCCCCGGAAACTTAATTCCGAGGCGTCTAAGTGGTTAAACCAGATTCGAATTAGTCTTTGATAATTCGTTTTGTTCCGGTTTGATTTTCCATTTGAACCTGAATGGTGTACACGCCTTTCGCCAGTTGACTCAACTGAAGAGGAACATTGATATCACCTTTTGGAAGATTCATTGAGATGTTCTGAACGGTTTGTCCGATTGAGTTGATCACACGGATGTTTGCCATTCCTGCTTTTTCAACAGAAAGGTGGGCCGTCATAAATCCTTTGGATGGATTTGGCATCACGCTCATGTCCATGTTGAACACTTTTTTGGCAGAAACCTGAGCATTTGTTTCAAGGATGATTTTTCCTTGTCCTACTGCTTCCGGAAATGAATCCACAGCTGCTGCAGATGGAACATTTACACCACCTACATAAAGGTGCTGAATCGGCCATGGAGAGGTTGTGGCAACGAAATCACTCAAAGCTACAATGACAGAAGCCAGGCCGTAACCATTTGCAGTATTTAACAAGGTTGGAGCTGCATTTCCAAGAACAGCCAAACCATCTTTATCAGATCCTTTGGTAATGTTTCTTGGCTTGTCGTTCAGGAAGAACTGTCCTGGATTTCCAACACGCATGGTGCGGATCCAAAGATCTGGGTTTGAGTTGTTATTGTCAGGATCCAACTGAGGATATGCAGTTGTGTCGGTATCATACCAGCTGAAAACAATCACAGATCCATCAGCAGAACGGCTGATTTGCGGACGATTGGCTTCTTTGAAGTTTTCAGTACCAGCGCAATCACCCCAACATCCGTTTAAGGTTACGTTTTGGTTGATTAAAATGCCACGGGCAGCACTGTCCATGTTGTTGATGTAAAGATCAATATTCCATGATCCGTATCCTGGATAATAAGTGATTCCTCCTGGGAAGGTTGCGTTCAGGGTATCTCCGAAACCACTAACGGCTATAGAAGCAAATACGTGAGCATAATTGTCTTTGTCTACAGTAAGTTCCATATCATTTACCAGATAATCAACAAAGTGACCATATGGATCATCGTAGGTGGTTGGAATGATGCTTGATTCTGTAAACTTAACTCTGTTTCCAACCAGAAGTTGATCACGGAACGCATCTTTTTCAGGAGAAGCCTGTTCGTTCCATCTTTTGTTAATCGGAAGCAATTTCAGATTTGACCATGAATTTCCACCATCCGTTGTTTTGGCAATGTATGGGAGGAAAGTCGCAGTTGAATCGAATTCGTTGTTTGCAGCAGATACGGCAAGGTATCCGGTTTGTCCGTCCGGACCGAAAGCAATTTGGCTACTTCCGACAACCGTTGCATATTCTCCGCCTTCATTTGAAAATGGAACGTAGGTTATGGTGCTGTCAAAGTTACCATTGTTGAAGTTGTAACGATAAATGGTGATTTTATCGGTAAAAGCAACACCTGTTCCACTGGCATCTCTTTCTGCATTTACAGCAAAAATGGATCCGGTAGATGTTACTTCCATTCCTTCTGAAATGTAGTGAAGTGGATCAGGTGACGACCATAGATTGGTTTTTGCTGGCGAATTAGATGCCAGTCCTTGCCAGCCTCTGCCCAGACCTCCCCATGTTCCGTTGGTACCATCCAGAACGGCTGCAACTCCAAAAGCATATGCCTGTGCAGTATCTGTGTTACCAGCCGGGCTCCAGAGTGCACCTTGTGGATAACGTGGTGCATAGTTCGATGAACCAGCATCATAGTTTGGCGCATCAACAAAAAGATCGTCTGAAAACAACGGTCCTTTTGAAATCTGCCAGAAACCTTCGGCTCCACCTTTTGTATTCAAATCGTAAACCAGTTTGTTACCAGGAGCACCTGTAACACCACCTGGATCAGCATCACCAGCTCTTCTGAAAAATGCAACTGTGTTAATGGCAGGAGCAACACCTACACAATTACGACCAGCTGTAATTACAGTAAACGGATTGATGGATGTACCTAAATCAGAGTACACTACAGTGGTAGCCTGAACGGAATTGGAACCACCTGATCTTTTGCTGTTCGAAAAAGTAACAGGTTTCTTTGTGGTAGCGTTCGCTCTTGCTTCTGCTTTCTGAGCTTTCTCAAGCTTTTGGGCATATGTAACAAAAGGAACAGGCTTTAGCAGCGGAACTCGTTTCGGGTTGTTCCCGTTACCCGCCTGAGCAGTAGACAGCATGCACGATGCGGCCAATCCTAAAAATAAAACTTTTCTCATCTTGAACCTTCTTGGTTGTTTAATTGTGCAATGTAGAATCAAAAGACTAATTCCTAAAAAAAATGAGTCGAACTGTTTGATTTAACATGAAAATTGATCGCTGAACCAACCATATTTACCACTCACCAAAGACTCCAAAGAATTAAGTAACGAGCTGGTTTCAAGGACATGAACCTTGTTGGTGACGTTCAACTTCAGGACAGAAACCACCATTTCGGTAAAGTGGAAAAATTCTATAACTAGAATTTCATATGGCAAATTTGCTTGCCCGCGGAACAGTCTTCGGCCATAGTGGAGAAAAGCAGAATATCATCCCATGATGCCCGTTCGAGATACTCGAGTCTTTACTCTGAAGGCACACCTACTTTCGAGTGGTGCACCTTAAGCAGAGAAAAAATTGCAACTATATCTCACCGATTCGAAAACTTGTTGAATTTTGCGATCCGGTTGGAATTGGTATTCATAATCCGTCTCGTCACCATCTTTGAAAATGTTTGGAATGAATCATTTGTCACCAGGAAAAATGCGACTCTTTGCTCTGGCAAACCTTGTGGTTTGTTCCTTTTTGTTCTCCTGTCAGGACCATTCATTTCCTGTACGCATCCGGAGTCTGGTGAATCAACGCTGGGCACAGGACCAGTATCTCGAATTCGAATTTAAAACTCATTCACCTGATGAACAAGTGGATCTTTTGTATCAGGTTCAGTATGGTCCGGAATATTCTTTTGAAAATATCTGGTTGAAATACTGGCTCATTGGGCCGAAAAACGACACGCTCATTATTTCGAAAGACAACCTGTTTCTTTTCGAACCCGGGGTAGGAAAACCGATCGGAACCGGTACTGGCAAACGTATTTTTCTTGATGCGTACTTTCTGAAAAATGTCAGGTTGAAAGATCAAGGATTGTACAAAATAAAATTGCGGCATTATATGCGCAAAGACAGCTTGTACGGAATTCAGGCGATGGGTGTGAAGGTGAAAAACTGTGATTAACCGGTTTACTCCATTTCAACCAGAACCTGGCCTTTCTCTACCTTGTCTCCTTTTCCTACCGAAATGGATTTGACTTTACCGGCACCCGGAGACTTCAACTGGTTCTCCATTTTCATTGCCTCAAAATTCAGAAGCACCTGGCCTTTTTCAACTTCTTCTCCGATTTCGACCAGTACTTTCACAATCAATCCCGGCATGGGTGCTTTAATTTTCTTGGCAGAAGCCTGAGAGGAACCACCCACACCCATTTTTTCAAGCAGTAAATCGGTTTCTGACCGAATCGACAATTCTGCTTTTTTTCCATTCACGAGGGCCGTTACCTTTTTTCTGTCTTCCGAAACTTCCATCAGGCGGACAGTGAACATTTCGCCTCCAATACTGACAACACTGGTGTCGGTGTTAAGGGAGTGAAAATCAAGTTTCACCTCTTCATTGTTGAATTGAAAAGAGTCCCCTTTTCTTTCAATTGCAGATTTTTTTCCGCCGGTTTCAATCTGGTACTTCATTGCAGTGCAAGCTTGAGCAAAAAATCCAGTTTACACAAATCCAAATCCGGAAAACCAAAGGCTGGACGTAGGAAATGACTTACTTTTGCCGGGCATGAATAAAATGGAACGCATCGCTGCCCTTTCCTGGCTTGGTCATCAGATTCAAACCGATTCTGGTTGGGAAAATGTACTGGAACGGGCAAGGCAGAAAAATGGATTTTTTACCCCTGAGTTTTCAAAAATATCTCTTCAGGCCATCGGAACCTGGCTTGAAGAAAAAGTGCTTTCAGACTGGCTTACGAATTTCCCGGAAAATCCGAACCCGAAACAAATCGGACTGATTCTTGCCGGAAATATACCACTGGTCGGATGGCACGATCTGATGGCTGTTTTTGCAACCGGTCACATTTCCGTTTACAAACCATCCCAATCCGATGATGTTTTAATCAGTCAGCTGATTGGGTTATTGGTTGAGAAATACCCTGAGGCGGGACCCTATTTTATAAAAGCAGAAAGGCTAAATGATGTAGACGCACTTATTGCAACAGGAAGCAAAGCCACAGCCGCCCACTTTGATTATTACTTTCGGACCAAACCCCGCCTGATTCGTGGCTCCCGTTCCTCTCTCGGTTTTATTTATGGATTTGAAACCGAAGAAGAGCTTTCTCTGCTCTGCGACGATGTGATGCAGTATTATGGTATGGGGTGCCGGAGTGTTTCGAAATTGCTGGTACCTGAAGATTATGATTTTGAACCCTTTTACAAGGCCCTTGAAAAATACAGGTATTTGACAGACCATCATAAGTTTCAGAACAATGCCATCTACCATAAATCAATTTTTCTGATGAATGGAGATCCGTTTCTGGACAATGATATCCTGATGCTCCGTCATCAAAAATCGCTGTTTACTCCTCCGGCTGTTGTAAATTATGAAGTGTACAAAACGTTGGACGAAGCCAAAGCCATGGTCGATGGGCACCGAAGTGAACTTCAATGCCTGGTGTCTCACCAAGGACAGTTTCCAGGATCCATTCCATTCGGGACTGCACAAAAACCAGCCATTGACGATTATGCCGATGGTGTCAACACACTCGACTTTCTTCGGGAATTACTTTGATTCTTCCCGGATTCGGAGCTTCTGCCCTTTCTGAATTTTATTCTGCCGTTTTTCCAATCCGGGATTGAGACGGAAAAGGTCTGCTAAAGAAAGGTCATACTTTCGGACAATCAATCCCAGATTTTCGCCAGGTCCTATTTCGTGAAATTCTGTTTCGGTCGGTTTTGGTAAAGCTTCCTCTTTAAGGCTTTTTATATCCTTCTGATTCACCAGATTCCGGAAAACATTGTCTGTCTGTCTGGCAACCGAGTCTGGTTGCGGTAGCTCGGGCCTGGGCAATTGTGTAAACTGGGTGCAGTTGGTTGGAATTTTTACTTTCACAGGACCCAAACTATCCACAAACCTGATTCGGTTGGTTCGTATCCATGGATTCAAAATCCGGAAACATTTGTATGAAAACCCATTTTGCCGGCACCAGTATGGCAGATCAGCTATGGTTTCAGAAATGACCTGTTCCCGGAAAGTGAACCTTTCATAAGGCGCCAGATTGGAATATCCATATTTGTCGGGCATCGAAAGGATGAGTTTAGCAGCCAGAATCCGAAAAAGATACCGTCCGGATTCGGGGTTGATCAGAAGATCATAAAACGAATCCGTGTATTGTCCGGCCATCACAGATTTCAAACCGGTGATGCCGATGTTGTAGGAAACCGCCGTCTCCGGCCATTTTCCAAAGACCGATTTTCCACGTGCGATCAGTTTACAGGCAGCCTCTGTCGATTTTTCCGGATTAAGTCGCTCATCTGCCTCTTCGTCGATGCGAAGACCAAACTCCCGGGCAGTGGGCTCCATCAGTTGCCAGAAACCGACCGCACCTTTATTAGAGGTCACATTGTCAAAACCACTTTCAATGGCGACCAGATATTTGAAGTCTTCCGGTATCTGATTTTTCTTCAGAATGCTGTCGATCATCGGTGACCACCGACCCGATTTTTTTATCCACAGCGATGTACTGGAAGTCCAGTGCTGATTGATCAGGATTTCTTTTTCAAGTCGTTCGCGGATATCCGGATCCTGAATGGGAATGGTGTCGCCCGCAAAGGTGAGTACTTCCGGAATGTATACATCCCCAATCCCTTTCTTCTCCGGCTGTGCACAGCCATACGTGATCAGAAGGCAAATGATCAGCAGATTATTTGTCCTGATCCTTTCAAAAAAAGGCAAACCGGGGAATTTCAAACGATCAGAAGTTTGGCTGCAACAGATATTTGGAATAGAAGTCATCGATCACCTTCACTGCTTCATCAGCAGTATCGACGATGTTAACCAGATCCAGATCTTCCGGATTGATGTTTTGCTCCTGACCCAGCATCACGTCTTTGATCCATTGCATAAGACCATTCCAATAATGAGAGCCCACCAGAACAATTGGGAAGCGACCGATTTTCTTGGTTTGAATAAGAGTAAGGGCTTCGAATAGTTCATCCAACGTTCCCATACCTCCTGGCATCACCACAAAACCCTGTGCATATTTGATGAACATCACCTTTCGAACAAAAAAGTAATCGAAATTGATGAGCTTGTCTTTATCAATGTAAATATTGTTGAACTGCTCAAAGGGCAGTTCGATGTTGAGACCCACTGATTTTCCTCCGGCCTCATAAGCGCCTTTGTTTCCGGCTTCCATTATGCCCGGACCACCACCGGTGATCACACCGTATCCATGTTTTACCAGCTTGCCTGCAATTTCTTCAGCCATCAGATAGTACTTATTGGAGTTTTTAGTACGTGCCGATCCAAAAATAGAAACACAAGGTCCGATTTTACTGAGTGTATCGAATCCTTTGACAAATTCAGACATGACTCTAAAAATGACCCAGGAGTCTTCGATCTTGATTTCATTCCAGCCTTTATTCTGGAAAGCCCGCTTGATTTTATCTTCTTCTTCCTGACTGATTGGCGGATGTGGATTTTGTGCCATTAATGCGCTGTTTTTAAATTCCGTTATTTTACTTAAATGGCTGATAATCATAAAAGGTAACTGTTCATTCGATGGATGGTGATACCTGTTATCAGACCGCATATATACGAATAGCTATGCATTCAATCATGCCCTAATCCTGTACAAATGGTTTTTTTAGCCTGTATTTATTACATCATTTTCAGGAAGGCCTTTGAGGACCATTGATTTATGAATAAGAATTGACTTTACATTTGCCCAACAAGGCATGCAACACTGTACTGCCTTGCATTCTCAGAAATTGTTTTTATTAAACTGTATTTGAAACACATGAACTTCAAAAGTCGATTGGCCACAGCCGGGATAATTCTCAGTGTGGCTTTCGGGTGTAATCAAAACACCGACAAGGACACATCCGGACTTGATTCCACCGGAGCAGACTCTTCGATGACCGCCCGGGATGCCGAGGCCGAAACGAAAACGCAGGACTTCATCCAAAGTCTTCCCTCACCCATTCACGTTGCACGGATTTTCCAGAGAGCCGGCCTGAAGTACATCAGCGGAATTACCAACCCTGCGGCCAACTCTTCCAAGTATATGTCGCCGTACAGTAAGTCCATCAATTTGGGTATGTACACTACTGACCTTGCTTATTGTACATTCAATGACCAGAGCCAGGAAGCCATTTCATATTTCAAAGCGGTGAAAACGCTCACGGATGGTCTCAATCTGACCAGTATCTTTGAGTCGACCAACATGGTTCCCCGTTTCGAGCAGAACATTGGCAACAAAGATTCACTCGTTACGCTGATGGCCACCATGTCAATGGAATCGGATATCCTGCTCAAGCAGACCTCCCGCCTTGACATTGCCTATCTTTCATTTGCCGGTGCGTGGATCGAAAGTGCCTACATCGCCACACAAATGTTAAAGAATAAACGCAATCCGGATATTCTGAAGCGTCTTCTCGACCAGAACAATTCTCTTGGTAAGCTGATTGCTCTTCTTAAAGAGTACGATGATAAGCAGGAATTTGGTGCGCTGATTACCAGTTTGTCTGATATCAAAACAAGCCTGGATGTGTTAAACTCTGAGAACACCACTACCCATGAGGAAGAGTTTAAGAAACTGGTGAGCAAAGTGGAAAAACTGAGAAATGACCGAGTAAACGATAATTAATCCGCATCAAAGACATGAAAAAGATATTCTTTATTCTCACGATAGCCATTGCATCCTTCGGTCAGTCTGTCTTCGCACAATGCAGCGACAAGACCATTAAGAAATTATGTAAAGAAGGACTCGGCACCTACATTTTTGAATCAGCTGCATTTAAACCTTTGACTGCATTTGGGGCAAAGAAAAATGTAGTTGAAGCAGCCTTCTCTGTGTACTCACAGGAAAGCTACAGAGTTCTTAACCTTTGTCAGGGATTCTCTGACGTGGTCGAATTCGCCATTTACGACACAGACCATAATCTGTTGTTCTCCAACAAGTCTGACAAAAGCGTTAAATTCTACGATTTCGTAGCTCAGAAAAGTGGTGATTTCACCATTGAATTTAAGATACCGTCCGCCGATATGAAGAGCAGCAGCTGTTGTGTGGCATTTGCCATCGGCTACAAATAAGCAATTCATAAAACCATTTAAAACAGAACCGGTCTTTTCACAAAGGCCGGTTTTTTTGTTTTAAAGAAATATCGATCGGTGGTTATTGGCTGACTGAAAGAATCGGCTAACCAAAAGAAACGTCAACAAAAAAGGCCGGTGAGAACCGACCTTTTTTTATTTGTTGTTTTGAGAGAAGACCCTAAGACTTTTTGAAAATCTCTCTTGAAAATCAAGCCAGAATACGCACAGGATCTTCCAGTAATCCTTTAAGCGTCTGAAGGAAAGCAGAACCGACTGCCCCATCAACGACACGATGATCGCAACTCAGGGTAGCCTTCATCACGTTGGATGCTTTGAACTGGCCATCTTTTACAATGACGGTTTCTTTAATTCCGCCGACGGCCAAAATACAGGCATCCGGTGGATTGATAATGGCCGTAAATTCATCGATGCCAAACATACCCAGATTGCTGATGGTGAACGTACTTCCCTCCCAGTCTGATGGCTGAAGCTGCTTGTTTTTTGCCCGTGTACCCAGATCTTTCACCTCGGCACCAATAGCAGAAAGCGATTTTGTATCGGCAAAGCGGACAACCGGAACCAGGAGTCCTTCTTCTACTGCAACGGCAACACCAATAT